>QIDK01000107.1 GCA_003228405.1 Gammaproteobacteria bacterium | reverse complement strand
CACTAACCTGTTGATATTTCAGTGTTAATTTTCAAGTAAAAGGAATTTATAATATTTAATATTTGTCTTGCAAATAAAAATTGATTGTCGTCATCCCCGAGCGTTTTTATCGGGGACTCAGCGGCATTAACACTGCAAAGTCACTGGATTCCAGCTAGGAGCATGCTGGAATGACAGAGTATGACGTTTCCAGACATGCCAATACATACCTCACAAAAGCGGAGAAGAGCCTCAATAACTCAGGCTCTAAACCCTGCCTATCAGTTCTTCTATTAATGGCGCACAGATAATATCCAGCGCATGCTGCATTTGTCCGCCCGGAATTACCAGGCTGCTACGTCTTGATAAAAACGAACCTTCAATCCGCCTTATATAATTCTCTAAATCATGCTTTGCCGGTTCTCTAAAACTAACCACCACAATGCTTTCTTTTTCCGTAGGTACCCTTCGTTGATCAAATGGATTCGATGTATCCACTACCGGCATACGCTGAAAATTAATATCTGTTATCGAAAACTGGGGCACAATAAAATAAACATAATCCTGCAGCTGATCCAGAATATTTACCGTCACCTGCTCGGCTGACTTTTCATGACACATCTGATCGTGATGAATGCGCTGAATCCATTCAAGATTAATGGCAGGTACCACACCTATCAATAAATCCACATACTGAGCCACATTAACTCCATTGGTATGGGCAAGCCGACGATCGTTAAAACCGGCCTGAGTGCTATCATCTTTACGCCGGGTCCATGTTTCTGCAACCACACCGCCATGCATACCCTCATAAAATAGACAGTCAGTACCCGCCGGGCTTTGCTGCCACGGGGTAAATTCGCCTACGGGTTCACTATATAGATGAGCATTTTCATGGCTGACTTTACATCGTATTGAACAATTGCCGCTTTCTGAATAGCGATGGAAACTTTCTTCCAGTCTGGAAAAATCATTTAACTCAGGGCCATAGCAACTAATATGCTGGCCATCTGCCAGTGTCTGAGAAATATGCTTTTCAGTGTCTTTATCGCTATAACGCAAAAAGCCATCACCCTGTACGAAAGCAGCATTAATTTTCTGCCTGAAAAAAATCTCCTTAAATGCCTGTTGCACCACGGTAGTTCCGGCCCCACTGGCACCGGTAACTGCAATAACGGGGTGTTGCTCTGACATTTTTTTCTCCACCTGTGCTGTGATGATCTGGATGTATCTTTGTAACTGTTGCAGCTTACCCCGATTTTCATCAATACCTGACTTCAGATCAAGGCTAATACTATGAGTTTACCCGTGAAAATAGCCATTTTAAAGCGCGGATATGCACTTTAGTAAGGGTACACGGAATAATGAGCATTTATGTATTCAGACTAAAGGTCAATTATTTATCACCGCTAGATTGACCAACTAGTTTCATCCGCTATAAGTATATATAAGTAGCACGTAAATAGTACACATCAATACACTGTATTTATATTACCCATAAATGAATGGTGCAGCTATGAAAAACTTGAAAGACACATATTTCACCGACCCTGAAAGGCGGCTAGCAACCCACCCCCGGCGTACAGACTCTGATCGCCGTTATCGTAAGCGTTCGGAATCTCTGGTAAGTGACTGCCGTGAATCAAACTCAAGACGGAAGGAAGACGAGGAGGGTTTTATTGAAATTTCAGATCTGTATATCGATGATGAAAACACAGAACCTCAGCCCCATAAGCTGAAATAAATAATAAACAATGCCAGTACCACAATCGCAAATTGCGGGCTGGCAACTGTTTTACAAAACTGACAGGAGCGGGACATTACTGGCCATCAGGGGTCACATACCCTTAAACGAAGCTCGCCAGCTATCAAGATCCGTTACCGTATCCGAACGCTGTCGCAATACAACACCTATGTGAAATAAGCTGCCATCATCAGCAGCATTACACCAGCGCACATTACCCGTCAGAAAATACTTTTTATTGTTATCCTTGAGCGTTACCCATACATCCAGCACGCTATCAATTTTAATTGCCTGGTTTAACTCAATTCGTAAGCCGGATGCAGACACATCCAGAGTTGAACCCGCTAGTGTTTTGCCTAATAAATTTGGATTTTCAGACGAGAAAACAATTTTAAGATTCAGCGCTTCTTTTAACTGATATCGTCTGGCATCCCGTCTATCCTGCTGCTGGTTCTCCATATTTCCCCCATTATTTAACCCTACATAATATATGGAATAAATTTTCCAGGATTATATAGGCATAATTGCCTGTCCTGTTTTTACAGGATTTGAAATATAAGTATAGAAGCTGGATACAGCTTTTGCTGAAAAAACTACGCAGCGGTACCTGACCAGAGTATCCCTGGCAGGTTGCAAATACACAGGGTTATAGTCTGTTTAATCCTCTGCCGTCTGTGATTAGATGCTGTTGCTTAAATAGCTGAACAACAGCCTTAGGGCATAAATGAGGTTTTAGGTAATTGCATTATAAAAGAACCTACAGTTCCCGGCTCATCCATTCATTGTCTTTCCTGACAATTTCCCTGCCCGGCCAGTAATATAAATTCTGCTTTAAACTGATGACGGATTCACGATTTATTAAATCCAGCACTTTAAGTTGAATAAACTTATTATCCCTGTATTTTTTCGTTAGCTGTTTAAACTGACCTAAATTTTCAACTACTTCGCCGTTAAATTCTACAATGCGGAGCAATGTACTTAAATTACTTCGATTAGCCGGACTGCCATGAAACACATAGCTGACGTAAACACCCTCTGGCTTTATACCCCGTTGCAATGAAATTTCCCGGTGCGGTGACTGTATTAAGGCACCGGCCCACAGCACTATACTCTGTGTACCTGAACCATCCATTAGCTGAGTTTTAACTGTTAGCTCCATCTCCTTGCCCAACCGATTAATGCTCAGTTTGACTTCTTCTTTCTGGGTGCGTTTTTCAACATCACGATAATTACGTACTATTTCATTATCTATTGCCAGTATTAAATCACCTTCCTGTAATTGTATTTCCGCTTCTGAGCCGGCCACCCGTCTTGACACGGCGACTACCTGACGTTTTGCATCTGCAGTTTGAAACTGCCGGGTCCATTTATCTGAAAGCCCGAGTTTTCTAGCCTGGGCAATGGATAAAGTTGCCATTTCAATCTCCAGCGATCTGATTTCAAACTTTTTACAGCACCGCCATTGCTCAATTAATTCCTGAATAATCTCTGCCTGCACACCCCATTCATACTGATTTAATTCATTATCACTGTCATATGCAAAACTCGACCAGATTGCCAGCGCCCGACCATCTTCATCACTGAGTACACCACCACGACTTACCGGTGGGTTGTGTAAACTAATAACGTCCAGATTTGATTCTCTAAATGTAGGTATTTTAGGCAAGGAGAAATCCAGTGTATCAATGGCAGAAATTTTTGTTTTTTCTACCAGCAATTCCTGGCTATTTTTCAGCGCAATTAACCAGACCTCATCACCCGTTTCAAGTTTTTTATTTCTAAACTCAATTTCTTCTACCTGGGTATCACCTAATAATTCTGGTTTATACTGAACGATGGCCAGGTTATGCAGGGGATGAACAAAAATAACTTTAGCCGGTATATCTAATGCCCCGGCGAACAATACTCTGACATCACCCACACTCATCGGCACTGTATTTCTATCAACCAGCACCAGGCCATCTTCTTTATCAATGATTAATCCTGCACCTGTATAGTGTGATTCTTCTACACCGTTAATATTATACGGGATATCAAATTGCACAGAAACAATGGACGATGACAGTCTGTTAGCACGCTCATCTTTATATTCAATAAATTTCACCTCGGTTTTGTCAATCACTTCGGTGGAATTATTTTCTGCCAGTTTTTCACAGGGCCAGATACCCAGCTCATCATCACGATAACATTTTCTGAGTGGAAACCAGCGTCTGTCCATACGCATAATTGAGACATGAGTGCGCTGCGTTTCTTTAAAGGTTATATACTGCACAGCGGCCTGTTGGCGATCGGCCAGCCCTTTTAAAATGTTTTCAACATCATCAATATTTTTAACCGGCTGATTATCAATCGCTAAAATAACTGCGCCACGAGGCACACCTGCAGTTGATAAAAGATAGCCCGACTGGGCAACATACACTCCTTCAACAGGCCGATGCAGATGACGGGCTTGCTGATACGATAAATTATGCACAATCGCCTGGCCAAATGTTAAATATTTATCCGGCGTCAGCCCATGCAAATCATCAACCTTAATACTCAGCTCTACTGGACGCCCATTACGTTCGACTAATAATTTTATTTTTTTATTTACACTTTTGTCCAGTAGTGACTCGAGCTCATCAAACCGCCTTAACCAGCTGAGTTTTTCATTTATTTTACTGCCTTTGATTATAATATCACCCGATTTAAGCAGTTTATGTGCCTGCGAGCCAGGCAGACTTCTCCTCACTACCAGCAGGCCTACCCCATGATTCACTTTTCTTAACTTCGCTTCAAGTTTTGGCCGCAGGCCGAGGCGTCTTACTTCATCATAAGGTTTGTAATCGAAGGTAGTTTGCAGGGTGCCTCGACTGACCGGTTTATTTTTCTGAATTAATTTTAGTGCACGTTCAACGCGTTGCAATGGCAGAAAAAAACTGGATGAAGCCTTAACTGAGCCACCTGCATTTAATGCAATCACATTGCCGTAAATATCCAGCACGGGTGAGCCGGAAGAGCCGCCAGAAACACCCGAGGCCGACTGATAATAAAAAGTATTAAAATCATTATAGCGACCGCGGCCATAATAAGGAGCCTGGCGATCTATTCTTGCTAATGTGCCTGCCAGTATAGACAGCTGTTCTCCCGCATCATTGCCCATCACCCGTATTTCTCTTCCCACCACCGCCTGTTTTGGCTTTATCGGCAAGCTTTTAGGCTTAATAAATCTAAGGGCTTTGGGGTCGTATTGAAAAAAACCAAAATCATGCACAGGGTCACGGTAAATGGGCTTTAGTTCTATTTCTTCACGATTTGAGAATAATGCTTCAGCTATTACCGGGCCTGCCTGCACCACATGTCGATTAGTTAAAATAATGCCACGCTTTGCATCCACCACAAAACCTGTAGCCTGAGAAGAACTGTTGCGAGCCGTATCAAATGCCCTTACTGCATCTACTCGAATAGTGACAATTGAATCGCTAACATGTTTAATAACTTTAGACCATTCACTCTCACGATCGGCCCATGCCACATTAACCAGTAATACACCTGTTAAAATCCATAGCAATCTGTGCATTTTTTATATTTACCTTATTAACTTACTGTTATTATTAGATGTTGAATAAAATACGGGAGCGTCTGATTATTCTCGGAATTCTGTTCATATAGTGACAGGATATCCAGTGATGAAGTGTATAACACCTGCAACCATGGCGTAATATAAATCTGCCTCTTCTCTGACCCTGGGTATTAAACACATCAGGACAATAAACTCTGGATCAAAGCCTCTAATCTAGTATAGTATTCAATATTCCAGTCACTTACAGCGCCTTAGTGCAGCTAACTGATTAATTCAGGTTCATCCTGGACGCGTCTGATGTTGCCTTACAGGTATTTAGGGCATAGTTTTATATATGGACATGAGCAAAACCATTTTAAAGCGAATCTTTGTTTTAGTCGCTACTTCAGTCTTAATTTTTATAAGTGGCTGCGGTATAGACATAGACAATAGCCTGCCGGGGGTTCCCCAGGATGGTCGCTATGCTGCTGTTGGTGCAAATCAACACAGTGGAATTAACAGTATTCAGGTTGCCATAGCAATCTTTGATAATGGTGATCCGGTGAAACTGGTGGGTGGTGATGTAGTGCAGGCAAGCACGGCAAATAACAGTGTTTTGCTGCTTGACAGGGGCTTTTACACCGGCAGTTATGCTGCCAGCCTCAGTAATGAGGCTAATCTTAATCAAATTGATTTTTTAATGGTACATGAACCACTGGAAGCCAGGCAGGGTCGCTGGTTCCCCAGCGATCTGTTTACGATTGATCCCGGTCCAGGTGAATTTGTCGGTGCATCAGCCTCTATCGTTTTACCACCCGAACCTGTTAATGTTGCACTGAGTGATACAAGCTTAAATAACATTAATCAAAGTTTTGCTATCAGCTGGACTGCTGAGGCCGCGGGCGACCTTATGAAAGTGCGTTCTGCAATCAGCTGCAGCAATGGTGCCACGACCTATACCTACGGCACCACAGCAAGCTTGCTGGATGAGACAGATGATGGCTCTGAAACCATTGGCCTGGATCAGTTTATATATGATTCTGATGACATCATTTTTTCAGTCGATTTTTTATTCGGCGAAAGCCGTGCCTTACTACAGAAACTATTAGTTTTATCAAATGAAATCTTACCTGATAATATATTTTTTCAGGAGATTCCAACCATTAATCCAGTTGAAAACCCTTGCGAGATTCAGTTGTTTCTGTTCCGTGAAAGAAATGGCAGCTTTGATTCAGCCGTCAATGGCCGTATTATAGGCAGCCGTAGTGCCGATGTGACCCTGTTTTACAACCCCAATTAAAACACTTTACTAAATGCGCAAACTACTCACAATTATAATCACTTTAGTTTACTTGCCGTTTTCAAACTTGTCATTTGCACAAAACATGTTATTTGACGGGAATATTTTATCTGCCATACCTGATGCAGGTGGTTCCGATGATTTTCGCACAGGAAAAATAGTACAGCTTAATTACAACTACTATGTTTATCCCTGGCTTGCGCTTACCTCCGGACTATTTTATAGCGAAACAATTTTAGATAGCATAAAGGAAGATATTGTCGGCACTTATCAGGCAAGCATCGAAACCAGCGGGATTACACTTGGCATACGTCCGCAACATAAGTTTTCTGATCGAAATAAAGTTTATGGCCGCGTAGGCCTGCTTTTGTATGATACAAAACTAAGTGTTGAAGAATATTTTGAACCCGGCTTACCTACAGGCACAAATACTGATTCAACCAATGGTTACGGTTATTTTATAGGCCTTGGCTGGGCGCACTCATTTACACCGAAAATTTCATTTCAACTTGAGCTGCAAACCCAGAATCAACTTGATCTGTTTGACGGAAAAACTAACGCTGATAATGTATTCGACCTTAAATTGACGGGTTTCAGTATTGGAATGGCTTATGCTTTCTGATATTAAGCAATTGTTAAAGGATTATGTTTTATTTAAAAAATATTTCAGCAGAACATTCTTAGCGGCTACGGTTAGCCTGCTTATCAACACACCGGTATTAGCTGATATAAATGAAATATATCACCTGTCAGTCGGTAGCAGCTTAGAAACTTATGATACTCAATTGTCAATCAATTCAAGAAACCAGTCGGTCAACAAAGAAATCAACTTTGAAGATGACCTGGGTTATGACAGTAAGATCAATAGTGGCTGGATTAGTGGCTGGTATAGAGTCGGTGATCTTCATCGTATAAAACTAACCTATACACCCATCAGCAGAAAAGCCTCCATCCAAAATTTTAATGACATTATATTGGACAATACAACAATTAAATCAGGTTCTACTATTGTTACTGACAGCCAGTCTGAAATTCTAGACTTTAGTTATATTTACAGTTTTATTAAAAAGCCCGATCTTGAGCTTGGTTTTTCTGCTGGCATTTACTGGTTTTTAAATACAACTCTAACCACGGCTACCGGAAATATACAGGCAGAAGGCGAAGATCAAGCTGTTTTTATGGCAGATTATTCTTCCCGACAAAAACTTCAGGCACCGATGCCTCTGATTGGTTTTACTGCTGACTATGAAATATCTCCTTCCTGGCGGACCCGGGCATCCTTACGCTATTTAAGTCTTCCTGTAGGAAATATTGATGGAAGTATTTTAAGCGCAGATGCGGGTACAGAATATTATTTTAATAACAACTGGGGAGTAGGTGCCTCACTGGCTTATTTTGATATGAGCGTAGAAGTGCAAGGCCTTGCTAACAGTGCTTTTTTTAACTGGGCACATAACGGAATTCAGATTTATGCGGTGTATAAATACTGAAATCATTTCTGGCAGCTTAGACACAGAGCACACAAAGGTTAATCTATCTCCACGAATATTTATAAATTAATGGCCATATATTACGATCAAAAGAAAGATGAAACGCTAAAAAATAATAGTTGATGTTAAATCTTCAAAGACTTCATATCTCTTACACAGGAAACTCTTTAGAACTAATTTACTAACAAGACACATATAAAGGATACTGTTGTTTTAGATTTAAGAGACGCTCTACCTTTAATGGGCTGAAATGATAAAAAAGAAACAGACAACACAAACCACGCAAATAGCCGCTAAATACGCGATAACAGGTATAGTTTAATTTTTTTGCGGTTATTTGCGGGGTTTAGCGTTCATTTGCGGACAATATGCTTTTTGTTTTTAGAAAATATTCGAGGGTAAAGATGACACCCCTGCCTCTGTGTGCTCTGTAACATTTTTTAAATCGGGGTTTATTTCACTTCAGGCAAATCGTCCAGATCTGCAGAAAACTGCAATGTATCATCTTCTCTTGCCTTATTCATTTCCTTTACGCCGCCACCGAAATTAATTTTCCATTCCAGGTTACTGCGTGAATCAGCATAAGACAGTGCGGTTTTAATGTCGATTGTTCCTTCTGAAAACAACTGAAACAGGGATTGATCGAAGGTTTGCATGCCATCTGCTTCGCCTTTCTCCATTATCTCTTTTATTTCATGAAAATCGCCACGCCGAATTAATTCGGATATATAGGGTGAGTTAATTAATATTTCGATAGCGGCAATACGCTTGCCGTCTAAACCGATAACCAGACGCTGCGAAACAATAGCCTGCAGGTTAAGAGATAAATCCATTAAAATCTGGTTACGTGAATCTGGTGGGAAGAAACTTAATATTCTATCCAGCGTCTGGTTTGCATTTACCGAGTGCAGGGTTGTTAAACACAGGTGACCTGTATCTGCATATTGAATTGCCGCTTCCATGGTTTCCCGGTCGCGCACCTCACCAATCATAATAACATCTGGTGCCTCACGCATTGCTTCTCGTAAAGCATTTTCATAAGACAGGGTATCCAGACCCACTTCACGCTGACCCACTATGGATTTCTGGTGGTCAAACATATATTCAATTGGGTCTTCAATCGTTAATATGTGCCCCGGCATATTTAAACTGCGATGATTTATCATTGAGGCCAGTGTAGTTGATTTACCTGAGCCTGTGGCACCCACTATCAGTACCAGACCTTTTCTCAAGCACACCAGATCTTTTAATTTGTCCGGAAGGTTTAATTTATCCAGACTGGGTACATCCGATTTTATATATCGAATCACCATAGAAACTTCACCGCGCTGAGTATAAATATTGACACGAAAGCGCCCAATACCATCCATGGACATACCCAGGTTCATTTCCATGGTTGCCTCAAAACCCATTTTCTGATTTTCATCCATCACACTATAGGCAATATCTTTGGTCATGCCCGGCTCTAATGGTGTTTTACCAATGGGGTGCATTTTACCTTCGATATTCATACTCACCGGCGCACCGGTGGTAAAGAAAATATCCGAGCCACCGCGTTCAGCCATTAATTTTAGATAGGGGTGTAGATTCATATTTTTAAACCTGAATTAGCGCATTCGGTGTTTATTGTCTGAAGCATCTTCTTCCATTTTAAGGCCCGATACTTCCTGCATTAAATCTGTATTTTTGGCATCCTTACCTTTGAGCTTAATACGCAGTCTCAGGTCATTGATTGAATCAGCATTACGCAATGCATCTTCGTACGTGATATAACTTTCTTCATATAACTCAAACAATGCCTGATCGAAAGTAATCATGCCATATTCATTTGATTTGGCCATCAGCTCTTTTATTTCATGCACATTGCCCTTGAAGATTAAATCAGACATCAGCGGCGTATTCAGCATAATTTCAACCGCAGGTACACGACCTTCACCCCCTCTTAACGGAATCAGCCGCTGTGAAATTAATGATTTAAGATTGAGCGATAAATCCATCAGCAATTGCGCTCGGCGCTCTTCCGGGAAGAAGTTAATAATTCGATCCAGTGCCTGATTGGAACTGTTAGCGTGTAATGTGGTTAAGCACAGATGGCCGGTTTCTGCAAAGGCAATAGCATACTCCATGGTCTCACGATCACGCACCTCACCAATTAGAATGACATCTGGCGCCTGGCGCAAAGTATTTTTTAAAGCCACACCATAATTTTCTGTATCTACGCCTACTTCGCGTTGTGTCACAATACAATTTTTATGCTGGTGTACAAATTCAATAGGGTCTTCAATAGTAATAATGTGGCCAAATGAATTTTCATTTCTATAGCCAATCATTGATGCCAGTGAACTTGATTTACCTGAGCCAGTGGCGCCAACAAAAATAACCAGGCCCCGCTTGGTCATGGCAATATCCTGTAAAATCGTCGGCAGACTCAGCTCTTCAAAACTCGGTATTTCAGATCGAATAACACGTAACACTATGCCCATAGAACCACGCTGGGTAAATGCATTAACACGAAATCGGGAAACGCCGGGCAGGCTGATTGCGAAATTAACCTCCTGCTTCGCTTCAAACTCCCCTAGTTGCTTGTCGTTCATAATTGAACGCACCAGGGTTTGCGTGTGTGCGGGAGAAAGCGGCTTATTAGATAACGGAGTCATCTTGCCATCGACTTTCATCGAAGGCGCAGCGCCTACGGTGATAAATAAATCGGACCCATCTTTCTGCACCAACATGCGCAATAAATCGTGCATATATCGGATGGCCTTATCTCTATCCATTCCTAACTCCGGTAATTATAGTTATGGTTTGTAACTATTCAGATCAGCCTTTTTTTCTTTAATGCGGGGCTTCATAATCTGTGTTAAAAAATAATTATTTACTCGTTAAATTTGTGCAATTGACAGCCTCAGCCTGCGAAATTCATCTACATTAGAATGAGTCTTTATTCACTGCCTTGGTCATTGCATCGTCTTTAGTGATCATACCACGATCTACCATCTCTCTCAGATTCTGATCCAGCGTCTGCATGCCTATCGACTGGCCAGTCTGAATAGCTGAATACATCTGTGCAATTTTATTCTCACGTATCAGATTTCTAATAGCCGGTGTGCCAATCATAATTTCATGTGCCGCCACTCGACCGCCACCAATTTTCTTCAGCAGGGTTTGTGCTATAACGGCTCGCAATGACTCAGATAACATCGCCCGCACCATATCTTTTTCAGCTGCCGGGAATACATCCACAATACGGTCAACGGTTTTTGCAGCCGAACTGGTGTGTAAAGTACCAAATACCAGATGCCCGGTTTCCGCTGCGGATAATGCCAGGCGTATGGTTTCAAGGTCACGCATCTCACCGACCAGAATAACGTCGGGGTCTTCGCGCAGGGCTGAGCGTAGCGCCTCACTGAAGCCGAGGGTGTCTCGATGCACTTCGCGCTGATTCATCAGGCATTTTTTACTTTCATGCACAAATTCAATCGGATCTTCTATGGTAAGAATGTGCCCATAATCATTTTCATTTACATGGTTTACCATGGCTGCCAGCGTTGTCGATTTTCCCGAGCCCGTCGGGCCGGTGACCAGCACAATGCCCCGCGGGGTATTGGCTATGTCTTCAAAGATCTTTGGCGCACCAAGCTCCTCAAGCGACAGAATTTTTGAAGGAATCGTCCGAAACACCGCGCCGGCACCCCGGTTATGGTTAAATGCATTAACACGAAACCGCGCCAGACCTGGAATTTCAAATGAGAAATCCACTTCCCAGAATTCTTCAAAGGTTTTACGCTGCTTGTCATTCATGATGTCATACACCATGGCGTGTATTTCTTCATGGGGCATGGCATCTATATTGATACGCCGCACATCTCCATCAACACGAATCATCGGTGGCAGAGCCGCCGACAGATGCAAATCTGAAGCACCATTTTTTACACCAAATGCCAGTAATTGTGCAATATCCATTAAATCTCCCCAGATTTATATAGTAACGAAATATCCGCCAAAGCCAGTTTGTATACGCTGGCCTGTAAAAAAACTACAATAGTCTTCTCTTTTATAGTCAATAATTTAACAGGCTTCAATCAATGCTGTCATCTAACTCAGGCAATATTGCAAATAATTTAGCGCAAATCCACAAAAATATTTC
Source organism: Gammaproteobacteria bacterium (assembly GCA_003228405.1). Classification (GTDB taxonomy): domain Bacteria; phylum Pseudomonadota; class Gammaproteobacteria; order SZUA-229; family SZUA-229; genus SZUA-229. Next base: position 9,457 of record QIDK01000107.1, on the reverse strand, counting down.
CGATTTATGTCAAACCTGGCATCGTAAGGTCGAAGATGTGCAATTACTGGCAGTAAGCAAAACCTGGCCCGTTGAAGATATACGTGCTGCTTTTAACGCAGGGCAGACCTGTTTTGGTGAAAATTACCTGCAGGAAGCCGTCAATAAAATAAACGATTTACACGAACTTGAGATCGAATGGCATTTCATCGGGGCTATACAGTCAAATAAAACCCGCGAGCTGGCAGAACACTTTGACTGGGTACACAGTGTCGATCGCCTCAAAATCGCCCACAGGCTGAGCCAGCAGCGTCAGCCGTCACTGCCACCGTTAAATATTTGCCTGCAGGTTAATATCAGCCAGGAAGCCACTAAATCGGGGTTAAGCCTTAATCAACTACCCAGTGTCGTAGATGAGGTGATTAGCCTGCCAAATTTAGCATTACGTGGTTTAATGGCTATTCCAGCCAAAGCAGATAAGCTGGATGCGCAGCGTGAAGCACTGGCAAAATTACGGCAGGCACTGACAAAATTACAGCTAACACACCCGCAACTGGATACCCTGTCTATGGGCATGAGTGACGATATGGAGGCAGCGATTGCCGAAGGCAGTACCATGCTGCGCATTGGTACGGCGATTTTTGGTGAAAGAAAGCTTAGTGGGTTATAATTTATCAACTGCTAATACGCTAAAAAACAAATTATATAACCTGAAATAAAAATATGACAGAACACATTTGCTTTATCGGTGGCGGCAATATGGCCGGCAGTTTAATCAGTGGCCTGGTTAGTAATCAGTATGCTGCGGATAACATCACCGTCACCGACCCGGATAGCCAGAAACTTGAGCAGTTAAAACAGCGGTTTTTCATAAATACTGAAACAGATAACCGCAGTGCAGTTGAAACCGCAGATGTGCTGGTGCTTGCCGTTAAACCGCAGCTGATAAAAGATGTTTGTGAAAACATTAAAAGCAGGGTTCAACAGACTCGCCCTCTAATTATTTCAATTGCTGCGGGTATTCGTTCCACTGACATTAACCGCTGGCTTGGTGGTGAGCAGGCTGTGGTGCGCTGCATGCCCAATACGCCAGCGCTGATTCAGGCAGGTGCCACCGGCCTGTATGCTAATGCCGGCACCAGCAGGGAACAAAGATCCATTGCTGAGCAAATTTTAACGGCGGCGGGTATAACCCTCTGGGTGAATGAAGAATCACAACTGGACGCGGTGACCGCAGTTTCTGGCTCCGGGCCGGCTTATTTCTTTTTATTTATGGAAGCCATGCAACAGGCTGGCACACAACTGGGTTTAAGTGAAGAAATCGCCAGCCTGCTGGCACGCCAAACCGCATTAGGTGCGGCACGCATGGCATTAGAAGGTGATGATGACCTGGCCACTTTGCGCGCAAAAGTCACTTCTAAAGGCGGCACCACTGCCGCAGCCATAGCCTCTTTTGAAGCCAGCCATTTAAATGATATTGTTCAACAGGCACTCACCGCTGCACGTGATCGCGCCATTGAACTTGCCGATGAATCAGGGAAACTTTAACTATGAATCCATTCGTTTTTTTAATTGATATTCTTTTTCAACTTTATGCAGCGGTTTTGCTTATACGGCTTTTACTGCAATGGGTTCGTGCTGATTTTTATAACCCGATATCACAATTTATAGTTAAGATAACTAACCCACTGGTAAAACCACTACGGCGCATTGTTCCTGGTTTTGGCGGCATCGATTTAGCAACATTAATACTCGCCGTTTTAATAATAGCCATCAAGGTGATGGCTGTATATCAAACACTTAATCCACTGGTAATCGGGCTATTAGCGACAGGCCAGACGCTGATGCTAGTTATCAGTATTTTTCTCTACTCAATTATTATTCAGGCCGTACTTAGCTGGATACATCCCGACCCCCATAATCCGGCAGTAGGTCTGCTAAACAGTTTAAGCTGGCCTGTACTAAAACACTTTAGAAAGTTAATTCCGCCAGTTAGCGGCATGGATATTTCACCCATATTAGCGATTATTGTTTTAATGTTTGTGCAATACTCCCTGCGCTATGTTTTTGCCAGCGTATTTGGCATTAGTTTGTGAGCTTTTATGAATGGCAAAATAGTTTAGGCCTGGTGTTTCGCAAATGCAGGATTTAACCGCAGAGAACGCAGAGAAAGGCATCTTTTTATGTGTTTGCGCGTAGCGCAAACCATAAAAAAACCTCTGCGCAGCTCTGCGTTCTCTGCGGTAAACAGCTTTTACTTTTAATATTATTCTAATAACAACTGCTAATTCGAGCCTTTCACCTGGCCAACAAGTTGGCCGATAAAAATAAATTCCACAGGGCAAATAAAATGATTATACCCCCGGCCAGATAGCGCACCCCCTGTTTTTGTATAAACTGTCTTAGCTGGTTTGCAAACACACCCATGGCCAGTAAATTTGGCAGGGTGCCCAGGCCAAAACTCAGCATCAATAACGCACCCTGCTGAAAACTACCCGCAGAAACAGACCACACCAGTACACTATAAACTAAACCGCAGGGTAACCAGCCCCATAATAAACCGAGAAGCATTGCATGCCGCCATGTTTTAACCGGCAACAGTTTTTGTGCAAACGGTTGTATTTTTTGCCAGATAATGTCGCCTGCTTTTTCAAGCCTGACCAGCCCTGTCCACCAGCCGGAAATATACAGCCCCATCATTAACATAAATAGCGCGGCTATTATTTGCAGTAAAACCTGAATAAACTGAATATCTGTCCACACAGTCAGCAGCCAGCCCAATGTGCCGAATAAACCACCGGCTAATGTATAGCTAAATAAGCGGCCAAAATTATAGGCCAGCAATAAACTTATCACCGCAAAAAAACCGGGCTTTCTGTGTTGCTGACTGGCAAAGCTTAATGCGCCCACAATTCCACCACACATGCCAGCACAGTGTACGCCCCCCATTAATCCGACAGTAAATGCGGTTATATATGTAAATTCATGCATTTTTCTTTAAAGTTTTCAATAAAACCCTTGTATTACAGTGCAAAAGCACTAACAATCCGTACATTGAATAATTTTGTTTATTATTCAAATGCTAAATGTAACTTATTCAGTACAGGCACTGTAACTTTTCTGCCTGTACCTGTTTATATAATTTGCGCTAAAAATGATATTAAATAACCACAGGAGTATCTAAGTATGGCGGTTAAAAAGAAAGCTGCAAAGAAAAAAGTAGCCAAAAAGAAGGCTGCGGCCTCTGCTGTAAAAAAGCCACCGACTAAAACTGAAATTCTGAATCACATTTCAGATGAAACAGAACTCAGTCGTAAAGAAGTGACTGCTGTGCTGGAAAGCCTGTCTGGTCTGATTGAGAAAAATATCAAGCCACGCGGACCCGGGTTCTTTAACCTGCCAGGTCTGTTAAAAATAAAGGTCATCAAGAAACCTGCGACTAAAGCGCGTAAAGGAACCAATCCTTTCACCGGTGAAGAGATGATGTTTAAGGCCAAGCCTGCTCGTAAAGTGGTTAAAGTACTGCCGTTAAAGGGCCTGAAAGATATGGTATAACCCTTTTGCCTGCTCACATAAACAGGGGTATGTGGCACTATTAATTTGCCATATACTCCTGTTTTTGCTTAAGTTGTGGTCTATTTAGCTTTTGTTTCCCAATTACACCTGATCTTTACCGCATAATAACTATTAACAGCTTGAGCTATTCCCTATAATGCACTGCTATGAATACACTGGCAGATAAACTTCCTAAATCACTGAATCTGGGCGCAATTGATCTACTTAAGATTAATCGGCTGTTACCCCCGATAATTACGGTAATTATTATTATCGCCTGCAGTTATATCCTGTCGCAGATTACATGGTCACTGCTTCCGGGTGAGGATACCCCGGCTATCACTCCCGGCCGATTTAAAGCAGGAGCCGATAAAAAGCAGGTGACTAAAGATTATAGTCAGATAACGGATGCCCATCTATTTGGTGTTTTTCAGCAAAGCACGGCACAGCCAGCTCAGGCCGATGCCCCTGAAACTCGCTTAAATTTAGTTCTCAAAGGCGTGCTTGCCTCCACCCCGATGGAGTATGGCAGCGCCATTATTTCACTGGGTAAAAGCGGTAAAGAGGATACCTATGCCCTGGGCGACAAGGTATCCAGCGCCACGGTGAAAGAAATATATGCTGACAGAGTTATTTTAGAGCGTGGGGGCCGTCTTGAAACACTGCGGATGCCAAAAGATAACAGCAATGAACTGATTAAATCCTCTGGCAGATCAACGGGTCAATCATCTGCTGCCACCACGCCCGGGGGCATATTAGCTGATATTCGCAAACAGATTCTTAAAAACCCGACCTCATTTGGTAAATTTGCAATCCCCATTCCCTATAACGAAAACGGGCGTTTACGTGGCTACAGACTACAGCCGCAGGGTGATCGTACATTATTTGATACAATGGGTCTGGAAGCCAGCGATGTCATTATTGCCGTAAATGGGGTTGAACTTAATAACCCCACCCGAGGCCTTAAGGCATTGCGTTCATTACAAAGAGCAAAATCTATCGATTTGACCATATTACGTAATGGTGCAGAAATTCCACTCCATTTTGACCTACCTTAGACAGAGACATTTATTTTGAAACATCAGGGATCAACCAGACGACACATGCAAACAAAATCAGCCGGCTATGCGCATTTATTTTTATGCACCTGCCTGCTGGTTGCCGGCCTGTTCACCAGCCAGAACACATTGGCTGTAGAAAACCAGATAACCCTCAATCTGAAGCAGGCAGATATTCGCGCGCTGATCTCTACGGTTTCTAAATTTACCGGCAAAAACTTTGTTGTTGACCCAAGAGTTAAAGCCAAGGTGACGGTAGTTTCTTCAAAAACCATGTCAGAAAGCGAAGTCTATGAGGTTTTTCTGTCTGTGCTTCAGGTACATGGTTATGCGGCGGTGCCTGTAGGCAGTATTATAAAAATTGTGCCCGAGGTTAATGCAAAACAGGGGCCTCTGCCCGTCGTGCGCGGTTCTACAAATGTTGGTGATGAGCTAATTACTAAAGTCATTACACTAGATCATGTTCCGGCAGCCCAGCTGGTTCCTATCCTGCGCCCACTGGTGCCACAACAGGGACACCTTGCGGCATATAACCCGACCAATACACTGATAGTTACCGACCATGCCGCCAATATAAAACGTCTGGTAAAAATCATTCGCCATATTGATCGCCCGGAAAGTGACGAACTGGAAATTATTCCATTAAAACATGCCTCCGCCGCAGAGCTGGTACGCATACTTAATTCATTACAGGCCACCGGTGGCGCAGGCAAGGCGCCTGCATCTAAAAAAATTACGCTGGCGGCAGATGATCGTACCAACAGTATTTTAATGAGTGGTGAACGCTCCAGCCGCTTAAAGATTCGCGCTACCATTGCACATTTAGACACCCCGCTGACCAATGAAGCGGGTAACACCCATGTTATTTACCTGAAATATGCCAAGGCAAAAGACCTTGTCTCTATACTCACCGGGGTGCAGAAAAACCAGACAAAATCAAAGAAAAAAATCAACAAGGCCATGCTCTCAGCTAATAAAACAGGTGTAAATATTCAGTCTGATGATGCCACCAATGCCTTAATTATTACCGCCGGCCCGGATGTGGTTCGTAGAATGAAATCTATCATTCGCCAGCTGGATATTCGCCGAGCCCAGGTACTGGTTGAATCCATTATTGCAGAAATTTCTAATAGCACCGGTAAAGAGTTTTCTTCACAGTTCGTTTTAGGTGGCTCCGAAAATGCGAGCGGCGACAATAACAATGTGCCTATAGGTATCAGTAATTTTAACGGCAGTGGCGGCATTGTTGGCCTGCTTAGCGGAGACCCGAGTACTGTTGCAGGTTCCATTGGCGATGGTATTACCATGGGTATAGGCAGCGATAACGGCACCCGTTTTGCTTTTTTATTAAAAGCGTTATCATCCGATGCGGCAACCAATATTTTATCAACCCCCAGTATTGTTACCATGGACAACCAGGAAGCCGAAATTGTGGTTGCGCAGAATGTGCCTTTTTTAACTGGCTCATTCACCACAGCGGCCAGCGGTGCATCTAACCCTTTTCAAACGGTTGAACGACAGGATGTGGGTATCACCCTGAAAGTGACCCCACAGATTAATGAAGGCACCACCATTAAACTGGATATAGCTCAGGAAGTTTCCACTGTGGCTGCATCCGTTGCAGCTAATGGCTATCTGGTCACTAATAAACGCTCTATCACAACCTCGGTGCTGGTCGAAGATGGTGAAATTCTGGTGCTGGGCGGTTTAATTGATGACACTTTACGTGACACTGTATCCAAAGTGCCGGTATTAGGTGATATTCCGTTACTCGGCTGGCTATTTCGCTCACATACTACATCTAAAGAAAAGCAGAACCTGATGGTATTTATGCGCCCCAGCATTATGCGCGACGAAGGTGCTTCTGCTTTTCATACTAACCGCAAATATAATTATTTACGTGCCCAGCAAATTAGTGCGGGCTCTAGTGGTTTCGGTTTATTAAATGAAGAAAGTAGTCCTTTATTACCCCCGCTACAACATTTGGTAATACCCGTGGATTCTACCAGCGATAAACTTGAATCACCTGAAGAAACCACACAGCCAGAAAAACCAGAAGTAAGCGAACAGGATGATGATGACTTCTAGCAGTGTCGCCACCAATGATGATGAGCTGAGTGAATTAAAAGCACAGAGCATTTCTTATGCATTTGCAAAACGTCACGGGGTAATGCTCGGACAAATTGATGCTGATAAAGCGCAATTATTTTACCGCGGCAGTATAAACCCGCAGGCCATTGCAGAAGTGCGGCGTATTATTTGCCGCCCGGTAGAATTATCAACCATTACAGACGAACAGTTTGATGCTCTGCTCGCCCAAACCTACGAACAGAATTCTGATCAGGCAATGGCAATGATGGAAGGTGTGAGTGATGAGTTAGATTTAGATCAGCTTGCAGAAACCATCGAACCCGAAGATTTACTCGAAGCGGAAGATGACGCGCCGATTATTAAATTAATCAATGCTGTGTTAACCGAAGCCATAAAAGTAAGTGCATCGGATATTCATATCGAAGCCTTTGAAAACAGAATGCGCATTCGCTTTCGCGTAGATGGTGTCTTACGCGAAATTTTACAGCCGCCAAAAAACATTGCCCCACTGGTTATTTCACGCATTAAGGTTATGGCAAAACTGGATATTGCCGAAAAGAGATTACCCCAGGATGGGCGCATCTCATTAAAAGTAGCCGGACGTTCGGTCGATGTGCGTGTATCCACCTTGCCCTCCGGTCATGGTGAACGCATTGTATTACGTTTATTAGATAAGCAGGCAGGTCGGTTAAATTTACAGCACCTGGGCATGTCAGAAAATGACTGCGATCGCCTCAGTGATTTACTGCATCACCCCCACGGTATTATTCTGGTAACCGGCCCCACAGGCTCCGGCAAAACCACAACCCTATATGCGGGCCTGACCCGACTTAATGATAAAAGCCGCAATATTTTAACGGTTGAAGACCCTATAGAATATTATCTGGATGGCATTGGCCAGACACAGGTCAATAACAAAGTTGAAATGACTTTTGCAAAAGGCTTGCGTGCAATCTTGCGCCAGGATCCGGACGTGGTGATGATTGGTGAAATTCGCGATCTGGAAACGGCATCTATTGCGGTGCAGGCCAGTTTAACCGGCCATCTGGTGCTATCAACTCTACACACCAACACCGCCATTGGAGCCGTCACCCGGTTACGCGATATGGGGGTTGAACCTTTTCTTCTGGCATCCAGTTTAATTGGTGTTTTAGCTCAACGTCTGGTGCGCGAACTATGCCCTGCCTGCAAAGAAGCACACACGGCAATTGAAAGCGAATGCAAATGGTTAGGTGTTGAACTTTCACAGGCACCGCAAATTTATAAACCCAATGGCTGCGAGCAATGCAATCACCTGGGATATGCGGGACGTACCGGCGTTTATGAATTAATTCACATCAATGACAAACTGCAGCAGATGATTCATGATGGCAAAGGCGAACAGGTCATGGAAAAATATGCGCGTACCTTCAGCGATAGTTTACGCATGGATGGAAGACGTCTGGTGCTGCAGGGCACAACATCATTAGAAGAAGTATTACGGGTTTCCCGTGATGACTAAACAGCAATTCACAGCCTGGGCTAAGACACAGGCCTCAATAGATCAGCTCACTCATCTAACTATGCCGGGCTTCGTACCTCACCCCAACCTGCAAAAGCTTAATAATGGCCGCATTTGAATTCATCGCCCTCGACCCCAAAGGGCGGGAAAAAAAAGGCATAATTGAAGGCGACACCCCGCGGCAGGTTCGCCAGATGTTGCGCGATAAAGGCATGATGCCTTTACAGATTGAAACCGCTGCAAATCAGGAAAAACAACAACAGAATAAACCCACGCAGATTTCACGGCGTAGCATTAGTGCCACCGAACTTGCCCTGTTTACCCGCCAGCTGGCCACCCTGGTTCGCGCCGCTTTGCCTTTAGATGAAGCACTCTCCGCCGTAGGTGAACAAACCGAAAAGCCCAGAATTAAAAGCATGGTGTTTGCGCTGCGATCAAAAATTTTAGAAGGCCATACTCTGGCAGCTGGCTTAAGTGACTTTCCTAAAATATTTCCCGATTTATTCAGGGCCACCGTCGCCGCCGGAGAATCATCCGGGCACCTGGATGTAGTATTAGATCGCCTTGCCGACTACACGGAAAGCCGACAGATCATGGCGCAAAAAGTTGCCCAGGCAACTATCTACCCTGCCATCTTAACCATTATGGCTTTTTTAGTGGTCACCGGCCTGCTAATTTTTGTGGTGCCGCAAATTGTAGAAGTATTCGACACTTCCGGCCAGGAACTCCCCGGTATCACTAAAGCCATGATCTGGATCAGTGAGTTTTTACAAACCTGGTGGTGGTTATTAGTTATTGCCGGCGTTGCACTATTTTTTGCTATTCAGAAATTTTTATCTGTCCCCTATAACAAGCGCCGCTTTCATCTGCTTTTATTAAAACTTCCCGTTATAGGCAAACTGGTAAGAGGCCTTAACACCGCAAGATTTTCGCGCACCCTCAGCATCCTGTCTTCCAGCGGCGTCCCCGTATTAGATGCGCTGCAACTTGCCGCCCCGGTGGTCTCCAACCTGCCGATGCAGGATGCTGTAAAAATTGCCTCCGAAAAAGTAAGAGAAGGCTCCAGCATTTATGCCGCATTAGATCGCAGCAAACTGTTTCCGCCCATGACGCTGCATTTAATTGCCAGCGGTGAAAAATCTGGAAGACTGGAAGACATGCTGGATAAAGCAGCTGTGCAGCAGGAACGTGAACTTGAATTATTAATTGCAACTTTTATGGGTTTATTTGAGCCGCTGTTAATAGTTGCTATGGGCGGGATTGTTTTAATAAT
>QIDK01000076.1 GCA_003228405.1 Gammaproteobacteria bacterium | reverse complement strand
AGCAATTGCTTAACATTTAAATTTGATTGTAATAGATCTTCAATAACATCATATTCAGCACCTTCAATATCCATTTTGAGGATATCAATTGATTGATGATTTAGTTCCTGCATAATGGTGCTCAGTTTTTTTACCGGTATTTCAACGGATTCAGTATCATCACTGCAATGGTTTTCCAGGGTATACATGGTGCTAGATTTCTTACCCTTAATAACTAATGGGTATAATTTTAAAATACCATTCTTATTTGAGATGCCGTATGGGTGAAAATTAAAATTATCAGGCGTGGCAGTGGTTTTTAGCCATTTAATTGAATTAGGGGTAGGGTCAAAAGCTTCTACTGACAGCTTGAATGCTTTAATAATTTCAACATCAAATATGATATCTTCACCCACGCCGAGTGAGTAAATGATACTTTCTGAGTTTAAGTTATCTGGAATAAAGCACCAGTCACCATGGCGTATGGTATTGACTTTAATTTGTGGTGAGTACCAGACATCCTGCCTGGCAAGTTGTTTAAAAAAACGTTTAATTTTTCTAAACCATGTTTTATCTTTAAGGTTATTCATGATTCGCATAGTGAATGTGTTCTTTTAGAGTAAAGTAAAAATAATGTGAATATTGTGCAGGCCAGTGTCGCAGATGAGTGATTATTGAGTGTTTTTTCGGCTAAATCAAGTTTTTTGTAAGCAATGAGATTGATTCTGGCAGGTTTGAACAAGGCGGGGGGATGCTTTACAATGCACTGCTCCAATATTCGTAATTCACCTGCGTATTATCCACAGGCAGGATAAGCCATCCATGAAAATATTCCTCATAACTACCTATATTGATCGATCAGAGTCTGAAATGTTCTGCCGCATGCATCGGCAAGGTCACCAGGTGGTTGCCATTGTCAGCCCTGAAACAGCCAATATAGATCGATTAAAAGATGCTGGTATTGAAGTGTTTATCCATAAAATAGGGCGCATTGATAAAAAAGCAGTTAATCTGATCAAACGTATTAATGAAAAATATGATTTTGACATAATACATATTCTGAGAAAACATGGTATCTCCAGTTTTTTTAAGGCGGTTCCCCTGCCCAGAGCCAGAGTTGTGGCCTATCGAGGTATTATTGGTAATCTCCAGTTTTATAATCCGTTTGCCTGGATGACATTTCTAAACCCAAAGCTGGACAGGGTGATCTGTGTGTGCGAAGCCATACGCCAGTATTTTTTACATGAGAATTTCGTCTTTAAAAAATTTCCTGCTGAGCGATATGTCACCATACATAAGGGGCATGATATTGCCTGGTATAACAATAAAGACAAAGACTCAGATGTTTTTGAAAAAGTAAAAACAAAGCTGGTTATAGGCTGCGTAGCCAGGATGGTGCCAAGAAAAGGTGTGCCCTATCTGATTGAAGCGTTTGATATGATAGCGGATAAAATTGATGTTAGTCTGTTGCTGGTGGGTAAAATACAGGATAAAAAAATCCATGCCAGCATTGCTAATAGCCCATATAAAGACAGAATAATTCAAACAGGTTATCGAGCAGATGCACCGATTATATCCGGTAAGCTGGATATTACTGTACTACCTACGCTAAAAAGAGAAGGCCTGCCTCGGTCTATAATAGAAGCCATGGCGCAGGCTGTGCCAGCGGTGGTAACAAGTTCTGGTGGCAGTCCAGAGATAGTTGAAGATGGTAAATCTGGTTATGTGGTACCAACTCATAATGCATCTGCATTAGCGGATGCATTATCCAGGTTACTAAATGATGATAAAAAACGTAAAGCCTTTAGTGAAGCTGCACAAAAAAGAATAACTGATTCATTTCATGTAGAGCAAACCATGCAAAAAACATTAAATTTATACCACAGCTTATTGAAGTGATTTGCAATGTCTAATTATTTGCCGCTAAAAATGGCACCAGAAAATATCTGCATATTACGTTTATCAGCTTTGGGTGATGTTAGCCACACTTTAGCTGTTGTTAGAGCAATACAGAAAGCCTGGCCGGATACGAAAATCACCTGGATATGCGGCAAACTGGAATATAAATTGTTATCGTCAATAGTAGATATCAATTTCATTGTTTTTGATAAAAGGGCTGGCTGGAAAGAATATTTTAAGCTGAGAAGAAAGCTATCTGGGCAAAGATTTGATGTGTTATTGCAAATGCAGGTAGCTGCCAGAGCCAATATAGTCAGTGCATTGATTAAAGCTAAAATAAGGCTGGGTTGGGACAAAGCAAGATCCAGGGATTTTCATCAGTGTTTTATAAATCACACTATTAAACAATCTAGACAGCAGCATCAGTTGCAGGGCTTTCTGGCTTTTGCCAGAGCCCTGGGCATAGGTGTGGAGCAGCCAGAATGGAACTGGCCAATCACTACCGCAGCACGTGAGTTTGTGGCTAAACATGTTCCTGATAATAAACCGGTGCTATTAATCTCACCCTGTTCTAGTCATAGCTTAAGAAACTGGTCAGCAAAAAAATATGCTGAGGTGGCTGACTATGCAGTGAATAAGCTGGGAATGCAGGTTGTTTTAAGTGGTGGTTTGAGTGAGCTGGAAAAAAATATGGGAGAGGAGATTCAGCACTGCATGTCTACAACTGTGGTTAATCTTATCGGCAAGGATACCCTGCAACAATCGGTTGCATTGCTACATTCAGCAGATATTGTGATATCACCTGATTCTGGGCCAGCGCATATTGCCGATGCCGTTGGAACGCCGGTCATTGGTTTATATGCCTGTACCTGGTCGAAGCGGAGTGGGCCATATAATTCACTTGATATATGTGTTGATAAATTTGAGCAGGCCGCAGAAAAATATCTGCATAAAGCCGCCAATGAATTACGTTGGGGTACAAAAATAGAACAAGCTGATGTAATGGAATTAATTGAGGTTAATGAAGTATGTCAGCGGCTTGATCGACTAGTGTAAGTCGGCAAGAATGATAGCTTACACTGTGTGTAGCCTGTGCAAAGAACTTAAACGGGGCAGTAGTAAAAATTCTATATGATTTTCTCAGCTGTAATAGTGAGTAACCATATAACTCCGCTTTCTCTGGCATCTTTTATCTGATCTTCTGGATAACTGCTAATCTCAACTGGCCAGTCTTTAAATTCCTTATTGGATGGGGTGTAACATTGTAAAGGTGTATAGTCTTCACGCCATCTTTCTATCTGTACATTCTTCCATTGGCTATCTGGAAATAATGATTTAACTTTCTTTACATCTCCCATAATAAATATTTCATTACCATGAAAATGTACAGGTGCATCCAGATAAACTGTTCCACCAGGTTTTAGTACACGACTAATTTCTGCAATGCATTCAGGGTATGATGAAGGCTCACGCACACCACCTGCTTTTTGCCCCCAGTGTTCTATTGATTGCACTGCAAACACTTTATCAAAAGTCTGCTCAGGAAATGGAATATGGGTTGCATGGCCATAGCCGCCTTTGCCAATAACGGGTGTTTCATTTTTCGGTCGTCTGGGTTCAACGCCTGTCCAGGTGCCACCGCTGCGTTGAATTAGATTTTTTGCGAGTTTAAAGCGACCAAAACCAATTTCCAGTACATCTTTATTCTTGCAGTCATAAAAATGCGCTTCAATACTGGAAACCACACATTTGCGCAAAGGCGTGCCAAAATTAATGGCACAGGCCTGTTGGGGTTTACTAAAACTGGGACATTGCTGGCAGGAAATAACCCGATCCCCATTAATATCCTGCCAGTATTGGTGGTTCCATTTCTTTTTACAGGTTTTTGGGGAAATTCTTAAACTGTGCCAGCGCTTAAGTAGAGATTCTTTTTTTGAGTGCATATTATTTTAGGTGTAATCCTGATAAGATTTTTCTTCAACTATATCTGATTTTAAATGCAGATTGATGCGTTTTTTTACATCGGCACGCTGATCATTGGTTACATAAACACTGCGAGCCAGCTCTATAAAGCGTGCCTCAAACTGGTTATTTCTCTCTTCATCACGGATATCGTCTTCAATGTCCCACAGGGTTTCATTGATAGCTTTCATTTCAGAGCGCATGGCCAGGACGGCATCATCTTCTGTAATGGCATCAGACCAGACTTTATTAAGCATGCTGAGCTCTTTATTGACATTGGCTTTTTTGTCGGCAGCGTCAATTCGCTCAGATTTAATTTCCAGAATAGTGATTTTATCCAGTAATTCGCCAGGAGATATAGGGATAAGTATTTGCTTCATAGTAGGGCTTTGCTATTAAAAATGACCGGCCTATTATAAATGTAATTTTATATGGATGCCAATGCCATCGTTCAGCCGTATTTAAACGTATAGTATAAGCCACAGTCAGAACTGCCTCATTAAGTTGAATCCAGGGAACCTCTGATTAAGTCATGATTGTGATCATATTGTCAAAAGCTTCCCGCTACTGCGCTGAAAATCTTGCTAATAGCGGGCTATTAGCTGCAATCTTCGCCCTGTATCTGAAGTTTTTTGACAACAATCTCATCAACCAGACTTAATCAGAGGTTCCCTGGCGTGTTTGAGCTTAATTATTTACGGATACCAATACCGCGGTTGAGTAGATACATGGCAAAAGAGAACAGTGCAATAGTGAAACCGATAATAATAATGATAGCGGTTAATAAATCTGTATCGGTTATGCCAATCATGCCATAACGGAAAGCGCTAATCATATAAAGAATCGGGTTTGCCAGAGACAGGGTTTGCCAGAAATCGGGGAGCATATCAATAGAGTAAAAAATGCCGCCAAGATAGGTAAGCGGGGTTAGAACAAAAGTGGGAACAATACTGATATCATCAAAGCTTCTGGCATATATAGCATTGATTAACCCGGCAATAGAAAACAGGGTAGCGGTTAATAAAAAAACCAGCAGGCTTAAGCTATAACTGTGAATATTGATGTCTGAGAAATACATGGCCACCAGTGTTACAACAATTCCTACGATGATGCCCCTGGCAACACCGCCTGATACATAGCCAATTAAAATTAGATAATTAGGGGTCGGTGATACCAGTAATTCTTCTATGCTTTTCTGAAATTTTGCACTGTAAAATGAAGAAACAACATTGCTATATGAATTGGTAATAACCGCCATAAGAATAAGGCCGGGAACAATATAATCCATATATTTATAACCATTGATATCCCCTATCTGTGAACCAATTAAGTTGCCAAATATTACAAAATAGAGGGCAGTGGTGATCGCCGGTGGTAAAACGGTTTGAATCCAGATACGAATAAAGCGCAGATATTCTTTAATAACAATTGTTTTAAGGGCGTTAAATTTTTCTGTCCAGCTCATGCTAATGTGTCCGCCTGAGATGTTTGTTGCAGAGTTTCTATGAGCTCGAGATTGTTTCGGTTTTTATCAACCAGACGCATAAATAACTGTTCGAGCCGATTGGTTTTATTGCGCATGCTTAATACAGTTATATCCTGTTCAGTAAGAAGATTAAACAGGGTATTAATCTGAGTCTTTTCATCAAGACTTATTTCAAGCGTATTTTCATCAAGCATATGAATATTAAATTTGGCCAGACCACCTTTATGCAGGCAGGGTTCATCCCTGAGAGGTGTCTGTAGATATAAAATAAATGTTTCTGTATTTAACTGACTAAGTAATTTTTTCATACTGGTATGTTCAATGGTACACCCATGGTCGATGATGGCGATGTTTTTACACAGACTTTCTGCTTCTTCAAGGTAATGTGTTGTCAGAATAATGGTTGTGCCCTGCTGGTTTATCCGGCTTAAAAAATCCCACATAGAACGACGAATCTCTATATCAACACCCGCGGTGGGTTCATCCAGAATAAGTAATCTGGGTTGATGAACCAGCGCACGGGCGATCATTAAGCGGCGTTTCATGCCGCCGGATAATTCACCTGCCATCACATGGCGTTTATCCCACAGTTCCAGCTGCTTTAAACAGGTTTCAGCACGTTGATAGGCGAGTTTGCGCGGAATTCCATAGTAGCCCCCCTGATTAACCAGAATTTCAACTACCCGCTCAAACTGATTGAAATTGAACTCCTGGGGTACCAGACCAATACAGGATTTGGCCTGAGCCTGCTGTGTATCATAATCAAAGCCAAAAATATTCACCTGGCCAGCGGTTTTATTGATCAGGCCAGCCACTATGCCAATGGTGGTTGATTTACCCGCTCCATTAGAACCGAGCAATGCAAAAAAATCACCCTGCTGCACCTTAAGGTCGACCCCTTTCAGAGCGCGGGTGCCATTGCGATAGGTCTTCTGTAAATTATTGATTTCCAGAGCATTCATAATATTTTAATCGAGTTTATCATTCTTAATAAGTTGTTGATTATATATGAGATTTTAACCATTGATCAGTTATAACTTGAAAAAAACCTTAAAAAATCATACGATTGTCTAATATTTTGAGCTGAGATGCCAGTGATTTAACTCAGAAAAAATAAAGCGTGAAAGTCGCTATAATTTATAGTATCTCAAAAATTACATACAGGTAAAGTTATGGGAACCAAAGGATCAGCCAACCGCCAACGCATTGTTGATGCTGCTGACCATCTTTTTTATTCACGGGGTTATAACCAGACTTCATTCAGTGATATTTCTGATGAGACAGGTATTCCTCGGGGTAATTTCTATTACTATTTTAAAACCAAGGAAGACATTCTGGCGGCGGTGGTTGATGCGCGCCTGGTTGAATTTAGGGTGATGCTGCAAAACTGTGAAAAAGCCACAACAGACCCTTTGCAACGCCTGCACAGCCTGGTTCAATTTCCATTACATAGAGAATCACAGGTACTTAAATATGGTTGTCCAATTGGCTCATTAAGTTCTGAACTGGTAAAAGAGCAGGACACTGAAATTTCCCAGGCTCGCCTGACAGCGGTTTTTGATTTATTAAAAAACTGGATAGAAGAACAGATAAGTGAGCTGGGGCAGCCAGCTCGTGCGAATGATTTTGCCATGGACCTGCTGGCTAGAATGCAGGGTGTGATTATTCTTTCAAATGTATATAGAGATACGGCATTTTTGCATAAAGGGATTAAAGATATACAGAACTGGTTAAACCATACCCTGAGCAATTAGGGCCAGATAATTAACACTGATTAGCGGATACTTCTATGACACAGGACCAGCAATATTCCGACCCCTATGTAAAATGCTTTAAAGAAGGCCGTTTTGAATCGTTAATGCGCTGGAACCAGCTGGAACAGTTCTGGGACAAGCTAAGGCCACAAATTGATGATAGCTGGTATATATATGCAATAGGCGAAGATGCACCGCCTGAAACCAGCAGTCAAGAGCATGTGTTAAATTTTATCAATGAGATAGATCAGTTGCTGCACCGGGAGCATGATGAAGATTACTGCGGTATTGTTTATGCAGATAATCATCAGCAACCCAATTTTATAAAAATATTCGACCCGAATAACCTGGGGGTTAGCTGTGGTTTTAGCGATAACCCGCCTTTACCCGGTTGGGTTATGTCCAAAATGAAGCCCGTTAATTTGCAGGACGCATTACAGCCAGCCAATAATCGCCGCCGCTGGTGGCAAAAGATATTTTCTTAAAATTCTGCCTGCCTGAAGATTTTGCGAGGAAGTATTCAGTCGCCTGGCTGTGAATGCTTATGACTTAAGGCTGGTTTAAAACAAAAGGTCGCCACAGACACGCAGAGAAAACAGTTGTTTTTGCAGGGTGTCGCGTCGCCTGGCCTTTGTCTCTCTGAGTCTTATCTATCCTCACAAAATATACATGAAGATAAAAATAACACTCTGTCATTCCTGCGAAGGCTGGAATCCAGGGACTTCGAACAACTTAAAGACGCTGGATCCCCGACACAGGCATTACTGCAGCTGAAACACCAGCACCCGATAAAACTGATTGAATATTTTATGCTCTTCAATCAGTTTAATATTTTTGTCAAGGGCATTAGCTTTAGTGGTTAATGTCTCAACTATATCTTCACACCAGAACCCATTCAAAAAAGGCTCATATTTGAGTAACAGCTTGCGCAGTGGCCAAAAACGATATATCCAGTGCGAACGGGGCTCGGCTCCGTATTCAGTGATCACCAGTTGCCCTCCCGGTGCGAGCACACGCAGGGCTTCATTGAAGGCCTTATGGCGTGCATCTTCTGGCATTTCGTGCATAAGAAAAAAAATCAGCACCGTCATAAAACTGTTATTCTGAAAGCCAAGATTTTCTGCATTCATGCGTATCGGTATTAGCCGGGCCTGTTCCGCGGCGCAAAGTTTGTCGCGGCTCTTTTCAAGTTGAGCCGTGGTTACATCCACCAGATAAAGAGGTTTATCCTGCAGATGTTTCATTAAAGTGGGGGTCAGGCTGCCATAGACACAGGTCAGTTGTAGAAAACGACCGGGGGGGCAGTTTTTAAGGCAGCGAATGGTTTGATTTAGCAGACGTTTATACTGGCCAAATAAAATAAGGTTGATGATGGGTTGATGATCAAAAAACCAGATAGCCGGCCGCCATAAATAAGCCCACCAGTAATGGCGAACCAGATATTCGGGTAAGGATTTATACCTGTTTTTCAGAATATGTATATTACCTTATGAAAAATCTGTGTCTGTGGTGCCTTCGGTTTAACCCATAAACCGTTTATACAGTATATGATCGATACTGGCTTTACCAGCACCGGTGAAGAGCAGTGCTAATAACAGTATGAAATAAGTAGCCGCAAATTCAATACCATTATTAAGAATCACCAGGCTGCCATTTTCTGTTAACCAGCTGTAATTTGCGTTTTCCTGCAATATGCTCTTTGCTCTGTCCAGCCGTTCTATTGCGCCAATGGTACGATCAGAGGCAAAAAATCCCGAGCCTTCGGCAATAGCCAGCCAGCCATTTTGCCAGTGGACGCTAACTGCGGCGACTATCATGGTAAACATAAGGGGAATGGAAATCCAGCGAACGGCAAAACCCAGAAGTAAAAAGATAGCCCCAAAAATCTCGGTAAGTGTTGCCAGATAAGCCAGCACTTCAGGCATAGGTAAGCCCAGCCCCCAGTCAGGGTTGCCAAACCAGGCAATGGTATCTTCCATGCCCGCCCATTTTTTTGTGCCGGCCATCCAGAAAACAGGTACCAGGTAAAGCCTTAGTAGCAGAGGCGCTGTAAAGTCCAGCAGTTTTAATTTGTCTAATAAAAGAGTCTGGGCATCTATTGTCAGGTTGATTAACTTATTCATAAGGGGGGGCCTTTTTTATAAATTATTATGCTTCATTGACCAGGGAGTATGGCTTAAGTTCAGATTAGCTATTCAGGGTTAATATAATGATGCAGCTGATCTAACTGGGTAGTTCATAACACCGCTCCTGAGTTATGCCCATGCCCATAATGACAGTATGGGGCAATCGAGACATAAAAAAAGCCTCGAATTAATCGAGGCTTTTAAGGTAAAGCGCAATCTGATCGTTCAGATTACAGCTAAATTACATGCTGCCGCCGCACTTGCCTTCGCCGCATTTACCTTTTTTTCCTTCCATCTTTTTGTCACCGCCGCATTTACCTTTTTTGCCTTCCATTTTTTTGTCACCGCCGCATTTACCTTCTTTTCCTTCCATCTTTTTGTCACCGCCGCATTTGCCTTTTTTGCCTTCCATTTTTTTGTCACCGCCGCATTTACCTTTTTTTCCTTCCATTTTTTTGTCACCGCCACATTTACCTTCTTTTCCTTCCATTTTTTTATCGCCACCACATTTACCATCTTTTTTCATGTCGCCGCCACATTTGCCTTCTTTTCCTGCAAGCTGAATCTGATCCGCATTGGTATTACTCATGCCAAATGGGTTTTCAGCCGCATTAGTAACCGGGCTGAATGCCATTACAAATAAAAAACTGAGTGCGGAAATAAGAGATTTGCTAAATAAGTTGGTCATCTTTATGTACCTTTTTAGTGGGTTGATTTGTCCAGGTGATTTAGTCTATCCTGAAATATTATTCATTGACAGGCAATTAGGTGGCAGGATTTGCTATAAGTTCACATTTTTTTCCTTTGAACAGGCTCTGGTGCTGGATTTCAGGCTGGTTGATGCCTTCGCTATCTGATGCGTATATTGTAAATGTTTATATTTGCAGTAATTTTTGTAGACACTTCAGGTAAGCGGTCTCATTCGGTGGGGTATTATGGGTCTGGGATGACCATATGGCTTCTGCCAGGCATTCAATCATGGTATGTTCTGCATCATGGGGGCTAGCCTTAATTTTCACCAGTTGCTGGTAAATCCCCGTAATTCCCGTCGGGCGATTAGTGGCTAGCTGCTCCCGCAGCCCCAGATGCAGCCCCATATGTAGAAATGGGTTGCTTTGCCCCAGTTCGGGCGAAAAATCCTGATCCAGTTGCAGTACAAAATCATGGTATTCCGCATGCTCTTTAATCACATCGGTTATCTGTATTTCCAGCTGGGTTAAAACCTGCTGTTGCTGAAATTTCTCCCAGGCAGTTTTATACATTTGTCTTAACTGGTTACGGTCTGTGCCAAACATTAGTCAATATTCTTCTGTTGAAATTCACAAAGGTCTTCGATAATACAGGAGCCACAACGGGGCGTGCGTGCAATGCAGGTATAGCGGCCATGTAATATGAGCCAGTGATGTGCGTCCAGTCTGTATTCCTGGGGCACAAATTTTAGGAGTTTTTTTTCTACTTCCAGCACATTTTTACCCGCAGCGATTTTAGTACGGTTGGCAACACGAAAGATATGTGTATCCACCGCAATGGTTGGGTGCCCAAATGCAGTATTGCGAATAACATTGGCCGTTTTCCGTCCAACACCGGCTAAAGCCTGCAGTGCTAGTTGATCATCGGGTACATCAGCGTTGTGCTGCTCGATAAGCATATTGCAGGTTTTTAAAATATGTGTGGTTTTGTTGTTATATAAACCAATAGTCTTTATATGTTTTTTTAAACCCGTTTCACCCAGTTTAAGTATTTTTTCAGGGGTATTGGCGACGGCAAATAATTTTCGGGTCGCTTTATTCACACTTTTATCAGTAGACTGCGCAGACAGGGTAACTGCAACTAGTAATTCAAACGGGCTTGAGTATTCCAGCTCTGTAGTGGGTTGGGGGTTTTCTGCTTTTAACCGAGAAAAAATTTCGCTGCGTTTTTGTCTATTCATTAAATTCAGGAAGTGACTTCAGCCGAAGTAATCGTTGATGTCTGCAGCTTCTGGCTACGTCGGTTAAGAGCTTTTTTATCAATCACATTCTTTAAAGCAATAATTAAACCCATACCAATAAATGCACCGGGTGGCAGAATGGCCAGTAAAAAGCCAGAGTAATTATCCACTAATACCAGCGTCCAGTTGCGGGTAAATTCACCAAACATTAAATGGGAGTGACTAAATAAAGTGCCATAGCCGAGTATTTCTCGAACCGCACCCAGGGTGACTAATACCAGCGTGAAACCCAGCCCCATCATCAGACCATCCATAATAGAAGGCAGCAGGGGGTTTTTAGACGCAAAGGCTTCAGCCCGGGCGAGTATGCCGCAATTGGTTACTATCAGCGGAATAAAAATACCCAGAATGGTGTAAAGGTCATAAAGCCAGGCATTCATCGCAAGCTCCAGTGCGGTTACCACCGAGGCAATGACCATAACAAAAACAGGAACGCGCACTTCCGGGCGAACCCAGTGACGAATAATGGAAATAATGCCGTTGGATATTACCAGTGTTAATAAAGTGGCTATGCCTAATCCAAGGCCATTAATAACGGTGCTGGTTACCGCAAGCAAAGGGCACAGACCCAGTAGCTGCACCAGGGCAACATTATTATTCCACAGTCCGTTTTTGCTGATTTCGCTGTAATGTGTATTATTCATGGTTCTGGATTACTTATAAGGCTCATTTAACGGGTCATTTGTCATGTCCATTGCTGGCTGATGACCGCTTTCAGTCGCCTTTATTTGCTGGTTGTACTGTTGCAGTAATTCCTGTTTATGCCTGTCAAAGTATATCAGAGATAAATGCACCGCCTGCACCACTGCCCGTGGGGTAATTGTCGCGCCAGTAAACTGATCGAATACACCGCCGTCGCGCTTTACCTTCCAGTTTTTTTCTTCAGGGTGATGCAATGATTTGCCATTAAAACCAAATACCCAGTTACTTTTTTCAACTTCCATGGCATCACCCAGCCCGGGTGTTTCCTTGTGGCTAACAACGCGTATTCCTGCCAGTGTGCCATCAATATTAATACCAACCAGCATTTTAATCTTGCCGCTATAACCTTTTGGTGCAATTACCGGAAAAATCATTGCGCTAACTTCGCCCTGCTGTCTGGCAATATAAATTTTTGAAGGTTTATCCTGTCCCAGCCGATTATCTGCATCTATAGTAATGGTTGTATGCAACAGGTCATTGTCATATTTGTCTTTGGGCAGTATCTGATTGAGTTTTCTGAGCAGGGCAAGGCGTTCATTATCGGCGATTTTTTCTGCGGTGCTATGGTGCGTAATGCCGACCAGTGCGGTACCGATAACGGCAAAAAAACCGAGGATTAAACCACTGACTAAAATATAGCGGTTATTAATCATCCTCTTCGCCTTTATGATGATGAGGGAATTCAGTCCAGCTATGCCCGAAAGCACGGGGCATAGTGTAGTAATCCAGTAGTGGTGCGGCCATGTTCATGAGGATTACCGCGAAAGCAATGCCATCCGGGTAACTGCCCCAGGTTCGAATAATAAAAATAAATACACCGATACCGGCACCATATAACCAGCGGCCCTTCGTAGTAGTGGCTGCGGTTATCGGGTCTGTGGCAACGAAAAATGCAGCCAGCATAATGCCGCCACTAAACAGGTGAAAGGTGGGTGGTGTAAAGGACGCATAATCATACAGAGCGAAGGTATTAGATAAAATTAATAAAGCGGCAATTAAGCCAGCAGGAATACGCCAGTCAATAATGCCTTTTAAAGCCATGTAACAACCGGTGGCGAGAAATAAACCATTAATCCATTCCCAGCCAAAGCCACCCACAGAACCAAACATGGGCCCATAGATATTATGACTTTCTATTTCGCTAATGCTCAGCTCCAGACCCAGCTGGGTTTTCACCGTGTCTAGTGGGGTTGCCATGGTGATAGCATCCCAGGTATAGGTGAGGGGCGGCTCACCTCCAAAAATAATACTTAATGTTTCAGTGAAGCTGAGCTGGGTGTAGTTTTCCAGTAAAGGCGGTACCCATTGGGTCATTTCTTTTGGGAAAGAAATAATCACCACCACATAGCCCACCATCGCAGGGTTAAATGGGTTAAAGCCCAGGCCACCATATAGATGTTTAGCCACAATAATGGCAAAGGCGGTGCCGATAATGGTTAGCCACCAGGGGGCGAGCTGGGGTAATGCAAGGGCCAGCAGGCTGGCGGTAAGAAGGGCGCTGCCATCGGTTAAATAAGGTTTAAACGGGCGTTTTCGCAACCATAACATCAGGGCTTCAGCGCTAATGGCAACTACGCAGGCGATGATTATATTTATAAGCACACCCCAGCCAAAAAATATTATCGTCGCGATCACACCTGGCACCATTGCCGCTAAAACTTTAAACATTAAAGTTTGCACACTGTTTTGCTGAGCAGTATGTGGTGAGCTGGTGGTTTTAAACTGCATGCTGTTTTCCAGGTTTTTTTGAAAAATAAGGACTCGATTTTGCACATATAAAATTTAAATTTTCTGGCGCAGAGAGGCACAGGCACTGAGTGTAATCTCGGCCATTTTTATGTAAAAAAAATGCTCTACCTGTGTGTCTCTGTTTCATGGTTTACTTTTCATCAGTGTCGCTAGTGCTAGTTTGTCTGCCTGCTTTTTTATCCCGCACCCGTTTCATTGCTGCTTCAATCGCGGCCTTTTTCGGGTCAGCTTCTACTTCTTTGCCTGCAACAGCGGCTGCCTGTTTTTTCTTTTCTAATAATTCTTTTTTCTTGCGTAGTTTTTCGGCGCGTTGTTTCTGTTCACTGTCCAGGCGTGCCAGTCTGGCATCATGTCGCACTCGGGCGTGATCTGATTTAATTCGATCGCGTTCCTGGTTCCATATCTCGGTTTTCGCAAAACGGTAATACTGCACCAGTGGAATCTGGCTGGGGCATACCTGCGCACAACAGCCACATTCAATACAGTCGAATAGATGATAATCCTGCACCTGATCAAAATTTTTCGAACTCGCCAGCCAGTAAAGCTGTTGTGGAAGCAGTTGTGCCGGGCAAACCGTTGCACATGCGCCGCAGCGTATGCAAGGCATGGTATCAGGTGTTTCTTCGGCTGTATTTTCTACCAGTATGCAATTGCAACCCTTGGTCACAGGCAGGTGATCAGTTTGCAGGGTAAAGCCCATCATTGGCCCACCCATAACTAATTTACTGGCATCGTCGTGGTAGCCACCGGATTGCTGAATCAGTTCCGACATAAATGTGCCTATCAGTACCTGCATATTCTGCGGGTTTTTAATGCCATCACCGGTTACTGTCACCAGTCGGGAAATGAGCGGTTGGCCCAGGCGAATGGCGTTATGTACCGCAACTGCTGTGCCCACATTTTGCACCAGTAAACCGATATCAGCTGGAAACCCATCGCAGGGAACTTCTTTATGGGTGAGTATTTTTATGAGCTGTTTTTCACCACCTGAGGGGTAAAGGGCTGGAATTTTAACCACTTCAATAGTGTGCAGTGCCCGGCTTTTTATAACGGCTTCTATTGATTTAATCGCCTCGGGTTTATTGTCTTCTATGGCGATTAAACAGTGCCTGGCAGATATAATATACTTAATAATTTCACAGCCGGAGATAACTTCCTGCGCATATTCCCGCATCAGCATATCATCACAGCTGATATAGGGTTCACATTCCACCCCATTAATAATCAGGGTTTCAATCTGTGAGCGTGACCCCGGATCTATTTTAACTGCAGTAGGGAAGGCGGCACCCCCAAGCCCCACGATTCCGGCTTTGCGTACTAATTTGCGTAATGCAGTCGGGGATTTTGTATTGGGGTGATTGATTGGCTCAAGTTCGATCCACCTGTCCTCACCATCAGACTCAATAACCACACACAGTGCTTCCAGACCAGAGGGATGCGGGACAGGGTATTCAGCAATATCCACTATATGACCGGATGTGGGTGCATGAATGGGGGCGCTCACATAGCTATTACTGTCTGCCAGTAGCTGACCTTTAAGTACTTTATCACCCACTTTTACCAGTAACAGGCTCGCCTCACCAATATGCTGTTGTACAGACACAAGCAGACGTCTGGGTAGAGCCGCCTTAACAACAGGGCCGGCTGTAGATATGGCTTTATGGCTGTCGAGCTTTAAGCCCCCATGATATCGCCAGAGTTGATGAACAGTTCGAGACATAATTTATTGTTTACGCCTTTGGCGCCATTTCAGTATTTTCGGGTAAACCCCAGCACCAGGTATTCGGCTCTACCTTAACCGGCTTAATATAAATACAGTCCACCGGACACGGTGGAATACATAAATCGCAGCCAGTGCATTCACTTTCTATAATGGTATGCATCTGTTTGGCCGCCCCCAGAATGGCATCCACCGGGCAGGCCTGAATACATAAAGTGCAGCCGATGCAGATTTTTTCATCCACATAAACCACGGTTTTTTCGGGTTCGGCCAGATGCTTCTCATCCAGGGCGACAGGCTCAACTCCTAATAAGTCGGACAGCGCCAGCATGGTGGTTTCACCACCGGGTGGGCATAGATTAATACCCGCTTCACCGCTGCCAATTGCCTCAGCATAGGGGCGACAGCCGGGATAGTTGCACTGGCCGCACTGGGTCTGTGGCAACAGGGCGTCGATTTTATCGACCACCGGGTCACCTTCTACATGAAATTTAACCGAACTATAACCCAGCAGTACGCCAAATAAAGTGGCAAAAATGGCAAGCGTAATAACTGCGATTAAGATTGACATCAACGTTAATTTACCAGACCGATAAAGCCCATAAAGGCGAGAGACATAATCCCCGCTGTAATCATGGCAATTGCAGTACCCTGAAAAACCTCGGGCACATCAGCCACCGCAATACGTTCACGCATACCGGAAAACAGAATCAGTACCATGGAAAAACCCATAGCCGCACCGAAGCCATAAAATGCAGATTGTAGAAAGCCATGTTGTTCCTGGGTATTGAGCAGTGCAACACCGAGCACGGCGCAGTTGGTAGTAATGAGCGGCAGAAAAATACCCAGTACGTTATAAAGCAGCGGGCTGGCTTTATGCACCACCATCTCGGTAAACTGCACCACCACCGCAATCACCAGAATAAACATAATGGTGCGTAAATAGGTGATATCCAGTGGTACCAGAATAAATTCATTCACCAGATAGCTTAAAATTGAAGAAAGCGTCAGCACAAATGTGGTGGCCAACGCCATGCCTATAGCCGTCTCCAGCTTACGGGAAACACCCATAAACGGGCACAGGCCAAGAAATTTCACTAAAACGAAATTATTAACCCATATAGTACTGATTAGTATTAGTGCATATTCAGTCATTTAGTAAGTGTTTCAAAGTAGTGAAAGTAATCTTTTGATCCTTTAGATCTATAGTACTGATTAGTATTAGTGCATATTCAGTAATTTGAGTAAGTGTTTCAAAGTAGTGAAAGTAATCTTTTGATCCTTTAAATCAATAGTACTGATTAAAATGAGAGCATATTCAGTCATTTACGCCGAAAATGTAATTTTATTTAAAAACAGAGTTTACCTTAATTCCAGGCTTCTGGGGTGGTGATTAAAGATAAATATCGGCAAATTCTTATATAGACTTGTCCTGATAATTGCAGTCTATAAGCGATTATTTAAAAATAGTGAGTAAAATGTCTTGCATTTAAGCGCTGAATTTGAGTTAATTAACACTTTCCCGCTAAAAGAATGCCTCTGTGGTTATGGCATTTGTTCCTCAGGAAACGCTTGAGATCGGGTCAAACATTTTTAATATAGCGTGGAAACCGTAATTTTACGGTGCCGACAATAGTCGGCTTTTTTTTGCCCGCAAAAACGTAACTGCTCAGCTTACCCCTGTGGAACTCCATATCTTCGTTAAAAAATGGACATTTACACGTGTAAACTCACATTTTTCGCCTTGATCTGGAGCTCCACAGGGGCAACCTGAGCAGTTACTTAGTGGCTCTCAGATCTAGTATCAGGTTTAAATAGTATTAAGTACCATTCGAGTCAGATAACTTGATATTTCGAGAGTCCAGTGGCGTTAAAAGCTATTCACCGCGGTTAAATTCTTTTCTGTAGGTTGGGGTGAGTTTACGAACCCCAACAATAACATTGTGATCTGCCACAACAAAAAAATTTGCGTTCATTCGCGTTTATTTGCGGACAAAATGCCTTTATCTTTTTAATCTTTAAGTGTGTTTTTTGGGGGTAGCTCAGCTTTAGCCATAAATTACCCTTCCATGGAACATCACAGTCAGGGACAGCGCCGTAGGTTGGCGGTGAGTTTACGAACCCCAACAATAACAGTGAGGTCTGCCAGCACTGTTGGGCTTCGTGCCTCAGCGCCAACCTGCGAAAAACCCGTTATTGTGGCTATCCCCGGTCACGATAAACCATCCCGCTTCTGTCTGTTTTTACTCTTAATGGCTCTTCTCCGCTTTTGTGAGGCATGTATTGGTATGTCTGGAAACGTCATACTCTGTCATTCCAGCATGCTTCTAGCTGGAATCCAGTGACTTTGCAGTGTTAATGCCGCTGCATCCCCGATAAAAGCGCTCGGGGATGACGACAGTCAATTTTTATTTGCAAGACAAATATTAAATATTATAAATTCCTTTTACTCGAAAATTAACACCGAAATATCAACAGGTTAGTGTGGTGTTAGCATCTTTCTTTCACTCATTAAAGCGGAGAAGAACCCTCTTAGTGGCGATCCATATGCAATTAATGCGTTTGCGTTTTTGCGTCCATTCGCGTTTATTTGCGGACAAACTACTTTTGCTTTTAACCTGGCCTACCCGGCAACCGTTTCCTTTTCCTGCACTTCTATCTGCAGATCATCTTTGGCTTTATTCAGGCCAACTTTAACCTCGCCACCTTTAGACAGGCTTCCAAATAACAGTTCATCTGCAAGCACCCGTTTCAGGTGCTCCTGAATCACACGGGCCATAGGCCTTGCTCCCATCTTCGGATCATAGCCTTTAACCGCTAACCAGTTGCGTGCCGCATTATTCACATGCAGGGTAACTTTCTTCTGTTCAAGCTGGTGTTCCAGCTCAATAATAAACTTGTCCACCACATTAGAAATTGTGCGCTCATCCAGTGCTTTAAACTGAATAATACTATCCAGCCGGTTTCTAAACTCCGGGGTAAATATCCGTTTTAGCTCTTCCATACCATCAGTTTCATTGCTCTGTTCGGTAAAGCCCATGGAGCGTCGACTCATCATCTGCGCACCGGCATTTGTGGTCATTATTACAATCACATTGCGAAAATCTGCTTTGCGCCCATTGGTGTCGGTGAGAGTGCCGTGATCCATAACCTGTAATAACAGGTTAAATACATCCGGATGGGCTTTTTCGATTTCATCCAGCAACAGCACGGAATGGGGATGTTTATTAATAGAATCGGTTAACAGCCCACCCTGATCAAAGCCAACATAACCAGGAGGCGCACCGATTAAGCGTGACACGGTATGGCGTTCCATATATTCCGACATATCAAAGCGAATCAGCTCTATGCCCATCACTTTAGACAGCTGTTTGGTCACTTCTGTTTTACCCACCCCGGTCGGCCCTGCAAACAGGAATGCCCCCACCGGTCGATGTGGATTTCCCAGCCCCGAACGCGACATTTTGATGGCATCGGCCATTCTATCTATGGCTTCATCCTGGCCAAAGACCACCAGTTTCAGGTTGCGTTTAAGGTTCTTTAAAACCGTTGTATCAGAAGAAGATACGGTCTTCGCGGGTATACGCGCCAGTTTGGCAATAATATTTTCAATGTCATTAACATTGATACTTTTGGCTTTGCCGCCCGTATTATTCATATTGCGATGCGCACCCGCCTCATCTATTACATCAATCGCCTTATCCGGCAGGAAGCGATCCATCATATAACGACTGGATAACTCAACCGCTGATTTCAGCGCATTAAGGCTATATTTCACATTGTGGTGATCTTCATAATGGGGCTTCAGGCCACGCAATATTTCAATCGTATCCGCCACTGATGGCTCTTCAATGTCTATCTTCTGGAATCGACGGGTTAATGCCCGATCTTTCTCAAAGATGCCACGAAATTCCTGATAGGTCGTCGAGCCAATGCACTTCAGCTCCCCGGAAGCCAGCATCGGCTTAATCAGATTCGATGCATCCATCACCCCACCAGAGGCTGAACCAGCACCAATAATGGTATGAATTTCATCAATAAACAAAATTGCACCAGGGTCATCTCCAAGCTGTTTCAATACGCCCTTAAGACGTTTTTCAAAGTCGCCCCGGTACTTGGTGCCAGCCACTAATGCGCCCAAATCGAGTGAATAAATAGTGGCGCCATTTAGTATTTGAGGCACCTCATCATCCACCACTTTTTTAGCCAGACCTTCAGCAATGGCGGTTTTACCCACCCCTGCCTCACCGACTAACAACGGGTTATTTTTACGCCGGCGGCATAAAATCTGCACCATACGCTCAACTTCCTGATCACGCCCGATCAGTGGGTCAATTTTATTCTGCAGCGCCTTCATATTTAAATTAACTGCATATTTATCCAGCGGCAGGGTTTCGGCTTCAACAGCATCATCTACCGCCGGGTCGATATCAGCAGGATTATCTTCATCTTCGGATATTTTGGAAATTCCATGGGAGACATAATTAACGATATCCAGACGATTCACATCCATCTGATGCAATAAATAGATAGCCTGAGATTCCTGCTCGCCATAGATCGCCACCAGCACATTCGCGCCGGTAACCTCTTTTTTACCGGAGGACTGAACATGAAATACAGCACGTTGAAGCACACGCTGAAAACCCAGAGTGGGCTGAACTTCACCAATCTGATCTTCATGAAATACCGGTGTATTTTCATCCAGATACTGCGAGAGTTCACCTTTAAGGCGTAAAAGATCGGCTCCACAGGCTTTAAGCACCGAATTGGCACTGCTGTTATCCAGCAACGCCAGTAGCAGGTGCTCTACTGTAATATATTCATGCCGTTTATTGCGAGCTTCATTAAATGCAACATTTAGTGAAGCTTCGAGCTCTTTACTCAACATAATACTATCTCATCAAGTTTAAAGTGGCTGAGCTCCGAAGTGGCTCAGCCACTCTTATCAATTATTTGCACCCTGCCTATGCTTCTTCCATAGTGCACATTAAGGGGTGCTGATGTTGCCTTGAGTAGTCATTAACACACTCTACCTTGGTTTCAGCTATCTGGTAGCTAAATTCGCCACAGATCGCTTCGCCTTTAGTATGCACAAGTAACATCACCTGTGTGGCCTGTTCCTGATTCATTTTGAAAAACTGAGTCAGAATTGTTACCACAAATTCCATTGGTGTGTAATCATCATTCAATAATACGACCTTGTATTTCCTGGGAGGTTTCAATTTTGGTTTGGCTTCTTCTACAGCCAGGCCATCATCTACATCCCAATCTGATTGTCGATCACTCATTCCATACTCTCATTGTAGTTCAAGCTTTTGGGGTTTTCACAAAATACGAAGTATTTACCAACCGAAAGCTATTTAGCAATATACACACCTTTTATTAAAGGTTATTTTAGCTATTTTACCTGAAAATGACGACTAATTGGCATACCATTTATACGTCATATATCGATAAAAAGGGACCTTAAACATGAAAATGGTATAAACAGGTTATTTAACACTGGGCCAAAAGCCTATAAAATAGCTCCACTATATGGATTAATCAGTCACACGTTATGATAATAAAATGAAGCCAAAAATCACTAAATGGAACTTGTTGATACTGTTTTTTCTAGCAGTAAATCATTTAAATCTTGCTGCAGAAGCCTATGATACTTCCGCTTCCGTGTTTCGCTTTCAAAAAACGATGGCCCAGCGCGGCAATACAGAATCCCAGTTTAAACTGGGCCTGATGTATGAAACAGGCTCAGGCGCAAAGCAAAATGCACTTACCGCGCAAAGCTGGTATAAAAAAGCCGCAAAGCAAAACTACAAACCGGCAATCAACCGCCTCACCTACCTTGAAATTAAAAAATCAGGCTTTAAATCAAACCATCAACAATGGCTAAAAGACCTGCAAAAAGATGCTCGTTTTAACGAAGGTGAAGCCTTATTTCTGCTTGGACAAATGTACTCAGAAGGTACCGGTGTCCATAAAAGCCTGACCCGAGCCTTAGAGCTTCTGCGTAATGCGGCAGGCGGAAACATACCCGGTTCTGAAGCAGAAATTGTACGGGTTGAGCAGGAACTAGCGCAATTACAGAAACAGTATATTACTTCACAGGATAAAAAAAATATTACCCCAGTGGTTATCTTACCCGCCAGAAAAGCCGTAAAAACAGGCCCTGCAACAGTAGCAAAGCCACGCATAAGCCATTTTAGAAAGCCAGCAGGCCGATCACCGCTAAAACCCGTAAAAACAAAAAAAGCTTCTGCCAGAAACACCAGAAAGCAGGCCCCTGTAAAAAGCCAGGTCGCTGCAAAAACAGCCGTTAAAGCGCCCCCAAAGACCAGCCCGCCCCCGCTTCAGCCAAAAAAAGAAGCGTTGCATCCTATGGATATTATCTGCGGAGGTAGCAATCGATTTAGTCGGAACTGTCGATAGTTAGCAGCAGTCATAAGACCACCACAGAGGCACAGAGGTTTTGGCAGGGGCTCGGCCCCTGAGCTATCCCCACAAATATCTCTAAAAGCAAAAAGCAAAAAGCATTTTTACCGCAAATAAACGCAAAGACACGCAAATAAAAAAATA
>QIDK01000078.1 GCA_003228405.1 Gammaproteobacteria bacterium | reverse complement strand
GAGTTTATTGTCAACTAAGTAATGTATAGCGTGTTCAAATGTACCGTGCTGTAACTGATCAAGGTAATTAATGACAACCATAGAGCTTTGATTGTAATCATTAGAAATAAAATTTGGCATTTATTATGACTCCTTTTATGTGGAATCATTATAACAAATATTGCGTGTTTTTAGGGTTTTTCTACAGCCTCAACAGATAAGTTAAGTGAACCGCCCTGTGCGGAGCCGCATGCAGGGTGGTAAGGGGAGGGCTGATTAGATATCAGCCCTTACCCGATTTAGCTGCTTATATGGCTGGAGCAGCCCACCATGTTGGTTGCATAGAAATAAATATTGTTAAAATTAAAAAAAACACCCAAAATATAATTGCTAGCTTTTTATTTCTAACAAGCCAGTATGATATACCCCATAAAATTACGCTCACAAAAGACTCTGCATGAAAAATAATAACCCCATAAACTCCAATGCCTTCACCAGCATGAATAAACTCTCTGAAAGAGAATATGAGTTCTAATCCTGACCCCACAAGAACAATAATAGACAGCATAAATATAGAATAAGAAAAATATTCCTTTTTTATAGCCATTAGCGCAGCCCTAATTTATATAATTCATCAGCTAATTCCTTTCTACGCTTATTACCAACAGAACCTTCTTCGGCATAGTAAAAATGACCTGTTGATGTTTTCATTTGTTCTCTAAGCGTATATGCGTTTATTACCAGTTCAGATGCGTCCATGCCGGCATATATTGGATCGCCCTGTTTATCGAGATTAATAACGATAACTTTTTTTATTGTTTTTATGCTTTTTACAGTATTTAAAAAGTTTTCACTAATTGGGCTACCGATTAGAACAAGGTTATTTACAATAGAGCCATGTCTTGCATATTTTACTGCTAATTGCGCGGCAATTAGCGAACCATAAGAATAACCAATTAGATTAAATTGTTTATGTGAATTGGGATGGACTCTAAGCAACATAGGGAAGCGCGGATCATATTCTCGACCAAGAAATACACCAGAGGCAACATCCATCTTTTGCCCTGCCGACCATTTTTCACGATCAAGATAGATTGCACTTTTAATGCCTGCATTATGAAAGGCTTTAATTAATTTAGGAATATAAAGCCCATTTAGACCGGCACCGCCTAAAAAGTATGTGCCTTTGATATAACTCCCTGGCTTTACGCAACATTGACCTTTTAATGGCCCATATTTACCTTCTTGGTTTGTGGTAGATATTTCAGCGGCTTGCATTTTCTCTCCTTTTTTTAGGCTAACATCTTAGTATTTATACGCTGCGTGGAGCCCAGCGTAGCATATAAATGCTTGTAGGACTATGCCGCGATTGGTGTGAATTTTGCAGTATGGAAATTGTTTTGTGTATTGAAATACTTCAATGTGACCCTGAAAAAGGATACCGATTCATTAAGAAAAAATGATTTAATTAAATTATTATCCTGTGCAATTAACTCTAAATCAATAAATGTTCTATCAAGTAAAGATTCACTTTTCATCAAGGGTGATCGTGCCGTACCTGTTTGGCGAATATAATTCCAGACCAATTCATCGGGGTTTAAACCCGGCGCATAAGGTGGCAATATAAATATACTTATTTTACCTTTCATTGTTGCGACAAATTCACGCATTTTTTTGCCTTTATGAACGGGGCGACCATCTGTAATAATATAAACAGGCTTTCGTCTATTACTGATTAAATCTTTTAAACACTCAATAAAAACATCTGCATTAAATCGATGGTATTCTTTATTTATGTACCGTTAGTAAGTGCCATTCGGGGCAGCCCCGAATGACAGATTAAATCTGAGCTTCCGTATAATATAAATTATTTTTTATCATAAGCGCATCGAAAGCCTATAGATCCATAAATACTATCTCCACTCTCTGGTGGTTTTACATTTCTGTAAGAGCTGCGTAAATTATTTTTATTTTCATCCCAGGAACCACCGCGTAACACTCGCTGACGACTCGTTTCTGGCCCTTTCAAATTGCCCTTTGCATAGAGCGACGCTATTGCATCACTTTTATACCAGTTGGCTGTCCACTCACCTGCATTACCATGCATATCATACAGGCCAAAGGCATTAGCCGCTCGGCTAGCTCTTTTCCAGGTTCTATCTTCTCCACAGCCATCTGGCTCATCAGGCACTGAACCAGAAGTGACACCATCATCTAAAATTGCCTGCTTGCAACTGACGTTCTGCCCGCTCTCATAGCTCCAGGGGAAGGCTGTTTCTGAACCTGCCCTGGCTGCTTTTTCCCATTCTGCTTCGTAGGGCAAGCGCCCTTTTTTCCATTTGCAATAGGCCTGTGCCTGATCCCAGTCGACACAGTTTATGGGATGATCATCTCTACCAGCCGCCCCAAGGTTACAGTATTTATTATCTTTATGGTCATCAGGCCGGCTACATTTATTCGTATCCATACAATTGCGGTAGTCTGCTACAGACACCTCCAGTTTATCAATATAAAACTGTGGCACATGCACGCTTATTCCTCCCTGTGGGCCTTCATCATTTGCGCAATTAGCATCACCCCTGGAACAGCCCATCTGGAAACTGCCCGCTTTAATTTTTATAGTATCATTTGCCTGTAAAATAGCCGGGCACAGGGTCATTGAAATTAATATGAGAGTAGTGGAGTATCTTTTCATTATTTTCCCCTTTTTCTATGTTTGCTGAGAATATTTATGCGTAAATTGATAGCAGATTTTAGCATCTATGGGGGGAGAAATTTATTAGTTTATGGTTTTCTGCCTGCCTTCACAGAAATATGCTCAGGAAAAACCGTTTTCAGTGTTTCAGGTTTTCTGACCCGGCTCTGGATCTGCGCAAACTGCCTGCGTATGCTCATCATTACGACATCTGTGGGCCTCAATTGCATCCGGGTGCACAAGATACACTCCACTCCTGATACGATATAAATATTTAGTATGGGTTACCGTACTTCTGCCTGGTTCAAAAGCCGCCGAGGGTAAAAACGAATTAATATAATCTGATTTTATATCGTTAAAGTAAGCCTTAAATTCCTTCAGTGTAACCACAACACCCCGGTCTTCTATTGTGCCCAGCTCATGCTTTACAACAGCGTCAAGAAACCTGTCTCTTAGATAGCCCCCTTTTTGCCTGTTACTCATTATTACTTATCCCCATATATTCAGCCCCCGTCAGACGGGAAATAACCAGCTTAAATGCATGTCTGTAACAGTCATTTTTTTATGCGATTCGGTACTATGTGAAGGAAACCAGACACCCGCAAAGGTGCCCAGCAAGCAGACCGATCTTTACCAGCGCAACAACCGCAGGCTAAAAATGATTCATGTCTTACAGTCATTTATTGCTGACCCGTTCAGTGCAACCGACTAAGGTGAGTTAAGTCGGTCTGACAGTGCCTGATCGAGCAATAAATGCAGCTCCTCAACTGAAAACTCCAGCTCCCAGTAATCCAGTAGCAAACGATTTTTCTCATGCACAGGTAAAGGCAGGGTCAGCAGGTAATTTACATGCGAACGCAAGGTTTCCATTGTTTCGGGCAGATTTTCGTTTAAAAAAGAAAAAACTCCGGATTCTGAAACAGGCCCCGAAATAGAGCCAGATACAGGCCCTGAGAAGGATCGGGGATGGTCAGTTGAGTTGAAATTGTAAGTTTTTGCTAAAATTTTGCTTTCGGCAAAGCGGTATCCTAGCGTAGAATCAGATTCAGCCATAGTCACCTCGTTGAAGGTTGTTGTGGTTAGCTGGCTTATGGTGGTAGTGACACCTTAGGTCAGCGATTTTTTAATTAGGGGTTTAGTTTAAGTTTTATCGATAGGCTGCCTCCCTGT
Organism: Gammaproteobacteria bacterium; assembly: GCA_003228405.1. Lineage (GTDB taxonomy): Bacteria > Pseudomonadota > Gammaproteobacteria > SZUA-229 > SZUA-229 > SZUA-229. The sequence goes on along the minus strand of QIDK01000078.1, from coordinate 18,137 downwards.
AATAGTTAATTTGTTTATAAAATAATTAAACACAACTTTAGTTATATTCAGTATTAGTTGTCAAGCAATTCCATAAAGAAGATATTTGAACATATCCACAAATTACTTCGATATATAGCCGGAAATAATCATTCGGTTAAGTCAGAAAAACTGTGGTGTGCATTCAAATGAAAGCGGCTAATGAGGCGCTGCTTTCTATTTAGATCAATAGATAATATCTATTACCCTGATAGATATTTGAAAATAGCCTTATATCATTTTTTTATGCACAATTTGTCTACTAAATTCATATTTGCGGGAATCATCATGAAACGATTTATTAAAATATTACTGTTTGTGTTCTTTTTTTCTTTACAGGCACAGGCCACTGAATGGCAGGCGCTGCCAGGCACTGCACCGGCCCCTGCGGACAATCCCACCACAGCTGCCCGGGTTGAGCTTGGAAAAATGCTGTTTATGGACCCACGCTTCTCATCTACCGGCACCATATCCTGCAACTCCTGCCACAACCTTATGGAAGGTGGTGATGACAGCCGCCGTGTTTCTATGGGGGTGCACGGCAAAACCGGTGGGCGAAATGCGCCAACTGTGTGGAATGCAGCATTTCATTCTGTGCAATTCTGGGATGGCCGTGCCGCTCTACTGGAGGATCAGGCCAAAGGCCCGATTACCAACCCGGTTGAAATGGGTATGAAGGATGAGCAGGCGGCAATGGACAGAATTATAAAAATCACGGGATATAAGCCTTTTTTTGACAAAGCCTTTGGCAAAAACAGCATAACAATAGATAACGTAGCAAAAGCCATTGCTGCATTTGAGCGCACCCTGATTACTGCCAATAGCCCTTTCGATAAATACGTGAAGGGCAATAAAAAAGCCATGAACAAACAGCAGCTTCGCGGCATGAAGAAATTTGTATCAACTGGCTGCACATCATGTCATTCCGGCGCAGCTTTTAATGGCCCACAGAAAAAACTGGGCAGAGGTTTTTATGTGACCTTCCCTACTTTTGATAATAAGTATGTGAGTCAATATAAACTCAATGATGACAAGGGTCGTGAAGAAGTAACCGGTAAGATTGCAGACCGTGGTCTGTTCCGCATACCCACATTGCTGAATATCACAGATACGGCGCCATACTTTCACAATGGCTCGGTAAATGATTTGGCTGAAGCGGTTCGGGTAATGGCTAAATCACAGCTTAATCATGAATTATTAGATACAGATGTAAATGATATTGTTGCATTTTTGGGCGCCTTAAGTGGTGAGTATCCGAAAATTATTATGCCCCGGTTACCCTCTACTTCTGGCAGCAGTATTATCGTTGAATATTAATAGTTATTACTGAATCAGAAATAAAGGATAGTGTAATAAGCGACAGGGAAATAGCACCTGTAGGAGTTAGCTTTAGCTGGCGATAATGACTGCGATGCGAAGCGAGCCGTTAAGGTTATCGGCTCGCTTCGCTTTGCCAGGTGCATCGTCAGCTAAAGCTAACTCCTACAGCAAAAACAATTATTGTTATGTTCTGTGATATAAGAACAGTTATTCTTTTCAGCTGATTCATTAGTAGGTCTTAAGCGCCAGGTATTTCAGGCTTTGTTCTACATGAGTTTATTATTTATTTGCGTTCATTTGCGTTTTCTTTTTCCTTTGACTTTTATTTTACCATCCATTTAAAAATATGTCGTGGACATAACTCAGCTTCTGAATGTCTACGACTATTTTTTATAAATAGCCCTCAAATATTTTCAAAATAACATTTCAATAAACTGATTCACGGTTTCCCTGTCTGGCCTGCTTTTCATTTTGTATTTTACGTGTCCCTTATTTTGCTCATTCAAAATAATGCTCCACATAGGTTCTATGCGGTTAGGTAAAAATGAGTAGCGAATGTCAATTATGGAATATGGAGTTTCGTTTCCAGGTGCCAGAAAATCATCTGAAAACCAGCGGAAACGCTCTATATCTTTTGCCTGCTGACTTTCTCTGCGCAACCAGGGAAAGTCACGTTTGATATCCAGCTTTTCTATAGACATCCCTGCAAACTGTTCTGTTTCCCACAGTAATTTAACCGCATCAACATAATAACGACCATCGTATTCATAAATAGTTTTCCATACATGTCGATTTGCAAAACTGGGCTTTACCTGTACTCGTTCGGTAACATGACCTCTCTGTTTTGCTAAATTATATACAGATTCCTGTGCACGATTTTTCTGGATAAGCCCTGCACTTAAAAACAGCAGCGCGTAAATAAATGAAATTCGAGCATAAACTGGTTTTTTTTGAACTACAGCTATTAAGATTAATAGCAGAATTGGCAGGGTAAAAAATGGATCTATAATTGAAACCAGATTCCATGCCACTCGCTCATTAGAAAAAGGCCAGTACAACTGGGTACCATAAGATGTGCAGGCATCTAATAACCCATGAGTGGCAATACCTGATAAAGAAAACACATAAATCTGTTTAAATGATAATTTAAATCTTGCCAGTGGATAAAAAAACAGGGCACACAACAGGGCGCCAAACGGGATAAATATTAATGAATGGGTAAACTGACGATGAAACTCCAGAAATAGTAATGGATCATCGCTGTCCTGGATAAAAATATCGAGATCAGGAGCCATACCTGCAAGCGCACCAACCAGCAAAGCACTTAACTGCTTTGCTCTGTCGCCTGCAAATGACTGGGATAAACTGGCACCTAAGCATGCCTGTGATACTGGATCCATGGGTTTATTCTTGCAACGAGTCGTTTACTGCCTGCCGCTTACTATTGATGTAAACAATAAGAATAATAATTATGCCGAGACTTATCAATAAATAGTTAGCCCATAAAACATAGGGGGTCGCCCCCTTATATGCCTGCACATCCGCTGTTATTACATCGCGCTTAAACTGTGCTGACATCACCAGCACCCTGCCCTTGCGATCAATAATTGAGGACACTCCCGTATTGGTCGCGCGTAATAAGGTACGCCCGGTTTCCAGTGCGCGCATACGTGACATCTGATGATGTTGCCAGGGCTGGGGTGAATCTTCAAACCAGGCATCGTTACTTACATTTACCAGCAGCGTGGCTTCGGGTAAATCTAGCAGAACATCACGATCAAAGGCATCTTCAAAACAGATGCTTATGCCAATACTCTGACCAGCCGCTTTTATCAATGGCTGGCTAGCTTCACCACTGTCTATATCTGACATGGGAATATTAACCCATTGTGAAAAGAAGCCCAGCAGAGATCTGAATGGAAAGTATTCTCCCAGTGGCACCAGATGCCGTTTTCGATATACCTGACCATCCAGGCTAATCACAGAATTATAATAGCGCCTGGTTTCCGGGTTGCGTACAAACACCCCCATCAACACATCAGTATTTGTATTTTCAGCCTCTTTTGCCAGACCACTTAAATACCCCTGAACTCGACTTTTAAATCCGGGAATAGCGGTTTCTGGCCAGATAATTAAATCACTGTCCCAGTTTTGCCGGGTCAATTCACGGTACATTTCTAATGTGGGCCGATAGTTTTCCCGTTTCCATTTTTCTGTCTGCGGAATATTACCCTGTATCATACTGACTTTTATGGGCTCATCTACGGCTACTGTCCAGTCAATATAGCTTAGCCCGTAACCCGTAATATAAATCAGTAATATTATGGGAATGGCAATTTTAACTGTCGATTTAAATAATGAAACAGCCAGTAAGCCGGCAATAATAGTTACCATTAAGCCTACGCCGAGACCGCCAATAATAGGCGCATAAGCTGCCAGTGGCGTATCTATCTGTGCAATACCGATTTGTAACCAGGGAAAACCGGTTAAAAAATATCCCCGCAACCAGTCAAATATCATCCAGCTTAAGGGGTAAACCAGTGCCAGCATGACTAACTTTGTTGTTTTAATAAAACGCCCGGGTAAGTAAAGCGCAAGTGCCGGAAACAGACTCATAACAGAGCTTAGCAGCACAATGGTTATAACGGCTACCGGTGCAGGCATGCCGCCGTGAAAATACAGGCTATAAAAAAGCCAGTGTATGCCATGTGTGAGCCAGCCCAGACCAAACAGAAAGCTTCGCCTGAAGGCAACGACCGGTCTCTGTTCCAGGCAGATTAAAAAAATAAAAGCCAGCAGTGGAAACTGTAGCCAGAAATAGCCATAGGGTGCAAAGCTAAAAGGCAGTAGTGCCCCACTGATTAAAGCGAGAATTTCAAAGCGGAAATATGGATTTTTCTGTAACTGTTGTGTAATTGGCATTTATTTATAAAAATCTGATAGTTATTGCTAATAAGATCACTGGATCCCGGCTCAAAAACATAGCGGGATGATGAATAAATTATTTTCTATTTTATATCTTTGAACATTGCTGTCTCATTAACTTTACACTTTTGTCATCTACGATTATTTCTATCGACAATGACGAGCGGGCTGTTTGTTATATCTGTTTCTGCTGATTTTGGATATCACAGAAGCATAACAAAAATCGTTTCTCCTGTAGGAGTTAGCTTTAGCTGACGATAATGATTGCGATGCGGAGCGAGCCGTTAAGCTAATCGGCTCGCTTCGCATCGCCAGGCGCATCGTCAGCTAAAGCTAACTCCTACAGGTGCTATTTTCTAAAGCTTATTGGCAGTATTCTATATTTCTGATTCAGTAATATATATTGAGGGGAAGTCTGGGATCCTCTGCAACAACTCCACCCCTGTCATTCTTCTTCAGGTTTTTCTGATAGCAGGGTAAGCTGCACATGCTTTATACGGCGGCTATCTGCACTCATTATTTTAAATAAAAAGTTATCAATGGTAATAAATTCGCCACGTTTCGGCATATGTCCCAGATGTTTTAGCAGCATTCCTGCCAGAGTATCAGACTCTTCTTCATTAAATTCACTTTTAAAATATTCATTTAATTCTTCAAGCGGTATAAGTGCTTTTATTGAGAAACGATTAATCCCCATGCGATGAATATTAGCTACATCTTCTACATCGTGTTCATCATCAATTTCACCGACGATCTGTTCCAGCACATCTTCAATGGTAACCAGGCCTGCTACGCCGCCATATTCATCTACTACTATTGCCATGTGATTCCGGCTGGCCCTGAATTCTTTTAATAAAATATTCAGGCGTTTACTCTCCGGCACAAATACCGCCTTACGCAGAACATCTTTTATATCAAAATCTTTGCGACTGCTTTCATCCACATAACGTAATAAATCTTTTGCCAGTAGCACGCCTTCTATTTCATCCCGGTTTTCACCTATTACCGGAAAACGTGAGTGACCAGAATTATTAACCACTGGCAGCATATCTTCATACACAGTATCTTCTTCAAGCACAATCATATGTGAACGCGGTATCATAATATCCCGCACCTGAATTTCTGCAACCTCCAGTACACCTTCAATCATATTTAGCGCATCCATATCCAATAGATTGCGCTTTACGGAAGCCTGTAATATTTCCAGTAATTCCTCATTTGTCTGCGGTGCTTCGAGAAAAACTCGACTCAGCTTTTCAAGCAGGCTCAGTCTCGATTTTTTAAGTAGATCGTTCATGATTTTATTTCCGTCATTGAGGACTCAATGGGGTTAGGCGTATTATTTTTATAAGGATCTGCAAAGCCAAGTTGCAGTAATATGAGAATTTCCAGTGCTTCCATTTTTTCTGCTGCTGCATCTTCAATATGATCAAAGCCCTGCAAATGCAACATACCATGCACCAGCATATGTGCCCAGTGTGCTTCACGGGATTTATTCTGCTCTACCGCTTCACGCTCAACCACTTCGGCACAAATTGCCAGATCACCCAGCATTTCACCGACCTGCATCGGAAATGACAACACATTAGTCGGTCTGTTTTTTGCACGATAATCATAATTGAGTTGCTGACTTTCAGTCATGCTGATAATGCGCAGGCCTATACTCGGCTGAGCACTGGTGGCACCTTGCCAGGCGGCCTGTGCCCATTCATGTAGCTGCTTACTCGGCGGAGGTTCTTCTATTGAATCGGGCAGGTCATCCCCCAGCTGAATATCCATGTGCACTGCCATTAGTTACTTTCACCTGGCTGTTGTGCCTCATGGGCTTCATAGGCCTTAACGATACGTTTCACCATGGGGTGGCGCACCACATCACGGGGGTCGAAAAAAATCATTGATATGTCTTTAACATCTTTTAGTACATCAACACTATGGCGTAGCCCCGAACAGGTGCCCCTGGGTAAATCTATCTGGGTGACATCACCGGTTATTACCGCAGTTGAACCAAAACCAATGCGGGTTAAAAACATTTTCATCTGTTCTTTAGTTGTGTTCTGCGCTTCGTCGAGAATAATAAATGCATCATTCAATGTGCGGCCGCGCATATAGGCCAGGGGTGCGATTTCTATAATATTGCGCTCTATCAGTTTGGCGACCCGCTCAAACCCCATCATTTCATACAGGGCATCATACATCGGGCGCAAGTATGGGTCGATTTTCTGCGCCAGATCACCGGGTAAAAAACCCAGTCGCTCTCCTGCCTCTACCGCCGGACGAACTAGCAACAATCGACGTACACTTTCTGACTCTAATGCCGCCACCGCACAGGCCACTGCCAGATAGGTTTTTCCTGTACCCGCAGGGCCAATGCCAAAACATAAATCATGGCTTTGAATATTTTTTATATAATGAACCTGATTTGCGCCACGGCCTTTAATCTGTTCTTTTCGTAAGCGCAAACTCCACTGATTCGGGTCCAGCTCTGAATCGTCTTCTATTGCCTGCAAGCCAGATTCCTGCAACTGAAGGTGAATGTGATTCGCTGTTAATTGCTGTTCTTTGGTGCACTGATATAAGCTTTTAAGAATATCAGCACCCATTTTTACATTATTCGCTTCACCAATTATCTGAAAATGATGGTTACGATTATTGATTTCCACACCCAGCCGAGTTTCGATCTGCAGCAGGTGCTCATTGAGGGGGCCGCATAGATTTGCCAGACGTTTATTGTCTGCGGGATTGAATTCTATATCCAGACTATTAGTCATATTTAAATTATAGTTCCTAACAGGGTAAAGTTCAGGCGGTCAGGCGGCCGTGGTCAATAGCGGAGATTTCAATAAACTCTCCCTGCAGGGAATTTGCAAAGGCCTGGGTAATACGCACATTAACAAAGTGACCGATTAGCTGCTCGGCCCCATCAAAATTAACGACCCTGTTGTTTTCTGTTTTACCTGCCATTTGTGCCGGATCTTTTTTCGAGGGACGCTCCACCAGAACCGTTTGCAGCGTACCGATCATTGATTCTGAAATAACCATAGCCATTTCATTAATACGTTGCTGTAACTGAGATAACCGCGCCTTTTTAGTTTGCATCGACACATTATCATCTAATGAAGATGCGGGGGTACCGGGGCGTGCTGAGTAAATAAAGCTAAACGAGTGATCAAAACCCAGTTCTTCAATAAGGTGCATCGTTTGTGCAAAATCATCATCGGTTTCACCGGGAAAACCAATAATAAAGTCGGATGACAGTGTTAAATCAGGGCGAGCCTCACGCAATTTACGAATTTTAGATTTGTATTCAATTACCATATGGCCACGTTTCATTGCCGCCAATACTCGATCTGAGCCACTTTGAACCGGCAAATGCACAAAGCTCACCAGCTCAGGCACCTCTGCATAAGCCTGAATTAGTGAATCTGAAAACTCCACCGGATGCGAAGTCGTAAAACGAATGCGGTTAATACCCTCTACTGCCGCCACATAATGAATTAGCAGGGCCAGGTCGGCGATTTCAGCATCGTGCATTTCTCCCCGATAGGCATTCACATTCTGCCCCAGCAAATTAATCTCGCGCACACCCTGCCGGGCTAGCTGGGCCACTTCTGCCAACACATCATCAAATGGACGGGAAATTTCTTCTCCCCGGGTATAGGGTACGACACAGAAGGAGCAGTATTTGCTGCAGCCCTCCATAATTGAGACAAAGGCACTGGGGCCTTCCGCTTTGGGCTCGGGCAAATTATCAAATTTTTCGATTTCCGGGAAAGAAATATCCACCACGGGTTTGTGGTTTTTATCGACACCCCTCACCATCTCCGGCAGGCGATGCAGAGTTTGCGGGCCAAACACCATGTCCACATGAGGCGCACGTTTACGAATCGCCTCTCCTTCCTGTGAAGCAACACAGCCACCCACACCAATGACCAGGTTCGGGTTGTCCTGCTTCCAGTGTTTCCACTTGCCAAGCAATGAAAACACTTTTTCCTGGGCTTTTTCACGAATCGAGCAGGTATTCAGTAACAGAATATCCGCCTCTTCCGGGGTATCCACCTCAATGATTTCTTCTTTTTCAGCCAGCACATCGCGCATTTTAGCCGAATCATATTCATTCATCTGGCAGCCAAAAGTTTTGATGTAGAGTTTGCGCGCCATAAAGCCTGTGTTTTCTTTAAAAGGAAATATCAGATTTTACCACTTTCTGGCGAAAACCCCAAAATTCGATTGATTCCAGGGAAGTGCTTGAGAAAAAACAGGATTTTACCGCAGAGAACGTAGAGGTTGCTATGGTTTGTGCTACACACAAACACATAAATAAGATGCTTTTCTCCGCGTACCTCTGCGTTCTCTGCGGTGAATTGCTTTTGATTTTAAAACAGTCAAATCCAGGCCACCGCATTTAATGGCTACTCAACTTCTTCTTCACCCTCGGCCCATTCCTGCTGCTCATTCAGAATTAATGATTCCTGATGAATCTTGCGTAGTGCTGCTTCATATTTTCGGCGCTTTTCTTCTTTGCTTTTTTTATCGGTATTTTTTACCTGTTTTGCTTTAATTTTCTTAGACGCAGATGTTTCTTCTTTTTTCTTTATGCTTTTCTTGCTGGCAGTTTTTTTACTGGTGGTTTTTTTCTTGCTGACTTTTTTCTTGCTAACTTTTTTTCTGGCTGACTTTTTAGACGATTTCTTTTTGGTTACTATTGCCTTTTTACTTTTAGCTATTTCCTGTTTTATGCTATCTATTTCTAAATCAACCTCCGTATGCCCTAATGAGCTGGCCTGCTCCAGTAATTCCACTGCTTTTTCCAGGTCTTTATTGACTTTAATACCATAGCGATACATCTGGCCAAGCACTATTCTGGAATTCGATTCTCCGGTCTCAACCTGGGCTTTTAATTTTTTAAACCAGTCGCCATATTTTGATTCAATATAGCCAGATTTTCTGATTTCAAGATAAGTTAAGCGATTAATGGCGGGGACGTGTTTTTTTTTGGCCGATTTTTTATACCAGATAACAGCCTGTTCAGTATTCGGCTCAACTGACACTCCAAATTCATAGAATGTACCCAGTTTATATTCAGCCAGGGTATTACCCTTCATCGCAAATTTTTTCTGAAACTTAAAAATACGAGAGCCAAATACGTCTGCTTCAGCCGCATTTACACTTATTGATTGAAATAAAAAAAGGAAAACACATATAGGGAAAACTGCTCTAGCTTTTATCATAAAACTCTACCTGCACAAAAACCATCACCCACCTCCGTTTTCGGTGTGACGTATGTTTTAGTATAGACCATATTCACACTTATGTGGCCCTGTTTTAAGCAAATTAGATTCGTCCGGGCAAACCTGTTTTCAGGCTAAGGGCAGGCATTCAGAATAGATTTTTATATAGTTTTCAACTGCTTAAAATAATACATTAATGGTATATCCACTTTTTAAGCCAGTAGCTTAACTCGCCTGCCTGGTTCAGACTTATTATATTGTAGTGCATTTTTTCCACAAAACATCACCCAGTTACCTTTAAATACATCACATATTAATATTTCAGCAAATAAGCCCTGTAACAGCTTCATTACAACTGAATTATTCTCAGGTAATTCATGAATTAAATTGTGGGGCTGCTGCAGAAATACGCTGTTTTGCTCAGGCGGCTGCGAAAGTATTATGGAAAACATGAAAAATGACCGAGCCGTAGGCTGCGGTTGAGCTTGCGAAACCCAGCAATTAATCGGTTGCGAAGACACAGTTGTTGGGCTTCGTACCTCAGCCCAACCTACAGGGAATACTTTCACTGCCTCTCAAGACTGGAGCCAAAACTCATCACTCGTTTATCACCCGCTTGAGTGACGATTATTAAGCCCTCGCTATCTTCACTGCGGTAAATTTTCTCAGCCAGGAAAACTCCAGCACTAACGCTTGCCTTTTAAAAATACGTGCGCACCTCTGGCGATAAAACGCAATTGTATAATTACCTTTTCAGTAAGTAACTTGCGCTCGGCAGGCTTGCAGTCAAGTGCTTCGGCGCCTGCATTGAATACCAGAACCACCATTGCTTCAGCCTGTATTTTTGCGGCTTCTGCCGGGTAGCTCTGGGTATGCTGAATATAGTCTGCCAGCTCCACCACAAAATACTGTAATTCGCGGGATACAGCTTTACGAAAAGCCAGCGAAGTACCTGAACGCTCTCGCAGCAATAGATGAAACACATGTGGGCTATTATGAATAAACTCCATAAAGGTTTCGACTGAGGTGTTAATAACACTACCCCGATCCTGAATCCGCTGCCGCGCCTTACGCATTAACTGCCGCAGCATGACACCGCCTTCATCAACCATGCTCAGGCCCAGTTCTTCCATGTCTTCAAAATGGCGGTAAAATGACGTTGGTGCTATGCCAGCATCGCGGGAGACTTCACGCAAACTCAAACTGGAGTAGCTGCGCTGCTGACTCAATAAACGGAATGCCGCATCGACAATGGTGCGCCGGGTTTTTTCTTTTTGATGTGCTCTAATATTTGCCATGGCGGGCAGAATCTTACCACAAATCAATAAAATAGCTAACAACTGTATACTATTTTTTCCATATTATTAACGCAAACTATACTTACCGTATATTTCAGCGTACACTCGTGCACTGTAATTAATTTTAAACGAGACACCCATGCAAAAACCCGGACTCATCTGGCTCAATATTAGCGTCTTTAGCCTTACCGCCTTAATCACCCTTACAGGGGTTCCATATTATGCCTTTAGTCACGGCTTCGACGGCTGGCAAATAGCGGCGATGCTTGCAGGCCTGGTTTTCTGCGAAATATCCATCACCGCCGGTTACCATCGATTATGGTCGCACCGGGCTTATCAGGCACACTGGCTAGTGCGCCTGTTTTTTGCTATTGGCGGCACCTATGCCACTCAGAACAGCATTCTGCACTGGTCATCAGATCACCGCCAGCACCATAACCACGTAGACAATAATGAAAAAGACCCCTATTCCGCAAAACGGGGCTTCTGGTATTCACATATCGGGTGGATGCTGCGCGACTATGACACCAACCCATACAAACATCACGAAAATTGCAAAGACCTGAAACAGGACCCTGTAGTAATGTGGCAACATCGGTACTATCTGCCACTGGTGCTGGGTATAAATTTTGGTATTCCCATTTTACTCGGCCTCTGGCATGGTGACCTTATTGGCATGATGTTACTGGCAGGTGTTGCACGCCTGTTTTTATCACATCATCTGACATTCTTTATCAATTCTCTTGCACATGTATGGGGTAACCAGCCTTACTCAGATAAAAACACTTCAAGGGATAACCCTGTCATTGCATTTTTAACCTTTGGTGAGGGTTACCATAATTACCACCACAGGTTTCAGCGGGATTATAGAAACGCCATTCGCTGGTGGCAGTATGACCCTACAAAATGGTTAATACGCAGTTTAAATTTATTCGGCCTTGCAAAGAATCTTTACCGCACGCCGGTGGAGCTGATTGAAACTGAACGGGCTCAAATGCTGCTTAAAAATACTTCATTCAAATTGAGCCGGCACTTTCACTCAGAAGCATTAACACTTCGCCTGCAGGAAGAGTTTGAAATATTGATAAATAAAATTAATGCCTTTTCACTAGCAAAAAAACAGTGGGTAGAAGCATGTAAAAATTCTCTTATAGAAAGTTATGATCTCGACGCTTTAAAAGAGAAAATGAAAACTCTTAAGGTCAGTTTTATACAGCAGAAAAAAGACTGGTTAATGTTAAATGCACGGTTAGTCATAGCATAATTTATATTAACCGATCAGTCTAAATTGGGAGCCGCCTAAAAGTAATACCTTAAACTGGCATACAGGCTTAATGGATAGGCTCCAAATTCAGATCCTAAATTTATCTGTGATGATATCGGATCCAGTGACAGGCCTTCACCTGAGTTTAAATATATTCCAAAATCCGAGTACAGGTTATCTGTCCAGCTTACTTCACTGCTAAGATTTAAAAATACAGACTGATCACTCAGATTAAAAAAAACACTGGCATTGACTACAGTGAATGGAGTGGCCACCCACGAAATAGCGGGTATAATATAATGCTTTCCAAGTAAAAATACACCGGCTTTCTGGTAGGGAAACTGTGACAACAATTGCATGTATTCTGCCGGCTTATTACTTCCCGCTCCATTATAATGATATTCAACCGCAGCAATAAGATCTGTGCTCAGCGCATAATCAGAACCAATAGAGGTACGCCAGTAATTACCAGGGGCGGCATCTAAAGCCATGTAGGCTGTCTCAAACCAGAAACCAGAATCACCTATCGCACGCTCCAGCCCTCCACCCACTAAGCGCATCTCATCCATATAAATAAATATCAATTCGATATCGTTGGTTTGAATTGATGTTTTGCCCCGAATAAAAGCGGCATTATTTTCTCTAGCAGCATCTTTGCCAATAATCAGTCCGATATCCAGCATAGAAAAATCGCCTAAAACAGCCTGATAACGTAAAGCATCAATACCTACTCGATATTCCTGATTAAGAGTCTGAATATAAAACGGGACAAAAATATCAGTTGGGTTAATAAACCGGGCAGATCCAAAAGCAACGACCTGACGACCTACCGTTAAATCTCCAGCAGCATTACTATACTGGTAATTTAATCGATCTAAATTCTGCAAAACCATCACATGCTCACCGAACTGGGTAAGCTCCTCATCTAGATCTTTATACCTATAAATACTGGAGCCACTGAAAAGGGTAGATGAAATACCTCCCGCATTACCCGCTAAAAATGAAAATGAACTGTAGACAGGCTGTACTTCATAATGAATTTCTACATTAGCATTATTTTGCATAAACCAGCCCGCCATAAATCGCATCGCTTTCTGTGACTGGTAGCCGCTATCAAACTCTTCCGCCGCTGAATCAATATTAACTTCATCCCGCACTAAAGCATATGATTTTAAATAACCACTGTATACAAATTCAACAGCGCCTACCGGCTTTGTGACACAAAGCAGAGCTAACACTATAAAAGATAAAAGGATGTTTTGCATATACACTTACACTATTGACAAGCTGTCAGTTCATCTGAGTTATCCCGACAAAATACATTTAAAAATCAGAGACCCTGGTGGCACTTACTTAAGACTGATTTAAAACAAAAGGACATCGCAGAGGCATAGAGGTTTATACTTACTAATGAATCGGGTGAAAAGAATACCTGCCTTATATGACAGAAGCATCGCAAAAATAGTTTCTCCTGCAGATGCATTTTTCTAAGGCTTATTAGCAGTATCCTTTATTTCTGGTTCAGTAATAAGTAAGTGCCATTCATCTTAGGCTCCTAATTATTTTTCCGCTCATCGGCAACAACACAGCCATCGTGTAATCGAATAATTCTTCTTGCTCGATTCATTATTTCAGGGTCATGGGTTGAAAACACAAACGTCATTTTTTCTTTTTCATTCAACTGCTTCATTATATCCATTAATGCGCTTCCTGTGTGTGAATCAAGATTTGCTGTCGGCTCATCAGCAAGAATTAAACTGGGCCGAGATACCATCGCACGTGCAACTGCCACTCGCTGTTGCTGACCACCTGAAAGCTGTGCAGGGCGGCGCTCGCCTATGTCCTGCAAACCAACCGAATGCAAAATTGACTGCACGCGTTTATTCCGCTCTTCTACAGAAACCCCCTGAAGCAGCATAATATATTCGATATTTTCTTTAGCCGATAAAACAGGTATCAGATTGTAAGACTGAAATACAAAACCTATATGATCGCGACGGAAATCAGAAAGCTGATTACCACTCATATTGCTGATATTTTTACCATCCAGAAAAACCTCTCCTGAAGTCGGCTCATCTAAACCACCTATTAGCTGTAATAGTGTTGATTTCCCCGATCCTGATGGCCCTACAATTGCAGTAAACTCACCTGCTTCAACTGTAAGACTGGCATCATCCAGTGCTTTTACAAGTATTTCGCCTTCACCAAAGTAACGACTCAATTTTTTTGTTGCTATGACATTGCTCATATTTTTATTTCATTGCCAGAGATGGCTGCAATCTTGCAGCATGTATAGCCGGATAAACACAGGATAAAACAGTTACCATTAAAATTGATGCCGCTATTTTAAGAAACGATAACTCATTAATAAGCAGATAAATAGGCTCGCTTATGCTGACTCCTGAAATCTCAACACCCGAATAATCTATACCCGTTACTGATTTCCAGTAGCTTATCAGGACGCCCATTAATAAGCCGCTAATAATACTTATTACTCCAATATAAAACCCTTCTAATACAATCAACCAGAATAACTGGCGAGGACGGGTACCCAGTGCCAGCAAAATTCCAAACTCATTCTGGCGTTCATAAATTGACATAAACATGGAATTTATTAAGCCTAATATCACTAGCACCGATATGATGACAGATGCAATTAATGTACTGAAACTGTTCATCTTCAATATACTGCTTAGTTGCGGAACCAGTTCACGCCAGCTTAATGTTTCCAGGTTATCATTATTTAATATTTTCCAGAGAAGAAGGCTGTCATCACTGGCATCATGAATGTTGTTAAACCGTAATGCCACTTCATGCACGCCATCTATATTTAATATAGCCTGCCCCTGCTGAAGATTTATCAGTGCTATGCTTTTATTCATTCGCCGGTCATCAAAATAAAATACACCCGAGAGCCTGAATAGCTCCTGCGACAATTCACCACCATTAGCCTGTGAAACGGTAACCACCAGACGATCACCTAATTTCACTTCTAATAAATCAGCCAGGCCTTCGCCAACAATGATTTCACCATTTTTACCTGTCAGAAACTGACCCTTTATTATTGTCTGTTTAATTTTACTAAGCCTGGCCTCCTTCTCTGCATCAACGCCATAAATAATGGCTGAAGCAACATTCTCGGATGAGGATAACATGCCACCTGTAATGGTGCGTGGTGAATAAGCTTTTATCTCTTTCTGTTTTTCTATTTTCTGAAAAAGCGCCCTGTTTTCTTTTAAATAAAGATCGATATCATTTGACTGCCTGAAACCAGGCCGATGTATCTGCGCATCACCTAAATATGTTTGCGTTACTATTTTTACCATAGAAGCTGAAATGCCGCGCACAAAGGCATCGGTAAATAAAAGCGCAGCCAGTCCACTGGCTATTAAAAATATGGTTAATAGCGTACGCCGGGTATTTCGGAAAATATTACGCCCGGCTAGAATGAAATTAAAATGTTTCACGTTGCCTGCAATGCCTGTAATGGTGAAATACGAGCGGCACGTAATCCGGGGTATAAGCTAACCAGAAGCGTGCTGGTAACAACTACCAGCGCAGGAATACCCATAGAAAACCATGAGATTTCTCCTGTCATTGCTACGAATGATATCCCCCCCATATCAATGGGCTCAGGTAATGCAATACCCGTAACTATTAACCAGTAATTGACTGGTAGCGCAATAATTACTCCCAATACACAGCTAATGATTGATACGATTAATGATTCCAGCATAATTAAGCGAAAGATAGCGATGGGTTGCGTGCCAATGGCTTTTAATACGCCAAATTCCCGGGTTCGCTCCAGGGTACCCATTAAAACCGTATTCAACACTCCAATTGATACTATAAATATTATAATGCCCAGTGATATATAGCTGCCCTTTTTATCAGCCTGCATACTTTTATAAAATGAAGCTTCTACCTGCTGCCAGGGCATAACCTGTAACTTTTTATTTTGTAATGTATTTTGTAACTGCCTGGCAAAACTCCTTGATAAAGCCTGATTTTGTAGAACAATAACCAGCTCATGTACCTTCTCCGACATGCTTAGAAACTGGCGTATACCCTGTAAACTTAAATACACGTTCATACGCTCATAAGATTCGGCTGTTCCGACTAGTGCCACCACTTCAAATATATCATTTGCAATAGAGCCATCTATTCCCTGTGAAATCAGCACCAGCTCATCTCCCACGTCCAGTTTTAAATTACTGGCTAATGCCCTGCCGACCATTGCGGGATAGAAACCACTATCTGTCAACTTATCTGATAAATAAACTCCCTGCTTTACCTTGTTTTTCAGGTAACTTGTAGCGGATTCCAGAATCGGATCGATACCAACAACATTAGCAGGAAAGGTTTTATTGCCGGCATAGGCAAGAGAGGGCGCATAAATTCTTGGTGCTACCGATATGACCTGTGGATATTGCTTAATTTTTTCAATTAATACATCTGGATTATTAATGGTTTTGTATAATGAGGGGCGATCAAGATAATTATCTTTATGAATCTGCACATGCCCTGTGTGGTCACGGGTAAACAGATCAATTATATTGCTATAACTGCCTTCACTTACCGACAGCATAATTGACATCAGGAAATAGCCGCCCCCCATACTCAACACCGTTAGTATGCTGCGCCGCCGATTCCGCATTATATTACGCAGAGCCAGCTTAAAAGTCAGGGGGACATGCATATTTAAATGTCCTTAATATCGTTTTTTCAGGTTACGCAGGGTAAAGACTTCCTGTTTAATATTTTCATTAAAGGTCATTTCGAGATATTCAATAACGGTTTTTCGCCCCGGCTTATTTTGCGGCACCATAGTCATGATAGCAGGCAGTCGCCTGCCAGAGAATTCTCGCACATTACTAAAGCTTAGACTACGTACCTTATCACCCTTTTCATTAAAGTAGCTTTGCTCAAGCGGTAACAGACTGTTTTTTTCAACAACAAGCTCAATACGCGCCCAGACAGTCACTGTTTTTTCTTTTGGTATTAAAATAAGCTGAATTTTATTTTCAAGTTCTTTTTTTTCTACATTATATTCCTTAACCAGTGATACTTCTCGCACCAGATCGTCATTGGTGAAATCAGACCCCATCCATGACCCCATCATCATGGAGGGTGGAACCTTTATAACTTTATTAATTTTAGGGAAGTAATTCCACATTTCACTGCCTTTTTTCAGTGTGGCGACACCCCTGTCTTTTTTCGGCGCTAATATTCGTATAAAAGTATCATCCATACCTATAGTCCAGCTTTGTATTTTCAGTGTACGTTGCCAGTTCGGGGTAATAATACTCATTTTAATAATCGAAACTGAACTTTTAGCTCGATATAACTCATCTATTTTTTTTAACAGAGCAATTGCTTCTATTTCTGCCAGAACAGGCATACATGGTATAAATATAAATAGCATGACAAGCATAAGGTAAGTATAATTTCTCATAACACCCTTTCCTGCATAAGATTTTTATATATTAACCTATATTATAGAATATGAATAGAATCGCAATTTTTGTTGATGTACAAAACATTTATTACACAACTCGGCAGGTTTATGGCCGACAGTTTAATTACCGCTTATTGTGGCAACGCATAAGTCAGCAGGGGAATATCACCTATGCTAATGCGTACGCCACAGATCGCGGAGATGATAAACAAATTAAGTTTCAGGACGCCCTCAGGCATATTGGCTTTGCGGTTAAACTCAAGCCTTTTATCCAGCGCAAAGATGGCTCAGCTAAAGGCGACTGGGATGTGGGTATCACCATTGATGTTTTAGACGCTGCCAAAGACGTAGAAACTGTAATATTGCTTTCTGGTGACGGGGATTTTGATTTATTGCTTGAAAAAATCAGCCAGGAACATGGTGTAAACACCGAGGTTTATGGCGTACCTGAACTAACGGCTAACTCGCTTATTCGTGCGGCCAGCCTGTTTCATCCTGTTGATGATGATTTATTGCTTTAATTTCCCTGGCCTGACCCTGAGCTATCCCCACAAATATCTCTAAAAGCAAAAAGCAAAAAGCATTTTTACCGCAAATAAACGCAAAGACACGCAAATAAAAAAATA
>QIDK01000091.1 GCA_003228405.1 Gammaproteobacteria bacterium | reverse complement strand
AAAGCTTTTTTAATACAGGTAAGCGTTGTTTCCAGCTAGATCGGGTGTAATGAAATGGAATATTATGCAGTTTAAGTAATTTTTTAGAGTATATGTATATGGCCAGATTATTGCCTATTCCAACCGCTAACTGAATCAGGGCCAGCGCAATCAGGTTATACCCCATATTAAGAAAAACAAGAACAAGAGCCAGTCGTATAAAGGCAAAGATAATGCCTACTTTATTGAAAATGTCATATCTTTGCAGGCCCATTAGAATGCCGCTAAATACATTAAAAGCGAGCATTTGTGCAATCGTTAAGCCTGAAAGAATAACGACGATTCTAGCGACATCTACATCTTCAGCATCAACATTAAAAACATATGGGAAACCAAGCGCAAGAAGAACCGTTATTATAAAACAGATAAAACCTATTGCGCTATATAAAATTATCCCGGAGCTTAAAATCTCATTGAGTTCTTCAGAATTTTGTTTTGATTCATATTTGGAAACATATCTAATAATTGATTCTCGAACACCAAAATCAAGCAGATACAGATAGCCTGTAAACTGCATCATAATGACCCAGATACCATAATAGCTATTGCCTAACTGGTGAACAATAAATGGAGCCAGGAAAAATGATATTGCAATATTAACAACCAGGCCGGCCCAGTTGGAGAAAATATTTCGAATTATTTTGTCTTTAATTTGCATAAGTTAGAACTGAAAATAAATAAATGTCTGGTTAGTTAATGGTGGGAACACCCATAGCATTATTGCAAAATAAGCATAAATAAATGTTCTTATTAACCAATGTGAGTTAACTATTATTAGTAGATCACCTGATTTTTCTATCCAGTACTCCATGGTCATAAGTGGGCCCACAAAAAACAGCATCATAGCCGCGCTGTATATAACGTAATCATTAATTTCAAAATTTGTAAGCATTAGTACCAGCATATTCCATGCCTGGGGCATGGAATCGGCGCGGAATAATAGCCAGCTAATACAGATAAGGTGGAAGAATATTATTATTCTAACACCTTTACTCAACCAGTGATTTTGCATGGAAGCGATTACGCTACCCTGACGAAACTCAAATAGTCTGTAAATAATTAATAGCATTCCGTGGTAAAAACCCCATGCAAGAAATGTCCATCCTGCACCATGCCATAAACCACCGAGTAACATGGTCAGCATAAGATTACGCAATGTAAACAGACGTCCTTTCCGGCTTCCTCCAACAGAGAAGTATAGATAGTCGCGTAACCAGGATGACAATGTTATATGCCAGCGTTGCCAGAAATCACTAGGATTAATAGCAAAATAAGGCATTTTAAAGTTCCATGACAAATTAAAGCCCATCCATTTAGCTATGCCCTGAGCAATAGAAGAATAGCCTGAAAAATCGCCATAGATTTGAAATGCAAAGGCATAGATGCCAACTAATATCTCAGGGCCGGTAAGATCAGAAACTGGACGTGAGAACACACTATTGACTATTGGGGCCATATTGTCTGCGATAACAACTTTTTTAAATAAGCCAGACAACACATGATAGCTGCCTTCAATAAAATTTTCTTTCAGTTGTGGTCGTTGTTCGAGAATCTGAGGAAGTAATTTATAGGAACGCTCAATAGGCCCGGCGACCAGTTGTGGGAAAAAGGATACATATAAAGCAAAGTCTAAAAAATGATGTGTAGGTACTGTTTTTTTTCGGTATACATCAATTGTGTAACTCATGGTCTGGAAGGTATAAAAAGATATACCGACTGGCAATACTATATTTAATATGGGTATAGAAACAGGCATACCGATAGTGGTTAGCAATGCATCAAGTTCAGTAGTAAAGAAATTATAATATTTAAAAAAACCTAACATGCCGAGATTGGCACAGATGGAAATTGTTAGCAGGCGTTTTTTACGTGTTTCAACATTAGTATTATAAATGCCTGTTGCAACAAAATAATCGATCACCGTTGATGCAAATATGAGTGATAAATACCGGTAATCCCAGTAACCATAGAAAATATAGCTGGCAGCTAGTAATAAACGGTTTTGGCCAGGGTGGGGTAGTTTCCTGTATAAAACAATTACGACAGCAAAAAAAATCCAGAATATAAAACTGTTAAATAGCATATTGTTCTTTTATTATTTCCATATTAAATCTAATTTATATTATTATCGCTGTTTAACGACAAATTGTCCTTTGATATAAGGTGTAATTTCTTCTACCAGGTTTTTGCTAAATTGTGATCTGCCTTTTTTATTAAGATGGATAGAATCTTTAAACATGTTATCTGAAATTTCAGGTGTGCTTCGCATATCTATAAATGTTACATTCATCTGTTGCATCAGTTGTAATAAATTGTCATCCAGATCATAATTTTTAGTTACCGGCATGGCCATAAAGATGGCCTGACTGCCTGATTTTTTAACTGATTCAATGAATCGGGAAAGAATATGGTATGAATACAGTTTTGAGTTATTTGCCTCTTTATCCTGCGGTTCTGCATCTTCCTTATTAATACTCTGTGTTACCTGCTGATATGCGGGAATTAATTTGCTCAGAATACGGTTACGAATAGCTTCTCTGTTAACATACACATGTGACATACTGCCAGCCAGAAAACGCAAAAATTGCTGGTGTTTGGTCAGGCCGGTTTCAGAAAGCTCTACCGCATCAGCAGTATCGCAGAAAAAACCACCCAAACGGGTTGCATTAACAGGGTATTGATCACTTAACTGAGCCCAGGCAAAACCAATAACAATGTGAGTAGGGGGATTTTCAAGGGGCTGGAGTTGATTCTGATAAATACAGTACCAGTCAGACAATGCGGTTCCATCGGGTGTTATCTTGGTGCTGTGTACCGAGTCATTCAGGCTATTTTCTAAGGCGCTTGCAATAAGTTGGGTATCAATGGCGTTGTTAGTAAGGGAATTACCCAAAAACAGAACCCGACTGCCTTTGTTGATCTGATTAATTTCTCTGGCAATAGAGGGGATAGAAAAAATATGATTAATATTGCCTGATAAATGATGTTCAAATAAGCGGATACCTGTTTCAACAAGCAACATAATTATAAACAGGCCAATTAATACTCGAGCCTCATGTCTATTATTTGTTACTATGGGTATATTCATAAAGTAGCTGTTTTTTGATTCATTTAGATTGTCAACTGGGGCACCAGAAAGCGGTGCCTTACCTGCGGGGTATATTAGACCAAGCGAAGCCTGTTCATACAAGCTATATCTGACAATTTATACAAACTTTCACAATTTTTAATATAACTTTTTATTTTAATACCTGTTTATCAGGTGAAAGTAAATTCAGCTATTACTAATCAATCAGATGAAAGGAATACCTGTCATATATCACAGAAGGTTAACAAGAAATGGTTTCTTCTGTAGGAGCTAGCTTTAGCTGGCGATAATGATTGCGATTTGAAACGAGCCGTTAAGCTTATTGGCTTGCTTCGCATCGCCAGGCGCATCGTCAGCTAAAGCTAACTCCTACAGCTGCTATTTTTCTATGGCTTATTACAGTATCCTTTATTTCTGACTCAGTAATATATACCTTGCGCAAGATGAAAAAGTACGGCACGCAGTTTTAAGGAGAAACCAGAATGATGAAAGTTAATATACAGCACCTGCTGCATTGTAGTCAGCGAGCTATTGGCCAGTATAAACACGTATTTATCCTGCTAATTTTAATGCTGGTCATATGTCTGCCGGCCAGTAAAATTGCAATCAGCGCTGACAGGGGAGATGAAATTTTGTTAAATAATGGCAAAGACAAAGCACAAAATGATAAGCAGAATTGTATGGTTTTATTAGGTGCTTCTTATGCCCGGGCCTGGGATATAAATAAATTATCAGGCTGTAATATTTTAAATAAGGGTATTGATGGTAACCAGTCATTCGAAATGCAGCAACGTTTCATACCAGATGTTATCCAGCAAAACCCCGACTATGTCCTGCTGTGGGGCTTTATAAATGACATATTCCGTTCTGACCCTGAAAAGCTGGATGCTACAGTAGATCGAATAAAAGCCAGTTATATAAAAATGGTTGAAACGGCTAAACATAATAATATTGAACCGATATTAGCAACTGAAGTCACGATAAGAGAGCAGGCCGGGCTGTTAAACAGGGCGATGAGTATGCTGGGAAAGCTGCAAGGCAAATCCAGTTACCAGGACTATATTAATGGCCATGTAATAGAAACGAATAAATGGTTGCGAGATTATGCTCAGAAACAGAAACTTATACTGCTCGATTTAGAAAAAGTGCTGGCAAATGCAGATGGTGAGAGACAACAGAAATTTGCCCAGGATGATGGAAGTCATATAACAAAAGCCGCTTATCAGGCTTTAAGTGTCTATGCTAGAGGAAAATTAAACAGTAAATGATGGCTTATATAATGTTGTAATAAAAAAAGGGTGGCTTTTGCCACCCTTTTTTACTGATTTATTCTGAATCCTGAGGGTATATATATCAGCTGTTACGCTGGCGACGAGAAACTCCAATTAGGCCTAACAGGCCTGAAGAAAATAGCCAGAATGCCGTTGGCAGTGGAACGGCTAATGGGTTTCCATCTAACACGGCCCACACATACTTATTGCCATCTTTACCACCGGTACCGGTTTGACCAAAGGTAAAGTCCATATCAAATGCGCGAGTTGTATTTAGATTATTTTCAGTATCTGTCCAGTAACGGAATGACATCATGTTTTGAAATGGGCCTGTATTTTTAAGTCCCCAGGCACCACCCGGTGTCTGTTCACAATTATCTGGATATGAGCCGGTCGCATTATTAGTTGTGCATAGACCCAGATTGCCTAATGATGAATAGTACAAATTAGATAATTCATTAGAGGTTGAGTAGTTATTGAAACCCCGATCAGTTGATCCATCGTAAGAGACCGTGTATTCAAAGTTAACACCATTTACAGGCGTTAATGTCGGCAGGCGCCAGTTACTGTAGCCCAGATAGTTATTTGTATTTAGTGCGTTGATCCAGTCAAATGCTACATTCCATGACATGGTACCGTCTGTCGCAATGCCTGATACACCAAAGTTATTACCTGTTGCCAGATTTGCGTTTTTTAACCAGCTTATATCGAGTGTATTGTCATATATGAGGCCATTACCCATATCTATTAAAGCCGCCTGTGTCACACCTGTGCTACAAAGCAGCATTCCCATTCCTATTATTTTTCCAAATTTGTGATCCATATCTACCTCTGGTTAATCATTTCATCGTTCGTGGATTAAGATTTTACGAACCAGTACTATATTATAATGCAAAATTCAGGCCAAAAATACACCCAATAAAATCAATGGTTTAGGCGGATATAGGTTAAAGCTGTAAAATCTTCCGTCATACCATGTTGGTAAAGTTTACAGTTTTCAGCATGAATAAAATATGCTACAGGTTAGCTGTTCAATAAAGCAGTAATTGCCTGGGCATGAATTTAAATCTGCTCAGGCCGCATATCGAAATAAATTTAAAGTTCATTTAATCTTAATGTTTGCAATTATAATTCGATATAACATGTGTCTTCAATGCCCCAAATGGGGGAAATTTTAATAATAAATTGACACTGTTTATCTGTAAAAAATAACAGTAGAATAAACCTGCACAAATGTAGGAATATCCCTACAGGGTCTCGAGAAAGATTCTGATATATTAAGTTGATAATTTGTGCATAATGCTGGCGCCAAACTGTTTAACTGTAGCTAGTAATGCTGATTATCATAGTAATGTCGAAATAGCCTGTTATTTGTTTAAGTTTCAGGATGCAAATGACTAAAGACTACAGACTCAGTTTAATAAAATTATGATTCATAAATATCGTGAAGTAAGTTGCCTAAGTCTATACAATATAGGGGCATACGATATTGATATTATGAACACCGGAGTTAGTAAATGATTAGAGCCTGTTTTATCTTTGTGATAAGCATTAGTCTTTCTGCTTGTGCAAATAATACTTCAATTTCATCTACAGATCTTAATAGCTTTGCTTCTGAGACATCTGTAACCGTTTCTGAATACCGGATTGGCGTAGATGATCAGGTGGCTGTGAAAGTATGGAAGAATCCGGAGCTTTCTGTGCTGATGCCTGTGCGACCAGATGGAAAAATATCAGTACCATTAATTGGTGATATACAGGCCGGAGGACGAACTCCTGAAAAAGTTGCGGCTGAAATAGAAAAAAAATTATCAGTTTTTGTACGTAATCCAAATGTAACTGTGATTCTCACCGAATTACGAAATTACGAATATATATCTCGAATTCGAGTCACTGGTGCGGTGCAGACAGCTACATCATTTCCTTATAGACAGGGAATGACAGTGCTTGATGCAGTACTTGAGGCAGGCGGAATTAATGAGTTTGCAGCGCCTGATCGAGCTCGTTTATACAGGCGTTATAAAAAAGAGACACGTGTCTATGAAGTAAAGCTTGGTGGCATACTCCATCAGGGCGAGCTCTCTACAAATTACTATCTGAAACCCGGTGACATAATTACTGTTCCCGAGCGTTTTTTTTAAGTTAGCTGGTTATAGGACAAAAAATGGCTTCAGGCTTACAGAAAAACATTACATTACTTGTACAGGAAACAGTTAACAGAAGAAATTTCGTTATCATCGTTTTTTCAGTTATCAGCGTTCTTACGGTACTGGTGGGTTCTAACTGGCCTAAATCTTATACATCATATACAACTATATTTGTAGAGGAAGAAAATATTCTTGGGCCATTAATGGAAGGGGCGGCAGTACAGACAGAAGTTGTAGACCGGGCTGCAATAGCACGAGAAATAATTTTTGGGCATAAAATCATGTATCAGCTTCTGCAAAGAGAGGGCCTGGTTGAGCAATTTCCTGACCCTGTTGTGCAGGATCAGTTAATGAACAGTATTAAAGGACAGCTGAACATTAGTAATGCCCGCAGAAATTTAATTCGCATTGAATTTAAAGACAGTGATCCTGATCGCTCATACAGAATAACAGCCCAGTTAGCTAAATTATTTATCGAAGGAAGCCTGATTGCCAAAGCCCAGCAAAGTACAGAGGCTTTTGAGTTTATAGATAACCAGGCTAAAAATTATAAAGAAAAGCTAAAACATGCTGAGTTCGAATTAAAAATATTTAGATCAGCTAATGTTGATGCGCGCCCTGGAATGCCGGGTGAAATAGGCCGTCGAAGTGGAGAGCTTCAGAGAATGAAAGAACAAATCGTTCAGGAGCTTAAAGAGTTGCGCATCCGTAAGGCATCATTAATTCGACAGTTATCTGGAGAAGCCCAGGCATCATCAGCATTTTCACGCTCTGAGCAATATAAAACTCGAATTGCAGGATTACAGGCGCAACTGGATGATCTTCGCCTCAGTTATCATGAAACTTATCCTGATATTATTCAGATAAAATCTCAAATTGAAAACTTAAGAGTGGCAGTAAAAAAATCAGAACTTGATCCACAGTCCGGTAGCGAGTCCGGCAATGTTGTTATAGATGAAAGAATATTAAGTAATCCTGTTTATCAACAGCTACAACGTGATCTGTATAATGCGAATACCACCATTGAAACACTTGAAGCTCGACTTGAACAGACCATACTATCAATAAGCAAACAACTGGACAGGGCTCGAAATGTAGAAGAGTATGAAGCTGCATTACAGGAGCTTACCCGCGACTATGAAGTGAATCATGACAGCTATATTGACCTTATGCGACGACGAGAGCAGGCCAGGGTATCAATGAACCTCGATATTGAGCAAAAAGGTCTGTCTTTGCGTGTAGATGAACCGGCTTATTTTCCGCATAGTCCCAGCGGTGTTCGTTTTTTGCATTTTCTACTAGCTGGCCCTCTGCTTGGATTAGTTCTTCCCATAGGGTTTATATTTGTTCTACGCCAGCTTGATCCAAGAGTGCGCCTGGATTCGTTGATTATAGACAATCTGGGGATACCCGTTCTAGGTAAGACTCCACATTTATCTAATGTTTCCCAGGTACGCAGGGAAACGGTTGGTCTTGTCGGTATTTCAGTTATTTTTCTTGCCAGCATTGCATTCATTATTGCTATAGCTGTTTTACGCACACAAGGGAAGGTATAGGTTATGAGCAAAATTCAGAAGGCAATCGAAAAAATCAAATTAGAGCATGAAAACAAAATCAGCCGTGCTGATATAAATAATAAAGCATCTTTTTCAATTAACTCAAGATCAGAAGCTACAGGCGCGCCCGTCATTACAGAAACCTGCAATATAAATGAAATGCATCAACCGCAGGAGTTTTCAGCTGAAATCAGAAAAAAAACGCATATTATAGATCAGTCTATGGCTGACAGACGCGTTTTTAATGCTTTCAGAGATTTAAGAACATCGGTTGTGCAGCGCGTAAAAGAGTCCAGCCCTATTATTATGGTGACTTCATGTGTCTATGGTGGTGGCGGAAGTTTTGTTTCAACGAACCTTGCTACTGTGATCGCGATGGATGAAACAAAAACCGCCTTACTGGTTGACTGCAATTTATCAGAACCCGGTTTAAATGGTCTTCCACTGGCTGCAGAGAATAATAATGGCTTAAAAGATTATTTGCAAAATGATAGTTGTACAGTAAATGAAATTATTTATCCTACAGGCATCAAGCGTTTGAGGGTGATACCTGCGGGTAATGTGAATTCCTCAATGTCAGAATATTTTACAAGTGTTCGTCTATACCGTTTATTTGAAGAAATTAAGCAACGTTACTCACAACGCTACATAATTGTCGATGCACCTGCTATCAGTGAAAATGCTGATGCAAGAATACTTGCTGAAGTTTGCGATTATGTCATCCTTGTGGTGCCTTATGGAAAAGTGACTGAAGACCAGATACTAAAATCTGCTCGTGCGATTGGAAAAGATAAATTGTTAGGCACCGTGTTTAATAATGAGCCACAGTTTCCCAAATTAGCATGGCACTAATTTGTCAAAATGAAAATGAAATGGGTGTTCAATTGCAATTTACTGATAAAAATCAGTATTTCAATTATTATATTTGCAGGAAGTACAGTGTCTTCTAACTATTGCATGGCTGCGCGTATGGATTACTCTCTGGGTGTGGAATCAGAATATTCTGATAACTCTACCCTGGTATCAGTTGATCCGCTAGATGATTTTGGAAGGTCTGTACTTATAGGCGTTGGCCTGGAGGAGAATAGTGCAAAAGTAACTGCTGATTTAAGCTCACTGATTCAATATAAAAACTATCGTGAAAATTCCTTTCCAGATGAATTAATATTCTACCTCAGAGCTAATTCCGATTTTACAATCCGTCCATCCAGTTTTTTCTGGAAAATCGAAGATTACTTTTCACGCCAACGGCTCAATAATCTTTTGCCTGGAACACCTGACAATCTGATAAATACCAATGTTTTTTCAACAGGTCCAGACTTATACTTTCGATTAACTTCGTCTGATAGTATATATGTAGGTTCTAGATTAAATAATTATCTGTTTGAAACTGATAATTCTGATAATAGCCGGGCAATATTTCGCCTGGCTTACATTACAGATATTTCATCTGCAACTACGATGTCATTAAATACGGAATATCAGGCTGTAGAATTTGTTGAAATTGATGATGTCGATTTCGACCGCCAGGATTTTTTTATAAGTTTTGAGACACAGCCATCACGTTCAGAATTTAAACTGGATTTAGGTTACACATATGTAGATCGAGAGACATTAGACGATGTAGATGGTTACCTGGCCCGTCTTTTATGGCAAAACCAGTTTAGAGAAAGTTCCTATTTTTTACTTAATGCAGGATCAGGCTATACAGATAGTGGATTTGATCTTTTAACTAGCGGCGCTCAAAATCCTGAGTTTGAAAGAGCCGGTACTCAAATCAGTGCCGATATATATTATGAAAAGAAAATAGAAGCTACCTATCATTTTGCAATAAATGCCTCAAGTTATGATTTTCAGATTAATTATCGAGATGAGGATTATGAGGTGTTGCTACAGGATCGTATAACGAGTGGTGGAAATTTTAACTATGCATATATGTACTCACCAACTACAACTCTTTCAGCACAGTTTAGATATCAAAAATATAATAACCTTGATATTGACCAGTTAGACAGGCAGCGAATAGGTAGTTTAGCCATGAATCATCGTGTATCACGAAATTATACACTACGTCTGGAATATGTTCTAAATACTCAGGAAAGTAACATTTCTAGCCTTAATTATGATGAAAATAAAATTTTTGCCAGTTTTTTTTATGGCAGAGATCCAGGATCTTACAGGTAGGAACAGCTATGTATTACGAAACATTTGGATTATCAGAACCACCATTTCAGTTAACGCCTGATTCTCGTTATCTTTTTCTGAGCCATATCCATAAACGCGCTAAAGCCTATATGGATTATGCCGTGTGGAAACGAGATGGTTTCATTGTTCTCACAGGTGAAATAGGTGCAGGAAAAACCACACTTATTAATAAACTGTTATCAGAGATAGGCGATGACATTGAAGTTATTAGAATATTTCAAACTCAGCTCAATGAAATTGAATTTTTGCAGGCTATGCTGTTTGAACTTGATGTAAGTAATTCTGAAATTCAAGGCCAGGGAAAAGTTGAATTATTACATCGACTCAATGATTATTTAATAAATATTTATTCTCAGGGTAAACATGTTGTATTAATTATAGATGAAGGTCAGAATCTGTCGACAAAAGTGCTAGAAGAAATCCGTATGCTATCAGGTCTGGAGCTTGATAAGGAAAAGTTACTCAATATAATTCTGGTTGGGCAACCAGAAATGAACCAGACACTTGATCAGCCCAAAATGACACAGCTAGTGCAGAGAATTCGTCTGAGGTTTCATCTTGGGCCATTAAAATTAAAGGAAAGCATAGAATACATAAAACACAGATTAAGTGTGGCTGGAGCAAAAAAACCAGAAAAAATATTTGATGAAAAAACCTATGAAATTATCCAGGATTTTACAGGTGGTATACCCAGAAAACTAAATATATTATGTGACACGGCCCTTGTCTGCGCTTTTGCAGATAATAAATCATCAATTGATATTAATACAATTGATGATGCGGTATCCGAATTACAATGGAAAGAAATTGGAAAATCTGAATGTGATAAAACACATATTAAGCACTCGGATCTTAATCAACAAGCCCCTGAAAAAATTGAAGAACTACCCTCATTTGTGGCAAAAGATCAACAATGGGGTGACATGTTTTCTTCTCTTCTCAAGATTTTAGGCGATGTTACGGAACGTATGCGGTCTATCGAGAATCACATGCAAAAAATAAATTCTCGTTTAGATAACATAGAACCTGTAAATAAAGATAATAAAATATTATCTCTTTCTGAAAAAGCAAATAAAAACACCAAAAGAGGCGTATAATGCAGAATGCATTAACAGTAGACGTTGAAGATTATTTCCATGTCGCCGCATTTGCAGAGAACATTTCTCCATATTCCTGGGGAAAGTATGAATCGAGAGTTGAAAATAATACATTACGCTTGCTTGATTTATTTGATCAGTATAATACAAAAGCTACCTTTTTTGTACTTGGCTGGGTTGCTGAACGAGCTTCTGATCTTGTTCTGGAAATTCATAAAAGAGGCCATGAGGTTGCCTGCCACGGCTACAGTCATCAACTCATTTACAAACAGGATCAGCAGACGTTTATTAATGAAACACAAAGAGCCAAAGATATCCTGGAAAATATTATAAACCATAAAGTTCAGGGATATAGAGCAGCAAGTTATTCAATAACAAAACAATCCTTATGGGCTCTGGACACACTTGCAGATATTGGTTTTGAGTATGACTCCAGCATAGTGCCAGTGCATCATGACTTATATGGCATACCTGATATGCCGCGTACACCTCATGTTTTGACAACACCTAATGGAAAAGAACTGATTGAGTTTCCACCTTCAACTCTGTCTTTACCTGGTATGAATTTACCTGTAGCGGGTGGCGGTTATTTTCGTTTATATCCGTATTGGTTTAGTAAGGCCGCACTTAGGTGGGTTAACCGGAGAGATAAAATTCCATTTATTTTTTATTTGCACCCTTGGGAGATTGATCCTGATCAGCCTAAAATAGAAGCCAGGTGGTTTTCTAAATTTAGACATTATAACAATCTTTCCAGGTGCCATGATCGACTGGAAAAACTTTTGAATGATTTCGAGTTTACAACAACCAGAAACGTTTTAATTCATCAGAATTTAATAGGCTCAGATGCCGATGAAAATAATCCTGTTATGCTGGCATATTAATTTCGTTAGAATTCAGGAAATTCGGTAAAAAATAATGTGTGGAATTGCAGGAATATTAAACTTAAAAAACCAGGGCAGGATAGATCAGCATCTATTAAAAGCTATGGTTCATCAGCTGCATCATCGAGGGCCAGATGGACAGGGCTATCAGATTGATGAAAAAATCGGTCTTGGGCATGCAAGACTTAGCATCATTGATATAGAAGGCGGTCAGCAACCCGTTCATAATGAGGAAAAAACGGTATGGGTTGTTTTTAATGGCGAAATATTTAACTATATAGAGCTTACCAGTCAGCTTAAAAAAGCAGGTCACCGATTTTATACTCATTCTGATACGGAAGTTATCGTCCATTTATATGAACAATATGGAGATGAATTCGTAACTCATCTTAATGGCCAGTTTGCAATCGCATTATGGGATTCTAAACAGAAAAGGTTATTGCTAATTAGAGACAGGCCGGGTATTCATCCACTATTTTATGCTGTAGATGACAACCGCCTGTTTTTTGGATCAGAAGTAAAAGCTATATTGAGAGGTTTAGGTAAAGCACCGAGCTTAAATCATCTGGCACTTGAAGAGTTAATGACATTCTGGTCTCCCGTATCTAATAATACTGTTTTCAAGGGAGTTGAATCACTAGAACCTGGCCATATGCTAGTCATTGAAAATAATGGAAAAATACTTAAAAAGCCTTATTGGGAATGGTCTTATCCGGAAGATCAGCAATATCGGCAGGGGAGTGAAAAAGATCTAATCGATGAACTGAAATCGCTGTTAATTGATGCAACCCAAATTCGACTTCGTTCTGATGTACCTGTAGGTGCCTATCTTTCTGGTGGTCTGGATTCTTCAGCGTTAGTATCAATGATTCATCAACATAGTGAAGCACCCCTGCGAACATTTTCTATTGCTTTTGAAGATGAGGGTCTGGATGAAAGCCCTTACCAAAAGTTGATGATAGATCATGTTAAAGCAGATCATAGCCGTATTCTATGTAAACGTTCAGATATAGCAGAACGATTCGAAAAAACGATCTGGCATACCGAATCACCCATATTACGCACAGCACCTGTACCTATGGGGATGTTGTCTTCATTAGTTAATCAGCATAATTACAAGGTTGTACTCACCGGAGAAGGTGCTGATGAAGTGCTCGGTGGCTATGATATTTTTAAAGAAACTAAAATAAGACAGTTCTGGGCAAAAAATCCTGAATCTGTTTTTCGGCCATTATTGCTTAAACGCCTGTATCCATACCTGGATATGGGGCAGGGTAAAGCACCTGCGTATATACAGAATTTTTTTGGTAAGGCTCTAGATCAGCCTCAACTTGCCTGTTTTTCTCATCTTCCCCGCTGGGATACAACTTCTCGTTGCAAGGATTTTTTTTCCAGTGATATGAAAGAACAGCTTGTAGAAGATGTTATCACTAATTTTGATCAAACATTGCCGTCTGCACTTAAGCAGTGGCATTATTTTAATCGTGCTCAGTATATAGAGTCTAAATCCCTCATGTCGGGATATCTCCTGTGTTCACAGGGCGATAGAATGTTAATGATGAACTCTGTTGAAGGTCGATTCCCATTTCTTGATCACCGGGTTATAGAATTTGCGAATAGTCTGGATCCACGTCTAAAAATGAAAGTTCTAAATGAAAAATATCTGCTCAAACAGGCGATGAAAAAATATGTTCCAGATAGTATAATCAATCGCTATAAACAACCATATCGAGCTCCCGACATCCCTGCTTTCTTCACTGATAATCCACCCGATTATATACAGGAGGCGCTTAGTGAGTCAGCGCTTAAATCAGCCGGGTATTTTGATGAAAAGCGTGTTGGCTTATTGTTGAAGAAAATCAGGCGTGGCCTGGCGATTGGCTACAAAGATAATATGGCGCTTGTAGGTATTCTTTCTACTCAAATATGGCACCAGCAGTTTATTAAAGATTATAAGCATAACATCTTCAAAAATGATGATGATATAAATGAAAATTTAACGAAAAGCTCTATGGGAGTTACACATGTCAGTTGAACAGCAAATCCGTGATTATGTTCTTGAAAATTATCTATTTACGGAGGATCAGTCAGCCCTTGTAAATAATGATTCATTCCTCGAAAAAGGAATTTTAGATTCTACGGGTATTCTTGAAATTATATATTTTATAGAGGAAGAATTTGAAATTAAAGTTGAGGATGAAGAAATGATTCCAGAAAACCTGGACTCAGTTGATAATATTGTTGCATTTGTAGGTAATAAGCAAAAAGCCGCCTGATTTAAATGCAAAATACCCTAATTAAATTACTCCATGATTCTGTGCAACGTTTTCCTGAAAAGGAGGCAGTTGTACTGGGCTCAAATAGTTATAGCTACAGGAAACTATGGGAAAAAGCCTGTGGTATAGCCCATTATCTGGTTGATCATGGTTTGCAGAGTGGAGATAAAGTTTCATTACTAATTGAAAATTCACCTGAATATGTAGCTTCATACTATGGTGTACTTATGGCAGGTGGTACTGTAATAAGTTTAAATACGGCTGCCAAGTCAAGAGATTTAAGTAACTGGATTCTGCATAGTGATGCATCTTTTCTGTTTGCATACTTAAACCATCCTGAACTTAACGCTATTCTTGAGTCAATAAATAGTAGTCTTATTAAACCAGTAATTATAGGGTCAGATAAGCAAAATACGTCTACAGAAAGCTGGGATAATATAGGTCTACATCAGTCAATTCCAGATGCAGGTATGGAATTCGATGCAGAAACACAGCTCGCTTCTATCATTTATACTTCAGGCACCACAGGTCGACCTAAGGGTGTAATGCTAAGCCATGCAAATTTATATATAAATACTATATCTATATTAAGCTACCTTGAGCTTACCGAAAAAGATAGCATAGTTAATGTATTGCCATTTTATTACTCCTATGGAAATTCAGTTTTACATATACATCTTGCGGCAGGTGCCACACTCATACTTGAAAATAGTATGCTGTATCCTCAGAAAGTCGTTTCATTAATGGCTGAAAAAAATGTTACTGGGTTTTCTGGAGTGCCCTCTACATTCAATCTTTTATTAAGTAGAATAACACTCTCAGAATTTAATCTTAAATCTATACGCTATATGACGCAGGCTGGTGGACCTATGGCACCTGCAAATATCAAAAGATTAAAGCAGGAGCTTCCAGATATAAGTTTCTATGTAATGTACGGTCAAACTGAAGCAAGTGCACGATTAAGTTATTTGCCACCCGATAAACTGGAACAGAATATGGGGTCTATTGGAGTAGCAATTCCTGGTGTTCAGCTAGAAATTATGAACGATAAAAATGAAGCTGTCGATGCTAATGTCACGGGTGAAATTTATGCTCGTGGTGGAAATATTATGCTGGGATACTGGAAAGATCCGGAAATAACCAGTCAGGTTATGCATGATGGCTGGTTAAAAACAGGTGATCTGGCTTACAAAGATGAAAATGACTTTTTATATATTGTAGGCCGTACATCAGAAATGATAAAAAGTGGGGCCCATAGAATAAGCCCAACCGATATAGAAGAAGTGATTCTTGAATTAGACAGTGTTGAAGAAGTGGCAGTAGTAGGTATAAATGATGATTTGCTCGGCCAGATTATTAAGGCAGTCATTGTGAAATCCCCTGGAACTGAACTGAAAAAAATACAGGTCATGCATCACTGTAAAACAAACCTGGCGAATTATAAAATACCCAAACACATCGAATTTGCAGATGAAATACCAAGAACGGCATCGGGAAAGGTTCGCCGTTTCATGCTGCAGTAATAAATTATCTGGAGAATAAATATGACAACACAAAATTTAACGTCAAACGTATTAGATTTTGACATGGATGCAGAAATTGATAAAGTTTCTGAGCGCATACGTCAAAGCTTAAGGTCCGACCTGCATCGACGAGGGCTCGTTATTGCAATGTCAGGTGGTATTGATAGTTCTGTATGTGCAGCATTATCAGTGAAAGCATTAGGCCCAAAAAAGGTATTCGGCCTGCTTTTACCGGAACAGGATTCATCTTCCAACAGCCTCAAACGAGGCAAACTTTTAGCCGAACATCTGGGCATTGAATACCTGGTTCATGACATAGCCCCGGCATTAGAGGCCATAGGTTGTTATAAATGGAGAGATGAAGCTATTAAAACCACATTTCCAGAATATTCTGATGGCTGGAAAAATAAAATTATAATTTCAGGTGGTACAAAAGGGCAGATAAATCATTTCAATCTGGTCGTTCAGTCGCCCGACGGTGAAACCAGCGAAAAGCGTTTAAATCTTAAGGAATACTTACAAATTGTAGCTGCTACTAACTACAAGCAACGTATTAGAAAAACAGTTGAATATTTTCACGCAGATCGTTTAAATTACGCCGTGGTTGGAACCCCAAACAGGCTCGAATATGATCAGGGCTTTTTTGTTAAAAATGGTGATGGTTCTGCTGATGTAAAACCAATTGCACATTTGTATAAATCGCAGGTATATGCATTGTCAAGACACCTTGGCTTACCTGATGATATCTGTAATGCCATACCCACTACTGATACCTATAGTTTACCTCAGGGCCAGGATGAGTTCTATTTTGCACTTCCATATAATAAAATGGATGTTGCATTATGGGCATTAAATCACAATATGCCTGTCAGTGAATTAGCGAATTTTCTTGAGTGTAATGAAGAACAGGCTCAGTGGATATACGATGATATAAAAGCTAAACGTAAAGCGACATATTATATGCACGCTAAACCAGTGCTAATAGAGCCAGTATCTGAGATTAATATTTAATATCTGTGATATTCGCTAAAAAGGATTCACACGTGCTACTAGATTTTATTTCTCGCCTTAGTGGCTGGTTGAATTATCGATTGGCACGTTTTTTTGCACAATATACCTGTAATACCAGGCTAAAACGTATCCGTCCGCAGAAAATTTTAGTAATGTGTTATGGGAATATATATCGCAGTCCTTTTGTCGAATATTACCTAAAGCAGTTACCCCAGGAAGGTTTGTCATTACAGATAAAATCGGCTGGTTTTCATGAAAATGAAAACCGGCAATCTGCTCAGGCCCATATCACGTATTGTAAAAAATGGGCAGTAGATCTTTCTGATCATCGATCTAAAAAAGTAAATAATAGCCTGCTTGACTGGGCAGATATAGTTGTAATCATGGATGGGCATAATTATAAAATGCTTAAAATGCTGGATCCATTAGCCACTTCTAAATTAATCTGGCTTGGTAGTATTTCAAATAAAACACCTTCGGAAATTTCTGATCCTTATGGTAAATCTGAAGAAACATACAGAGAAGTGATTAACCAGCTTGCAGTAGCAAGTCGTGAAATGATTGAAAAAATAAAATTTTATAGTAAGCAGACAAATCAGTAATGTTTAAAACTTAATTTTTAATAAAACAGGCCTTTATCCATAGATAGCTCTCAAAAAACCATGGTTTCATATCTTTAATTTTTAATATTTCATATTTTAAACCGGGTTGCCATAAAGCTAAAAATTTAAGTAAATAGATAAGTTTTCCCGGACTTTCAGGCGGTAGTTGCAGCGATTTATTGCTCTTTAACATACGCAATAATAATGCTTCAAAGTCACCTAGCAACCAGCGTGATTTAACTCCAAGCTTATAATTGTAATTTTTAACAAGTTTCTCTTTTGTAGACTCAACCAGTAACGCAGGGAAATCAACGCCTGCATCAATTGCCAGCTGTAATGAACCCCAGAAACGACCATTTATTTCCATTAATTTGGGTCGATTATCTCTTTTATCCATTTTAAACTCAACCATGGCTATGCCATTCCAGTTAAGAGCCTGAAGTAAACTTTCGGAAAAATCCAGAGCAAGGGGATCAAGTTTTATGCTTTCTCTAAGTACACTTACACCGCCTGATGGAGGTTTTTCCCTGATACGCTTATGGCTGAAGGCTGCTACAGGATGCCCATCCTGATAGTGCATAAATATACCAAGCCCGGTACCATTAATTCTTTCCTGTATTAATAATGGAAAAACTCTTGGGTCTAGTTTCTGCAATTGTTTACTAAGGTCATCAAAAGATTCAGCATATGTGACCGATGTATAAAGCCATCCAGTTTCTATCATAACTCGTGATCGAGCAGGCTTGATAACGACAGGATAATCAAAAGTTATATCATTCTCACTGATAGCAGATGAATTTTCTACTGTAATGGATTCAGGAATATCAATTGACAGAGATTTTGCAAGGTTCAATATATCGATTTTGTCTGCAGCTCTATTAATAGCAGATGAATCAGAAAAGGGTAGAGCACAATATTTATTTAGCTCAGTGCTATTCTCAGTTAATGGTATAGTGGTTATATCAGTAATAGGTATTAAAATATCTATTTCATTGTGCTCAACATATTCAAGCATAAACAGAATAAATGCTCTGGGTTGTGTAGCCGGGTCTGGATATATGCATTTTTCAGAACAGTATTTAGATACTGAAGAGATATTAGCGGGTTTAATATCACCTACAACAATTTCGTGTCCTTTGCTTCCCAGAGAACGGCAGATGGCCAATGCGGGGCGGGTACTTCCATCAGTTACCAGAATTTTCATAATAGTATATTTAGTCCTTTATTTAGAATATACCTAAAATTGTTGATAATAAAACTGGATTATTAGTCGATATTGCATCATAAATATTAATCCTTTTTAAGTCGAAGGGATTATCATTATATGAAACATATCCAAATTGTGTTCCAAATCCTGTTGTATAACCACTTTCTTTAACAAGTTTACCTATACGTTCATTATTATTACCATTCGGGTATGCAAAAGACTGAATTTCAGTGCTTATACATTTGGCTAATAACTGTTTAGAATGAGTAAGCTCTTCTGTAATAATATTGTCATCTAAACGGGTCAAAATTTTATGACTGCAACCGTGAGAACCAAACTCAATGCCTGCACTATGCATTTCTGAAATTTTAAGCCAGTTAATATAAGTATCTATTTTACCATAGTTTATATTACATAAAATATCTTTAAGTTGCCTGAGAATTAAATTTATTTCAATATAGGGCAGTGTTTTAAGTTCGCGCACATATTTTCGGATAGTATCCAGCTGAATTTCCCTGGGTACATGTTTTAGATTGTCTATTTTATGATCAATTAACAGTTTAGCGGCAGCTTTTGAATTATTACTAAGTAACTGGAAAAAACCATGTCCCATTGCCTCCTGCCAGAATAGCTTATTTGTATCAATATAATTAGTAGCAGGAAATACAAGTGCAGATACATTATGTGATTTAAGTATGGGGAAAGCATAGTCAAAATTATCATTCCATCCATCATCAAAGGTAATAAGACAGCTTGAATCTGCAAATCCGTTTTTGTGATTGAGGCCATAAATCAAATCACTACTATTTATAATTTTGAAATGTTTTTTTAGAAATTCAATATGACGGTCGAAGTTGATATTATCTACCATAATAGCACTATGTGAAAAAGAGTTTTTTCTTTCAGAAAAGGGGACTATTCTATGATAAGTTAATACAACCGTTTTGTTTTTGAGTTTGTATCCCTTTATTATAAATAACAGGCCTGTGTAATACAGAATGTATGCCATTACATTTTTCAAAAGATATTTTATTCTATGTATAAAATATCTCATTTTATAAGCTTAAATTTATTAATAACTTTTCGTTTTACAATAGTAACAAAGTCATATATGAGGCCAGATAAACCCTTAAGAGATAACGGGTAAAAAAGATAGCTTTGATAATTTCTATTGAGGGGGTTCCATAATTTTATCCATTTCTCTATGCAGCCTAAAAATTCAAACTCCTTAAGATTTTTTTTATAAGCATAATTAATCATTTCATGTGTAAGTAAAATCCCCGGTGAGCATGACTTATACTTATTGTTATAACCAATCTTTAATATCCATAGTTTATCAAATTTTAGTATTGCAAGGTTACAGGCAACAGCAACGCCATTAATATTCATGAATCCCAATACTGCCTGATTTTTTTCGGATGCATGTTTAAATAAACAGTTAAAAAACGATGTCAGATCACTATTTTGTAAAATTGAACTTTCAGCTTTATGTTTCCAGCTACTATCTTCAATAAGAAAAGCTTTCTGTAGCAGGGGTTTAACGGCATTAGTATCAGGTTGAGAAATATCAAAATCTACTGTTCCAAGGACATTTGCCTTTTTGTATGCTCTGTGTAGGTCATTTCTTCTTTTAGATGATAAGCCAGCTTCAAATTTCTTAAAACTGTCGTTTAGCTCAAGGTATTGAGAGCCTGCAGCGTTAACAGGTACAAACAAACCATTTTTATTAAGTCTGTGTATATGTGCATCTATTTCAAAATGTTTATAAATACGATTAATATATACAGGATAAGG
Source organism: Gammaproteobacteria bacterium (assembly GCA_003228405.1). Classification (GTDB taxonomy): domain Bacteria; phylum Pseudomonadota; class Gammaproteobacteria; order SZUA-229; family SZUA-229; genus SZUA-229. The sequence continues at coordinate 1,432 of QIDK01000091.1, read as the reverse complement.
GGATTTTTTTAATGCTTTAAGTAATTTTTCTAATGCAATGTTACTATCATATAGCAGACTAGAGGGTTCATATAATCGTCGGCTGCCAATAATCTGCAGCATATGTTTTTCTTCATTTTTGTAACTTCTATAGAGAGGCGCTACGGCAATTAGCTTTTTATTCTGTATAAGACATAGCAAATATAACTCATCTTTTAGATGAAAAGAATGGGCACAACAGCGGAACCAGTCGAATGTGAGCAAATATATATTTTTTTTGGCCGCTAGAAGGTCCCAGTCATGTCTGTAGGTTTCTATTTCATCAAAGTCTTTATATAGCTCTATCATTTTTATGACTTATAAAGAGTGAGTGCTTTATTAAAAATACAGCCAAAATATTGTGCTAAATTACAGGTAAATAGTTTTATTCCTGACTTATAGATAACAAGGTTCTGATTGAATCTTACCCGGTTAGAAAAACGATCTTTGAATGCCTCATCACCAATTGTAAAATCAAGTTCAGTCTGATTTGACTCTATAGAGTATTCAATCAATTTTATAAGCATGACAGTACCAGGTGAAAGTGATTTGTAATTAGTATCAAATGCAGGTTTATACCATATGATTTTATTGTTATAATTAAAACCAAAATGATAAGCTATAGATTTGTCATCAAGTTCCAGAGTAGAAAATAGAAGCCAGTCAGTTCCATTTAATTCATTAATCAGATCGATATAAAAATTTCTATTTATTTTATCAACAAATAGGCTTTGCATGCCTTTTAATTCATAGCGTTTAATATGTTGCTCAAAAAACTGATTGATGTGATGTAGTATCTCATTGTTGTTATGGATATTTCTAAAATTCACATTGCCCTGTTTTTTAAGTTTATTTAAATGTCTGTTAACACTGTATTTTCGTATTTTCTTAAGTGCGCTACTCTTCCTGTTTTTAATAATAAGGGTAGGCGTTACTATGGGTTTCTTAAGCAGAATATAGTACTTATTTTTGTCACATATTGTTTGCAGGCAGGCTTTGGTTGTTGAATGTGCAGGTATATTAAGTAATTTTATACTGGTCCAGTTGACTTTATCTGTGTACAGGAAGGATAGAAAAGCATTGATCACTTTTAATCTGTTGCCATGCACTACAAAATCACAATAATCTGCATTTAAATCGCCTACAAAGCGCAGTATTTTTCGGCCAAATCTATCCTGGTGTATCATTAACGGGGCAAAGCCGATTATGACAGAATTTTCGCGTGCTATAAGAAATGCTAATTTATGATTGTCTCCATAGTTTCGCCACCAGCATTGAAACCATTCATAAGTTTGAAATACAGTGTCTGTAATGTTGTTTTTAACCAGTTTATTCCAGCTTTGTTTATCAAGTGGAATGTCATTTATATTTTTTATTAGTTCTATATGCATAATTAATTTATAGAATATTTTAA
>QIDK01000016.1 GCA_003228405.1 Gammaproteobacteria bacterium | reverse complement strand
AGTAAACTTTAAATTTCCCGCAACTAATAGTTGTGAATCATTTGCTCCCAGAGTCATAAAGTTTTTAAGTTCTGCTGCTGATTTGCAGAGTATTTTATTCACCTGTGCCAGGCTGGTTTTATAGAGTGATTTTATCCAGTGATTGGCCGATAAAGTTTTATGCGTAAGCCGGGCATTAATAATAGAAACTGAAATATCTTTTTTATAACAAAGCTGATAAAGCAGTGGCCAGATTTCAGTTTCCATAATCAGACATTGTGATGGCCGGCAGGCGTTAAGAAAACGTTTAATGGCAAAGCCTGATTCTACAGGAAGGTAATAATGCGAGGTGCGTGCAAATTTTTTGTGCTTAACCGTGTTGCCGCCGGTAATGGTGTTGGTGGTGATAATAAACTGTGTTTGCGGGTGTTTCTCTAATAGCTTTAAATGCAGGGGGGTGTAGGTGTTTACTTCACCTACCGACGCGCAATGAATCCAGATGGTGCTTTTATACCGAGGGTAAGAAAAGCCAAGCCGCTGGAAAAAATAACGGGATGATTTATCGCGCAGCGCTATTTTTATAGTGTATATAAAAAATACGGGCCATAATAGCATTGTTAGAAGTCGGTAAACCATATATTTTTTCACTGCTACCCTGTTTAAAAAGTCTGCTAAATTGATACTACTTTAGAATCTCATGTTGGGCCAGTCGAAGTTAGATAAACTATAATATGGTTTTAACGGCTCGCTTCGCATTGCAATAATTATCGCCAGCTAAAGTTGGTTCCTACAGATGCTATTTTTCTAAAGCTTGTTATCAGTATTCTTTATTTCTGATTCAGTATTAATTACGGTTTCTTTTTTCAGGGTAAATAGCGCTCTCACCCTCGGGTCTATTTTTATAGCGCTTATGTACCCACAGATACTGTTCCGGGTTTTGCATAATTAAATGCTCCAGTGTCAGGTTAATCACCCGTGCATCATCTTCCCTGTCGCCCGTAGGAAAGTTTTCCAGTGCCGGCAGAATAACCAGTTTATACCCCTGTCCATTGGCTTTGCGTAGAATATAATAGGGCACTACCGCAGCACCGGTCATCTCAGCGAAGCGCGCAGGGGCGGTTAAGGCAGATGCCTGTACACCAAAAAAGGGAGTAAAAATCATATCTTTACCACGAAAATCCTGGTCCGGTGCATACCATGCTGCATGCCCTTTTTTTAAACCTTTAATCATTGAAATGGGTTTATGATAATCAACTATGGCTTTATAAAGTCGTGCCCGGTGATAACGCATAAAGGCATCAAATAATTTATTATGTGCTCGTTTATACATCACCTGAAATGGCACATAATGATTGAGCACCGGGCCGCCAATTTCCAGACAGGTGAAATGTGCAGTTAAAATAATAACCCCCTGACCTTTGTCCTGATGCCGGGTGATGTTTTCCAGACCTTCAATTTCACATAGTTTTATCAGGCGTTGGGTTTGCCACCAGCTTAGCGCTAGTTCAAAACCGGCTATCCCCATATTTTTAAAACAGAGCTTTCGCAGACGAATGATGTCTTCTGCACTGGCATCAGGAAAGGCGATACGTAAATTAATATCTGCAATGCGGCGGCGTTCTGGTAATGAAATATAAAGCAGTTTGCCGAGCATGGCACCACATATTTCTATGACCGGCAGGGGCAAAAAAACAACGCTGCGCAGTAAGCCCAGGGCAAACCAGGTGGGCCAGTATTTTGGCAGCAGATAGTGAAAAGGATTAACCGCTTTAATCAAAGCTGAGTCTCATTTGATAGTTGATTCAGGGGTGCTTTTTTACGAAATTCAGCCTGCCGTAATATCACCTTGCATAAATTACTGTAAAAAGTTGTTGATGCTCATACCGTCATTTATGCTAAGTATGCCTGCTGCCTGTTTTAAACGTAATGTATTAATTACATAGTTATATCTGGCTCGCGCATAGTCGCGTTCTGCTCGATATACCTCACGCAGGGTTGTTAGCACATCAATGGCGGTACGTGTGCCAACTTCAAAGCCCGCCTGAGTTGCTTCATGTGCCGCCTGAGTTGAAAGCAGTGCCTGCTTAAAGGCCTTAACCTGTGCAATGGTTGAGGTGACATTTAGATAGGAGTCACGGGTTTGCTGCAATGTCTGGCGTTTTGTTTTTTCTTTTAATGAGCGGGCCTGCTCCTTCAGGGCAACAGACTGGCTTATTTTTGCACTGGTAAAGCCGCCACTGTATATGGGAACAGTTAACTGAACACTAACAGAGGTATCGGTGGTCTCGGAGCCTAATAGCCCACCTTCCTGAAGAGAGTATCTATGTTGTGCAACCATATCAAGGTAAGGAAGATGCCCAGACTGGTCAGCATCAACCTGTTTTTGAGCGGCCTGAAAATCATATTGTGCAGCTTTTAAAGACAGATTATTTTGCAGCGCACTCTCGGTCCACTTCAACATATTGGCGGGTTCAGGGATGATTAGGGGAATGTCATCTCTCATGGCCGTAATGTTTGTAGTATAAGTGCCGAGAATGATCGCCAGTGCTTCAAATTGTGCGGAGAGAATATTTTGCGCGTCAATTTCCTGGGCTACTGAGGTATCGTAACTCGCCTGGGCTTCTTTTACATCGGTAATTGCAATCAGGCCGACTTCAAAACGCTTTTTTGACTGTTCCAGCTGTTTACCAATGGCTTCTTTTTCAGCGCTGGCAAATTTTAAATTATCTTCAGCACCTAAGACATTAAAATAGGCAGTAGCCAGGCGCACGATTAAATCTTGTCTGGCGGCTTCTACTTTAGCTAATGCTGAGGCAATAGACATATCGGTTTGCTGTAATTTATTATAGATGCTGCGATTATAAATGGTCTGATTTAAGGTAAGTTGATAACCTCTTGCCTCAACAGTTGCTATCGTGTTTCGAAAATCGGCGTAAATTGCCTTGCGGTCAGTGGTGCTGATAAAACTAGACAGATTTAGCTGGGGTAATAAAGCCGCTTTACTTAAACCGCGTCCCGTCAGTGAACTCTGGTATGCAAATTCGGCAGCCTGTAAATCCTGGTCATTTACAATTGCCAGATCTAATACCTGTGAAAACGTAAGCTTATTGTCTGTGGGTTCCTGTGCATTTGCAGGTAGCGTCAATAGCAGGAAAGTGGCCGTTATTATGCCAAAAAGTGTTTTTTTCATATTTTTTAGAGTGTCTGAGGTTTAGAGTTTAAATTCAGGTTTTTGTTCGCCATGTACCAGTAGGTTTAATACCGTTTCAAAAACAGTTTCATCAGACCATTCGTTTTCGCCCATTCGGGTAATAATATGTGCCGTCATTACCGGTGCCTCACCATCAACCACAAACATTTTACCGTTTTCAGCTAATGCATTTTTAAAGGCCTGAGGAATTTCACTAACGCCACCGGTTAAAATAATGGCATTGTATTTTTTGCCTGCAGCAGGCAGATCAAGCCCATTGGCGCAGCTTAAATTAATATTAAACACACCTTGTTCTAACAGGGTTTGCGCGGCACGTTTGGCCAGTGCTTCATCTATTTCAATACTGTCAACGTGACAGGCCAGGTGTGCCAGGCAGGCGGTGAGGTAACCACTGCCGGTGCCAATTTCCAGCACATCATCTTCTGGCTGAAGTTTCAGCAGCTGTAATATGCGGCCTTCAATTATGGGGTGCATCATGTTTTCCGAATCGTTCAGTGGAATGGCGCTATCTGCATAGGCGAGGTTAATATACCGGGGCGGCACGAAACGGTCGCGGGGAATGGTTTCCAGAGTACTGAGCACCCTGTCATCTAGTACATCCCATGGGCGTACCTGTTGTTCAACCATATTGTAACGACATTGATCCAGATGTGACGACATTGGGTTCCCCTGAAGCGGTTTAAATATTTTATTTGCGCTGATTCTACCCTCTGTAAACTATCTTGGATAGCCCTATACCTGACCAACATGCTCAGGTAAACTTAGCGACCACAAGCTAGGGGAATTTCATGCGCGCTTTTTAGTGTGAAATTGAGAACTAAAACCCTTAGAACCTGATCCAGATTGTACTGGCCCAAATTATATTGGTGAAAGGGAAGCTTATTGTTGTGCCTCCCTCTCGCCTTAGCCACACCATTTACAGGAATGACTATGAGCGCCATACCCGAAGAATTTATTAAAAATACCGCGAAGCTATCGGAAGAAGTGACCCGCCCCTTTAGAAACTCCCGCAAGGTGTATGTAACCGGCTCACGGGATGACATTCGTGTGGGGATGCGTGAAATCGATCAGGACAACACTCCCGACAGCATGGGCTTTGAAGTGAACCCACCGATTCCGGTTTATGATACCTCGGGCCCGTTTTCTGACCCGGATATTGAAATAGACCTGATGAAGGGCATGCCCGATGTGCGCAGCAACTGGATTGTAGAGCGCAATGACACCGAAGAGCTGGACGGCCCTTCATCTGAATTTGGTCAGCAGCGACAGAGTGACCCGGCACTGGCAAGCCTGCGCTTTGAACACATCAGTAAGCCACGGCGCGCGCTGCCGGGTAAAAATGTAACCCAGATGCATTACGCACGGCAGGGCATTATTACCCCGGAAATGGAGTATGTGGCAATACGTGAAAATCAGAAATTAACCGAGCTACGTAAAGACCCGGCCTATAAAAAATTATTGCGCCAGCATCCCGGTGAAAATTTTGGTGCCGAGTTGCCAGATGAAATGACCTCAGAATTTGTGCGTGATGAAATAGCCAGGGGTCGTGCCATTATCCCCGCTAATATCAACCACCCGGAAGTGGAGCCAATGATTATCGGGCGTAATTTTCGCGTGAAAGTAAACACCAATATCGGCAACTCTGCGGTGACCTCATCAATAGAAGAAGAAGTCGAAAAGATGGCCTGGTCGGCTCGCTGGGGTGGGGATACCTTAATGGATTTATCCACCGGCAAAAATATTCACGAAACCCGTGAGTGGATTTTACGCAACGCCCCCATGCCCATCGGCACCGTGCCGATTTATCAGGCGCTGGAAAAAGTGAATGGTAAATCAGAAGACCTCAGCTGGGAAATTTTCCGCGACACTTTAATTGAGCAGGCAGAGCAGGGGGTAGATTACTTCACCATTCATGCGGGAGTGCGACTTAAATATGTGCCGCTGACCGCGGATCGGGTAACCGGCATTGTATCCCGGGGTGGCTCAATCATGGCCAAATGGTGTCTGGCGCACCACCAGGAAAGCTTCCTCTACACCCATTTTGAAGATATCTGTGAAATTATGAAAGCCTATGATGTGAGCTTCTCATTAGGTGATGGCCTGCGCCCCGGCTCTCTGGCGGATGCCAATGATGCGGCGCAGTTCGGCGAGCTGGAAACCCTGGGTGAACTGACTAAAATCGCCTGGGAGCATGATGTACAGGTGATGATAGAAGGCCCGGGTCATGTGCCATTGCAGATGATTAAGGAGAATATGGACAAGGAGCTGGAGGATTGCTTCGAAGCACCTTTTTACACTCTGGGCCCGCTAACGACCGATATAGCACCGGGCTATGATCATATTACCTCGGCGCTGGGTGCGGCGAATATCGGCTGGTACGGCTGCGCCATGTTGTGTTATGTCACCCCCAAAGAGCATTTAGGCCTGCCGAATAAAGACGATGTGCGTGAAGGCATTATTACCTACAAGGTGGCGGCGCATGCGGCGGATTTAGCCAAGGGCAACCCCGGTGCGCAAATTCGTGACAACGCCATGTCGAAAGCACGCTTTGAATTTCGCTGGGAAGATCAGTTTAATCTAGGTCTCGACCCGGAAAAAGCCCGTGAATTTCACGATGAAACTCTGCCCAAAGAGTCGGCTAAGGTGGCCCATTTCTGCTCCATGTGTGGTCCGCATTTCTGCTCGATGAAAATTTCCCAGGATGTAAGGGATTACGCAAAACAGCAGGGCATCACTGCTGATCAGGCGCTAGAGCAGGGCATGCAGGAAAAGTCGATTGAATTCATAGATAAGGGCGCTGAAATTTACAGCAAAACATAATTTCACGTAGCCCGGAGGCAGCGCAGCGGAGTCCGGGGATGGGTTGCCTGTTACCCATCCTTAAACTCTGTACCGTCATAAAGCCCAAATAAAACGATCTGCCAAAAGTTAATATTTTGAGAATATGTGAATTTTAAGATGCATAAAAGTCATACATCCCGGACTCCACAGCCCTGACCTGGGCTACCCGCTGATTTTATTTGATATGAACCAGCAAACTCGTCAAAAGCCTGCTAAATTAATACTAAGGAGAACTATAAAATCACACCTGGCTGATGACAGATTTAGACTTATACTATTTACTTAGGCAACAAATCCATAAATATCTACCTGCTGTAGATACCTCTTCTTCGCCCTGGAAAGAATTTCTGGCAGAGGTGAATGACTCATATCAAAAATTCGATGTAGATCAACGCACGCTTGAACAGTCACTGACCCTCAGTTCTGAAGAGCTGGTGCAGGCCAATGAAGAAATGAATGCAGTGTTTCAGGCCATTCCCGACCAGTTATTTCATCTCGGCCCCGATAGTCGAATAATCAGCTATAAGCTGGGGCAGAGCAGCCACCATTATTTAAAAAGTAAAAAGCTGATTAATCAGCACATCAAAGATGTTACAGATATTGAAGTGTCTGAAAAATTTGATATTTCAAGCAGACAGGTGCTGGAGCAATGCGCAATTCAGCATTTTGAATTTATTATTGTTCATGAAAAGAAAATATATTATTACGAAGTGCGCATGATGCCACTAAAAACAAAGGAAGTGATAGTACTGATCAGGGACGTGACCAAACGTAAACTGGCAGATGAACAAATTGCTTTTCTGGCTTATCACGATAGTCTTACCGCATTACCCAATAACCGTTTATTTAAAGACCGCTTGCAACATGCTATTTCTCAGGCAGAGCGGAGTGAAAAAATGCTCGCAGTGCTGTTTTTAGATTTAGACCGGTTTAAATTAATAAATGACACCATGGGGCATTCTGCAGGTGATGAATTATTAAAAATCACCTCACAGCGTTTAATAGAAGCGGTGCGTAAAACCGACTCAGTAGCTGTTAATGCCAGTGGCAGTGGTTTAAATTCATCCGTTGCACGTTTAGGTGGTGATGAGTTCACTATTCTGCTGGAAGGTATTGAAACGGTGAAGACAGTAACTCGCATCGCTGAACGTATTGTTGAAAGTGTTAGTCAACCGATGACGCTGGAAAATCATAAAGTACATATTTCTACCAGTATTGGTATAGCGGTTTACCCGGCTGATGGCAAACATGCAGATGAGATCTTAAAGTATGCGGATGTTGCCATGTATCACGCCAAGGCACAGGGTCGAAATAATTTTCAGTTTTATACCAGCTCTATGAATAAGTCATCAGCTGAATTACTGGCATTAGAAAATAACTTGCACAGAGCGATTGAACAAAGTGAGTTTTGTCTGTACTACCAGCCACAGGTGTCGGTGACTTCTGGACAAGTTGTGGGTATGGAGGCACTGATTCGCTGGAAACAGTCTGACAGAGGCTTTATTTCTCCCGGTGTATTTATTCCGGTAGCGGAAGAAACCGGCATGATTATGCAGATTGGTAAATGGGTTATTCGTGAGGCCTGTGAACAGGGCATGCGCTGGATGAAAGCAGGTTATAAGTTGCAGAAAATATCAGTTAACCTTTCAGCGCGGCAGCTTAAAGATGAAAACCTGCCAGCGTTAATTTCAAAAATACTGGAAGAAACAGAATTACCAGCCGAAAAATTAGGTATTGAATTAACTGAAAGTGCATTAATTCTAGATCCGGAAATGGCGCTGATTCGTCTGCTGAAAATAAAAGAGCTGGGCATAAGCCTGTCACTGGATGATTTTGGCACAGGTTATTCTTCATTGAGTTATCTAAAACGCTTTCCAATTGATACCTTAAAAATTGACCAGGCATTTATCCGTGATGTAGAAGTAGATCATGAAGATGCGGCACTGGTAAAAGCCATTATTTCCATGGCTCATGGTCTGGGTATGGATGTGGTAGCAGAAGGCGTAGAAATGCAGGAGCAACTTGATTTTTTAGGCGTTAATGGCTGTGACACGATTCAGGGGTATTTGTTTAGCCGGCCATTGCCTGCGAATGAGATGGAGGCGTTGTTGATTAAGAAATAGTTGTAAGCTGTAAGTCGTAAGTCGTAAGTCGTAAGTCGAAGTCAGAAGTCAGAAGAAAAAATTCAGAAGCCTGCTGTTTGCAGCTAATAGCCCGCTATTAGCATGATTTTCAACGCAGTAGCGGGAAGATTTTGACAATAATATCACTATCATGAATGATCAGAGCATCCCTAGGTTAAAACCATCACCGGGTGTTTCCCTGCTGTAATCCGTGTTGTCACAATCGCCGCATACTCTATCTTTAAGCGGCTATATACATCATCTAGTTGCATGCCTAAAACTTTGCTGCTAACGGCACGAATCACCCCCGCATGGGCGACTATGAGCACATGCTGGCCACGGTATTGTTCGGCAATAGAGGTATAAACTTCCCATACGCGATTAGTGAAATTATCCAGTGGTTCAGCCCCGGGTGGGCGGTGGTTTACCGGGTCAGTTAAAAATTTTTCCAGTGCATCGCCCTCATTGTTCTTTATATCTTCCGGGGTTCTGCCTTCCCAGCTGCCAAAGCCTATTTCTTTTAAATTGTCTTCTACAGAAAAATCGATGCTCAATGTGTCTGCCAGTGCTTCCGTGAACTTTAAACAGCGCGAAAGGGGTGAACTAATAATATGTTCCCAGGAGGTTTTTTCTGGAACCGCGTCCCACATTTGTTGCCAGCCGGTTTTGCTTAAGGGGTCATCCACACTAAAGCCGCGATAGCGTCGGCCACCTTCTGGTTCGCCGTGGCGAATAATGTCTATCTGGGTTTCACTCATGTCATCCAGCCCATTAATGTCAGAATCGCGATAAAGGCCAGCCATACCACCAGTGTTCTTAAAACCAGTGCACGGGCAGAACGAATACAGGCGGTTTCATCGTTGGGGGAGCAATCTTTTAACGCCCCCTGGCCTGCGGTAATCAGTGTATGGTAGTTGCAGTCTGCCAGATCACTCTGTTTGTTTTTTCCATAATACTCCTGTTTTGCACCTTCGTAGTTTCCGGTTAACGCATAACCCATTGCCATCAGATGTGCGGGTGCCCAGGCGAGAATAGCCTGTAGCTGGCATGCCGCATTAGCCAGAGTAGCGCTGCCGGTTGTGCGCATGGTATGTGCGGTGAGCCGATAAAGTAGCGCTCCGAACGGGCCTAACAGCACAAACCAGAAAATAACTGCAAAACAACGGTCATTGGATTCATGTAATATCGCACGCATCACTGCCACAATTTGTTGATCAGGATCCGTCGGCGCTTCATTCTGTAATATGGCGTTGGCTTCAATATTGGCGCTAGCGTCATCACCATCTTCATGTGCCTGTAAATAGCGATCAATCTGTCGGCTAAGGTTTTTAGGCCCCAGACTAAATGCAAATATAGTTATACCAAATAGCAGGTCTACCAGGCCCAGCAGTTGATCATCAAACCAGATTTGCAGAAGTGCCATAACAAGCATTACCGGCAGTAATAAAATGATAATAGATGACTGATGCTGGGAGCCCAGGCCGGGTAAGGTGTTTAAAAGCCAGCGGCTGTAATTATCGAACCAGTCAAAATTACGCAGGTTTTCCAGCAGGTCGCTAAAGCGTTCGAAAATAATACCGATGAGAATACAGATAAGTGCCATAGTTACAGATTCATTTGTTAATCAATTGTTGTAGGTGATGCCAGTCAAAGGCTGGCCCCGGGTCTGTTTTACGCCCGGGAGCAATATCACTGTGGCCGGTTATAGCATCTTTAGTGATATCAGGGTAGTTTTGCCTTAGCTGGATAATTAATTGTGCCAGTTTTTCATATTGTAGTGCTTCATAGGGTATCTCATCTGACCCTTCCAGCTCAATACCAATACTAAAATCATTGCAGTCGTTTTCGCCGCAGTAGTTTGATGCACCCGCATGCCAGGCGCGTTTATGTAAGGGAACATATTGAATGACTTCTCCATCTCGACGAATTAACAGGTGTGATGAGACCTTCAGCTGCGCAATATCCGTAAAATAAGGGTGTTCATTTTTATTTAACTGGTTGGTAAATAGCTGGGAAATATACGGGCCACCAAACTCACCCGGTGGCAGGCTGATATTGTGAACCACAATCAGGCTAATGCGACACCCCTGTGGCCGTTCATCGCAGTTACGGGATGCTATTTGTGTGACATTATCCACAAAGCCTGATTTTTTGTTAATTTTCATAGACTTAAAGTCTAGCAGCTAAGAAAAGAATTGGCCATAAAAGAAAATATGTCCGTTGGGGTATATCTCTTTGTTGTCGATTCTATACACTATACCCCTGAGCGAAATCTCTAAATCGCGATCAGCTGTAACCAACTTCTTAAATAAATGTACCCCACTCTGAATGTCTGACTACCCAACCAGCAATAACTTTAATTCTGATCACCCCCTGGCCGGTTTAAACACCCAGCAACGCGCCGCAGTAGAATACATTTCCGGCCCAATGCTGGTGCTGGCGGGCGCAGGCAGTGGAAAAACCCGGGTTATCACCCAGAAAATTGCCTATTTAATTCGCGACTGTGGCATCAAACCGATTCATATCGCCGCGGTTACCTTCACCAATAAAGCGGCCAGGGAAATGAAGGCACGGGTGAAAAGCCTGTTAGGCAAGGGAGAGACTCGTGGCTTAATTGTTTCTACATTTCATAATCTGGGTCTACGTATACTCGGCATAGAATATAAACACCTGGGTTACAAAAGCGGGTTCAGCGTATTTGATTCAACCGATACCCTGGTGCTGATTAAAGGTTTATATGCATCAGAATCATTGAGTAATGTCGATGATGCCGAAGATGCCCGCTGGGCAATATCACGCTGGAAAAATGACTTTGTCTCGCCTGAGCAGGCTATTTCAAAGGCAGAAACCGATATAGAAATAAAACACGCAATGTTATACGCACGTTACCAGCGGCAGTTAAAAGCCTACAACGCATTTGATTTTGATGATTTAATTTTGCAACCGGTTTATCTGTTTCAGCAATACCCCGCAGTGCTGGAGAAATGGCAACACCGCATTCATTATTTACTGGTGGATGAATATCAGGACACGAATGCCAGCCAGTATCAGTTAGTAAAATTATTACTCAGTAGCCATGGTCGGTTAACGGCCGTGGGCGATGATGACCAGTCGGTTTATTCATGGCGTGGCGCAAGGCCAGAAAATCTGGCCTTGTTGAATGAAGATTATCCAAAACTGAAACTGATAAAGTTAGAGCAAAACTATCGCTCGACATCACGCATTTTAAAATGCGCCAATCATTTAATCCAGAATAATCCGCATACCTTTGAAAAACAGCTCTGGTCTGATCTGGGTTTAGGCAGCAATATTCGTATTATTGAATGTGCGGGTGCAGATGGTGAAGCAGAACGGGTAAGCGTAGAATTAAATACCCACAAGTTTCAGAAGCGCACTAAATTTGGTGACTATGCCATTTTATATCGCGGTAATCATCAGTCGCGTATATTTGAAAAATATCTGCGTGAAATGCAGATACCCTATATGGTTAGTGGCGGCACTTCATTTTTTGAACGTGCCGAAGTTAAAGATATTATGGGTTATTTGCGGTTGCTGGCCAATCAGGATGATGACACCGCTTTTTTACGCATTATTAATACACCCCGCAGAGAAATTGGTGGTAGCACACTGGAAAAACTGGGCGAGTATGCCAATGCACGCAATGTGAGTTTATTCGAAGCCTGTTTTGAAATGGGTTTATCGACCATACTCAATGAACGTGCGCTCACGAAATTACAGAACTTTACTAACTGGATTAATTTATTAAGTGATAATGCCGAGCGCGGTGATCCGATTGAAGTTGTTAAAGACATGATTAAGGATATCGGTTATCAAAACTGGTTAGAAGAACAAAGCAGTGACATAAAAATTGCCGAAAAACGCATGGAAAATGTATATGAATTAACCGACTGGCTAGCGCGGTTATATAAAGATGAAAAAGGCAAAAATCTAGGTGAGCTGGTTGCGCATATGAGTTTAATGGATATTCTGGAACGCAATAAAGAAGAAGCCAAAGAAGACATGGTCAGTTTAATGACATTGCATGCGGCTAAAGGTCTGGAGTTTCCCTATGTTTTTATGGTGGGAGTTGAAGAAGATTGTTTGCCACACCGCACCAGCATTATGGAAGAAAATCTGGATGAAGAACGGCGCCTGGCTTATGTGGGCATTACTCGAGCCCAGAAAGAATTAACCATTACCTATGCGAAACATCGCCGCCGTTATGGTGAAGATATTGAATGCGAGCCCAGTCGGTTTTTAAAAGAACTACCCGAAGACGAAATTGAATGGGAAGGTGGCGGCCGCACACCCGATGCTGAAACCTCAAAACAGCGAGGCCGAGATCACCTGGCGGCATTGAAAGAGTTGCTTGGCTAAATTTTCAGGCTGTGAATATCTACGTGGATGCATTCTGCATCCAGCAAGTTCACTGACTATCCCCTCAAAACTGTAAACAAAGTTTTTTGTTTTTTTCGTGCATTTTAACAAACATCTACTATTCTCCAGTATATCAAGAAGTTTAAATGCAATGTTTTCTGCAAATTTCGTTGTAACAGGCTTGTGCCAGCAGAGTGCTGGCGCGTGTTTAATTCTATCATTTTAGTATTAGAACGCAGAGGCAACCACATAAATATAATTTCAGTAAGGAGAGAATGCTGATATGAATAAGAAACTCGCCATTACTCTGGCAACACCATTGCTGGTTGTCAGTAGTTACCAGCTACAGGCAGCAGACTGGACAGATAAGGTTAAATTGAATGGCTTTGCCAATGCAATTTATCAGAAAACTGATGAAAGCGTGGCGCTGCACGGTGCATCCGGTGAGGGTGGCATTGATGATCGTGGCAATTTCACCGGTAGCAGTGCAGGGTTTAATATTACCGCAGAAATTAATGAGCGGGTCACCTTATATACGCAGATGCAGGGCACGCATGAAAATCGATATGCCATGCATTTAGACTGGGCCTTTATTGATATTGAATTAAGCGAAAGCTTTAGCCTGCGTGCCGGTAATATCAAGTTTCCTGTGGGTCTGGTGAATGAATACATTGATGTAGGCTACCTTTACCCCTGGCTACAGGCACCGCGAGTGATTTATTCTGATAAGGTGCCCAACGGACCACAGGCAGTACGCGACTCCTATTCGGGTGCCAGCCTGCTCTATAGTGAAAGTTATGGTGACTGGGTTCTGGGTGCAGATCTGTATGCGGGTGAAGTAAAAATGGAATCGGCGGACGTGCGTGAAACCAAAGGCTTAACCCTCAGGGCCGACTGGAATGATCAGGTGCAGGTGCAGGCATCAACCTATAATGGTCTGATGGAAAACGCAACAACTTTGACTCAAATGAACGGTAAGAAACATGAAGTAACGACTGTTGGCGTTAAGGGCGATATTAATAATATCGTGTTCTATTCCGAGCATGCCAATGTCAAAATGGGCACTCTGGCAAATATGAAGGCTCAAACCTGGTATGTCTCTGTGGGTTATCGCATAGGCAAGTGGCTGCCAATTGTGACCTATGAAGATTTTGAACAAGGCATGAGCACCGCCACCCCGCAGCAGCAGAACTTCACTACCCTGGGTGTGCGCTATGAATTAATGCCGAATACGGCTTTAAAAGCGGAATATAGCAGCATTAAGACAGACGCAGGTGCTGGCATGTTTGATAGTGTGCCCAGCAGTAATAGTAGCAACCGGTTTGGCCTTGGCCTCAGTGTGATGTTCTGACAGGAGAAAGACCATGAAAAATACCTATTTAAAAACAATATTGTTGCCGGTAATTGTTCTGTTTGGGCTCTCCAGCCTTGTTGCCAGCGCGCTTGCTGATGTGGCGATTATCGTTAATTCGGCTAGCGGAGTCGGTAGCCTTTCAGCCGGAGATGTCAAAAAAATATTTCTCGGCAAAAAGAAGAGTTTCCCTAATGGTGATAGTGCCACACCCGTAGAGCAGGTCGATGGCAGTGCTACTCGTGGCGCCTTTAATGACAAGGTGCTGGGCAAATCAGACAGTCAGCTTAAGTCTTACTGGTCTAAAATTATTTTTTCCGGTAAGGGTTCACCACCAGATTCGGTGGCGGATGATGCCGCAGTAAAGAGCTGGGTGGCTGCAAACAAGAGCGGTATTGGTTATGTGGACAGCAGCCAGGTTGATGGCTCGGTGAAGGTGGTATTAACCGTTAAGTGATAAGGCAGGGCACTGGCTTAGAGTAAACACTTTGCCAGTCAAAATTTAAGGGCAACTGAGATTATTTCGACAGCCAGATGTAAGCATATGAAATTATTTAATGTTTATTGCAATATCATAATTCACCGGAGGGTGGAGTTACCACAACACTGCATAAAAGCAACGCCTGGGGAATATAGCGTTACTTTATCTATGCAACCAGGCTGGTCATACCACTTTGTATGCCGCCTAATTGACCCATTTAGAATTATTAGAGGTATATCATGAGCTGGCTCAGTTCTCTGTCAATAAGATTCAAGATTTTAAGCATTGTTGTAATCGCCATTCTCGGATTTTCAATTATTCTGGCGTTCAATTTTTCTGTTACCAGTGCAAATAAAACAAGTTTACAGCAGATCAGAGATATCTATTTTCCCACTCTTGAGCGCATAGATGCCAGCCAGGTTCGTCTGGATAAAATTAAGGAGACACTGAATGCGGCGGCCAGTAGTGCCGAACTGGATATGCTGGAAGAATCGGATGCCTTTGCCCAGGCCATGGAGCAGGGATTTGCTGAAGTTATGCGGTTAGATGATGAGACTCAAGGCGGAGTTAAGCGTTTACAGGATCAGTTTCAACAGTATTACCAGCAGGCGCGAAAGCTGACGGTTGGCATTATTGATGGCAATATGGCGGCAGCGGATATTGGTAACTCTGTGAAAGCGATGCGAGCGAGCCTGAAAGATTTTAGCTCTAGCCTGAAAGCCTTTCGAGGTGCCAGTTATCAGCGCTTTACCGATAGCATTGATGCGGTGAATGATAATTCTAAAAAGGCGCTCGAAGTGGGTTTTATGGTTAGCCTGCTGGCAATTTTTATCGTGCTAGTCGTCGGCTATTTTATAAGCACCATGATAAGCAGAAATATTCTTCATGTGGTGAATTCGCTGGAGGAAATGGGCCGCGGTGAAGGTGATCTGACTAAACGGCTGGAGGCTTCGGGTAATGATGAAATTGGTCGTCTGGCTCTGGCTTTCAATACCTTTGTGGCCAAGCTACAGACGATAATCAAACAAATTGCTGACTCTACCTTTAAAGTTTCCTCAGCGGCCGAAGAAATGTCGTCAATTTCTGAGGAAAGTAAACGCAATAGCGATCGACAGCTACACGAAACTGAACAGGTCGCTGCCGCGATTAACCAGATGAGTGCAACCGTACAGGAAGTTAGTCAGAATGCCAGCTCTGCAGCATCCTCCGCACATGAGGCCAGTGACCAGGCCAATAGCGGGCGTAATGTAGTGGAACAGACCATTAGCTCAATCAATGAACTGGCCAGTGGTGTGGAAAAAGCATCCGAAGTCATCCATAAACTGGAATCAGATACGGAAAATATCGGCGTGGTGCTGGATGTTATACGCGGTATTTCTGAACAGACTAATTTACTGGCCCTGAATGCGGCCATAGAAGCCGCTAGAGCAGGCGAACAGGGGCGTGGCTTTGCCGTCGTCGCCGATGAAGTGCGCACTCTGGCTAGCCGTACTCAGGAATCGACCGAGGAAATTCACAGTATGATTGAGAGCCTGCAGTCTGGCTCTAAAAATGCCGTTGAAGCCATGGATCTGGGGCGTCAGCAGGCGCATGCCAGTGTGCAACAGGCAGGTGAAGCGGGGGAGTCACTCAATGCGATTACCGGTTCAGTATCCAGTATCAGTGATATGAATACCCAGATAGCAACCGCTGCCGAAGAACAAAGCGCGGTGTCAGAAGAAATTAACCGCAATATTACAAATATAACCCAGCTGGGAGAGCAGGCAACAGAAGGCGCCAGTCAAACGTCCAGAGCCAGTGACGAACTGGCCAGGCTTGCTGCAGAATTACAGACAACCGTGTCGCAGTTTAGAACCTGAAAACATTCAGCGACACTCTTCAAAGCTTCTGCTTTATAGCAGGGCAATTTTAAATCACAACTTAAGCAGAGGCTTTCTGGCCCGAAGTTGCTGGCTCTTCACGATAAGATCCTTATTCCAGATATTTTTCCTTTCGCTTTACAGGTGGCTTACCCGCACTCATTTTGCTGGTAGAATTAAGGCAACTCAATAAAATGAAATAAATGCTATATGCCGCAAAAATTAGAGACAGCCGATTCGCGCTTACTGGATATAAAAAACTGGATAGAATCCAGTTTAAATATTCAAAATTACATCATTGAAATCGCATCTGCAGATGCCAGCTTCCGGCGATATTTCAGGTTGCGGCCTGAAGATAGTAGTCGCTCAGATAATAGCTGGATTATTATGGATGCTCCCCCGCAAAAAGAAGATTGTCAGCCATTTGTTAAAATTGCACGTTTGATTGAATCGGTGAATGTTCAGGCCCCGCATATATTCAACTTTAATCAGCAACAGGGGTTTATGCAGCTTAGCGATCTGGGGTCTACGGCTTTTTTAGACCGGCTAAATAATAAGACTGTTGATAGCCTGTATAGCGATGCAATTAATGCCATCGTCAGGATGCAAACAATTCAGGCAGACTTACCCGAATACAATTTAGAACTTTTGCAATTTGAAATGAGTTTATTTAAAGACTGGTATCTGCAAACGCACCTTGGCCTGCAGCTAAGCGATATACACAGCAATATTTTAGCTGCTACTTTCAAGTTATTAACCGAGTCTGCCCTGCAGCAATCTACGGTATTTGTGCATCGCGATTATCACTCACGTAATTTAATGCTGACAGAAGAGAATAATCCCGGTGTTATCGATTTTCAGGATGCAGTAAATGGCCCCGCCAGTTATGATCTGGTGTCACTTATAAAAGATTGCTATATCGCCTGGCCCAGACAAAAACAGTTAGCCTGGATAGATCAATACTTAACATTATCAGCACTGAAAATAGATAAACAGACATTTATTAAGCAACTTGATTTAATGGGTCTGCAACGGCACCTGAAAGCGACGGGTATTTTTGCCCGCTTAAATCATCGTGATAAAAAACCGACTTACCTGCAGGATATTCCACGCACCCTGGCGTATATATTTGATGTCTGTCGGCGTTATGATGAATTATCTGAGTTTTTAGAAATGCTCACATCATTAAATGTAAAAGCCGATAAGGGCACTCTGGAAACAATTAAATGAAAGCGATGATTCTGGCAGCAGGCCGAGGTGAGCGTATGCGGCCATTAACCGATAGTACACCGAAGCCATTATTAATGGCGGGCAGCAAATGTTTAATTGAATATCATTTAACGCGCCTTGCTAATGCGGGTTTTACAGATGTGGTGATTAATATAGCCTGGCTGGGGCAGCAGATAATTGATGCTATCGGCAGCGGAGAAAAATATAACTTAAACATAGTGTATTCCAATGAAGGGGAGCAGGCATTAGAAACCGGCGGCGGTATTTATAATGCATTGCCGCTTTTAGGCGATGATCCTTTTCTAGTTATTAATGGTGATATCTGGACAGATTTTCCATTTGAAAAATTATATAATTTCAAATTAAAAGATAAAGCACATTTAGTGCTGATCAATAATCCACAACATAATTCACAGGGTGATTTTTATCTTACAGAAAAATATTTAACCGAAACCGGTAAAGATAAATTAACTTACAGTGGTATAGGTGTTTATTCAAAATATTTTTTTAGCAGCAGTAGTAAGGGTAAATTTCCGCTGGCGCCAATGATTAGAAAGTTTATATCAGAGAATAAAGTGAGTGGCGAAATCTATACAGGCAGGTGGATGGATATTGGTACTCAACAACGACTTAATGATGTTATTAATTTATTGTGATTATCTGTAGTAGTTAATGTGTAGTAGAGTCAATAACTGTGTAATGTTTACCTGCATTATAGGTGTTTTTTAAATTTTATTAGACTGTCCTGAAAAATAAATTTGAATAAAAACCCTGAGACTCATTGAGTCTCAGGGTTTAGACTCGCTTAGAAATTATACAGGTATGACAAGCTAATAATGGAAGGGTCGTAACTTGTGCTGGCTTCTTTAAGTGTTGCGGTTGTGTACTCAAGTTCAAGTCTATGATGATTGCCCATTTTAAAGCCTGCACCCGCACCATAAGATAAACCACTATTTGAATACTTGATTGTAGTGTCAAATGTTCCATCTACGAAATAGGTTTCATCTTTGATATTTGAACTAAGATAGCCTAAACGTCCTTTTACATAGACCTTACCCGGAGAACGATATACACCATATAGCGCAACGTATGATGAGGTGTATTCATCCAGGTAAACCGGATTAGATAAAAAGGAAGAAGCTGCTGAAGATGCACCGGCTAATAATTCAATGGATACACCAGCAAAGGTCGCTTTACTCAGATCATAGCCGAACAGTAGCCCATAGGTTGTAGCCGTATCATAATCATTCCCTAGATCCGGTTCTAACTGCCCTAGCAATAAACCCATATAGAAAGGACCGGCTTTAGTGCTGTCTGTATCGGATCCCATACCAGAAAATTCACCATTATAGGGTGCGCCGCCCCAGAAGTATCTTGCCGTTATCGTGTGCACCGAGTCTTTCAAAGTTGTAGTGTCACTGCTTTTATAAAAATTGTAATCAAGCTCCAGGCGTGCGTCTCTATCCATTCTCCAGCCAAGGCCAAACGCATAGCTCATGCCAGAACTATTTATAGTGGCTGAGTTATTGCTAAGGTCAAAATTCATTTTAGAGCTGCTCACCTTTATCTTGTAATAAGAGCCCTTTTTTTCAATCGTACGGTATGCCAGGCCAATACTTGAACCAGAAGAAGAGTAATCCACGCTACTGACATCTGTGCCTGTTTCCAGCGCATTAAATGCAGTGGCTTCTAATGCCCAGCCATCTTCTTCAAAGCCTAAAATGATATTGCCATTAATCGTAGGGTCAAGTCCGGTTACAGAAGCACTGACATCTCCAGGAGCGACTATTCCCATACCTAAGCCGTAATAAAAACTTATACCCTGACGACCCGCCTGGCTGTTAGCAGACATGAGTATTAAAAAGGTCGTGATGATCAATAATAAGCTTTGTTTCAGTTTCATCCGCTGCTTCCTCAAATAAGTCGGTTTACTCTTTTAGTGATCATAGCATGTCTATAAAAAAATACCTTATAAAAATCAATAATATACGGGGATATTGTAATCTTTTACGCAAGGATACTGTTGCAAGCCTATAATTCATTGTGATAAATGCTTGTAATTCAATGGCTTATCCTATGTTGGGTTTTCTATTTTGCTCAACTACACTCTATATATAAGAGAATAAAACGGATAACGTAGGCGCTTATGGGCGATGAAATAACCACTAGTCATTTTACTGAACAGGATTTTCAGTCTTTTTATCGCCATCTGCAACAGGAAACGGCTGAACTGGAGCAGTGGTTTCATAACGAGGTGTTTTCCAGCCGTGCCCCTGTTGCCGGTTATGAAATGGAAGCCTGGCTGATTGATCACCAGTCCATGCCATCTCCCCGTAATGAGGATTTTTTAAAGACGGCGAACAACCCGCTTTATACGGCTGAGCTGGCGCAGTTTAATATTGAGCTGAATGCCGAACCTGCCAGTATTGAGTCTGGCTTTCTAGCAGAATTTGAAAAAGATTTTCAGCAGCACTGGCTTTATTGTAAAACCATTGCAGACGATATTGGCTGTCGGGTATTTAGCACCGGAATTCTGCAAACATTAAAAAACACACATTTGAGTATGGCTAATGTGTCTAAATTACTCCGTTATCAGGCGCTCAATGAGCAGGTGTTATCGCAGCGCCAGGGACGGGTGATACAGCTTAATATTAATGGCCATCAGTCGCTTAAAAGTACACATCATAATGTTATGATTGAGGCGGCAGCGACATCGTTACAGATTCATTTGCAAACACCCCAGCATCTGGCGCATCACTATTATAATGCGTCTATTTTAATTTCAGCACCGATGGTGGCAATCAGTGCCAACTCGCCTTATTTATTTGGTCAGGACCTGTGGGCTGAAACGCGAATTCCGGTATTTGAGCAGGCGGTTGATGTGGGGGGATATAATGGTGCTGCTCAGGGGCCATTGCATCGGGTTAGTTTTGGCAGCGGTTATGCGCGACAGTCTTTAATGGAATGCTTTACTGAAAACCTGCAGCATTTTCCTGTGTTATTACCGGTGCAATTTAGCCATGATGTAAAGCTTATGCAGCACCTCAGTTTGCATAATGGTACTGTCTGGCGCTGGAACAGGCCATTGACGGGTTTTGATAAAGATGGCACGCCGCATTTACGCATTGAGCACCGGGTCATTCCCAGTGGCCCCAGTGTGGTGGATAATATTGCCAATATGGCATTTTATTTCGGCCTGGTGCAATACTATGCTACAGGCGCTACACCACCGAGTGAGCTGCTTGATTTTTCTGCGGCGAGGGATAATTTTTATACAGCAGCACAACACGGGCTAGAAAATAAAATTAGCTGGCCAGGCTGTGAGCGCTGCAATATTCGAGATTTGATTTTACATCAACTGATTGATCATGCAGAAGCAGGCTTACAAAGTTTACATCTGGATGCAACGGACATTGAATACTACCTGAGTATTATTCAGTCACGTGCCGAGCATAAACAAACCGGTAGCCAGTGGCAGCGAGAGTTTATTGCGCAGCAGGGAAATGATATGCGACGATTGCTTGAGACCTGCTACCATAATCAGCAATCTGCAGAACCTGTACACTGCTGGGATTTTGTTTCTTATGTCTGACATGCTTAAACAATACAGTGAGTTACCCTTTGGCTTTTTAAATGCAACAGCTGAAAACCTGCACCGGGTTTTAGAAAAACCTGCATTGATACACCTGCAGGGAAAAGAGCCAGAGCCATTATTTATCTGCACCTTATTACATGGCAATGAAACCACCGGGTTTTATGCAATACAGAAATTATTACACAGCTACCAGAAAAATGAACTGCCACGTTCCATTTCTATATTTGTCGGCAATGTCAAAGCCGCACAGGTGGGTGTTAGACGTTTAGATCAGCAGGTAGATTATAATCGCATCTGGCCGGGCACCCATCAGCCCTATCTGGCAGAAGCGCATTTAATGCAACGTGTAACTGACATTATGCAGCAGAAAAATGTATGGGCCAGCATCGATATTCATAATAACACGGGTAAAAACCCACATTACGCCTGCATTAACAAACTTAAGCATGAGTTTATGTCGCTGGGCGGAATGTTTGGTGAAACCCTGGTGTATTTCACTACACCGAAAGGGGTACAGTCATCAGCATTTGCAGAGCTGTGTCCATCGGTTACGTTAGAGTGTGGTTTATCAGGTGAAGCAGCGGGAATCGATCATGTATTGAGTTATTTAAAAAATGTGCTGAATTTAGACAATTTTAATCAATGTTGCTCAAGCCATTTAAATTTATTTCACACAGTGGCCAGAGTAAAAATTCCAGAAGGCTATTCATTTGGATTTGAAGATGATGCGACCATTAATTTATTAACGGAAATTGAAGACTATAATTTTTGTGAGCTGAAACCGGGCACCGTACTGGCCAGAGTAGAGCCGGAAAGCAGCGCTTATCTACAGGCTTTTGATGAAGATGAGCGGGAAGTAGGGCGGGAATTTTTTGAATATGAAAGTGATAAAATTATATTAAAGAAATCCATAATGCCCGCTATGCTAACCATGAATACCCAGGTGATTCGTCAGGACTGTTTGTGTTATTTAATGGAGCGAATAGCAAACCCGGAGTTATAGAGCCAGAGATGCTCTGCTCAAGTCTGATTATTTCAGGCGGGCCAGCAATAGAGGCCATTTTTCTCAGCCTGATTCCAGGCATAGCTAATCAGACATTACCGGTGAGTTATTCAGAAGAATTAAGTTAAAAGAATATATAAATTAACCACTTATGAAATTTAAATAT
>QIDK01000257.1 GCA_003228405.1 Gammaproteobacteria bacterium | reverse complement strand
GCTCCGTGATCAAACTAAAACACGCCTGTAAGCAACTGGGATATAAACGCACAGTGTGTAAACAGAGTTGTGAGCAGTTTTTTCCGTAATAAACAAAATTAAATACAATATGAAATTTTATGTATAACTAATTGAGTTTTCTGCTGCCAAAAAATCATGGTTTTGTAAACTTCCCTCGCTTTATATCAAAAAACAATAAAACCTGATCCATAACATCAAGATTTTAATCATGTAAGAAAATGGGAATATTTTTTTGTCATTAGTAACTTAAAATGGGTGTCTGCATAGGAGGGAAAGTTTAGAGTTTTAGGTGTCATCATCTTGTTTGTGGTTTTCTGGCTCGTTTAGTTTTTCTATGCATTGTACTAAAGCCATGTGTTCACGGTCGGTATGGCCGTGGTTTATGTAGAGATCAGCGGCTTTTAGTAATTCCTCGAAATGCTTGAGGCGATAGTCATGGTTTAGCAGGGTTTTGGCGATATAGAAGGGGTCTTTATTGTGCTCCTCCATGGTGGTAGCGGCGACTAATGCAGTTTTGAGTTCTATTTCTGTTGGCTTATTCATGTCTATAAGTTTAGTTTAGTTTTATATGATATTTGCATTGTCGATGCTTGGTATAATGATTTTTTTTAAGATTTATGGGTTGTTGATTTATGTCAAAAATTAAAATTGGTGTTTTAACCGCTTCTGACCGTGCCAGTGCTGGCATCTATGAAGATCTCTCGGGGCAGGCCATTATTGATACCCTGAATGAGTACCTGAGTTCAGAATGGGAGCCTGTGTATAAGGTGATAGCCGATGATCAGCCAGGTGTGGAAGCCGCCTTAATTGATATGGTGGATAATCATGGCTGCTGTCTAACGATAACGACCGGTGGTACCGGGCCAGCACCCAGAGATCTGGTGCCGGAGGCAACGGCAGCTGTGTGCGAAAAAATGATGCCGGGTTTTGGTGAGTTAATGCGCCAGGTGAGTTTACAGTATGTGCCCACAGCCATATTATCCCGACAAACGGCGGGTATTCGAGGCAGCTGTCTAATCGTTAATTTGCCTGGTAAACCTAAGTCTATTCGGGAGTGCCTGGATGCAGTATTCCCCGCTAT
Source organism: Gammaproteobacteria bacterium (assembly GCA_003228405.1). Classification (GTDB taxonomy): domain Bacteria; phylum Pseudomonadota; class Gammaproteobacteria; order SZUA-229; family SZUA-229; genus SZUA-229. The sequence goes on along the minus strand of QIDK01000257.1, from coordinate 22,971 downwards.
ACCCTATTGCGTGGATTTAATTGAAGGCCCTTATCTGGAAAACAATGAAGAGGTGATTAAGGTGTTTCGGCCTAAGTCAAAGTGATAATAAGTTTTATAAAATATGCACTCAATGTCTATATCACTCTGAGGTGCTTTTTAAGAGGCTCGGTAGAAATGATATTCAAAATCATCCCCGTTTATTTAAACGACTAATACTATAATTTATATTTTCAAGCCAGTTACGTTTAGTTAAGGGGTTGCTGGTGCAATGTTTAGCATAGTTGAAATCAATAAAGCGATTCTGTAAGTGTTCATCCCGGCCTTCAGGAATGCCTAAACGGCGAGTCTTAATTATTTTTTCGGGAGTGTAGTTAATATCGTCAATAAAAAAATTATGCTCACTGAGTTGCTGCTGATCCCAGTCGGTCACTTTTAAACCCAGAGAGCGGCAGAGTAGTGTCTGGCCAGCGCAAAGCTTTTCCGGGCTGCGCAGGTTGCCAGATGGCAGTGGATTTAATGATTGCATAATTGACAGCGCATCCAGGTCACAGAGCTGATCGTAATAAAAATATGCTGATTTAATCAGCACCGCATTTCCGCGGCCCTTTACACTAAAGTTTAGTGAATCATGGCCGCGGGCATAATACATATAAATAGTCCCTGCCGGCATAAACAGTGCTTTGCGCTTTTCCGTAAAGCCTAGCGATGCATGGCTGCCTTTTTCGTGCAGATAATAAGATTCAGTTTCGATAATACGAGCCGCCAGCCAGTGCCCCTGGTGTTTATGGCGAATGATCTTGCCCAGCAGATTCCTGGCAATTATGCAGGCATTCCGGTTAAAGAAATCAGGCTTGAGCATCATATTGGTTGCGTCTGGTCTGGTATTGATAATATCTATTATAGTGATAGATATAATTTAAGCAGTATTTATTGAAATGGCTTGAATTTCTGCCCAATAACTCTATCTTACGTGTTCAGATATTTAAATAATATAAGGAGCCTGTCATGGGTGTACTAGTTGGTCGCGAAGCGCCGGATTTCACAGCAGCAGCCGTTCTGGGTAATGGTGAGATTGTTGATGATTATAATTTCAAAAATGCAACTGAAGGTAAAACTGCAGTTGTGTTTTTCTATCCCCTGGATTTTACGTTTGTCTGTCCATCAGAGCTGATTGCATTTGATCATCGTCTGCAGGAATTTAAAAAACGCAATGTAGAAGTAATTGGTGTATCAATTGATTCACAGTTTTCACATAATGCATGGCGTAACACCGCGATTAATGATGGTGGTATTGGTCAGGTAGGGTATACGCTGGTAGCAGATGTTAAACATGATATCTGTCAGGCCTATGATGTTGAGCATCCGGATGCAGGTGTTGCTTTCCGTGGTTCATTTCTAATTGACAGCAATGGCATGGTTCGTCATCAGGTGGTAAATGATCTGCCACTAGGGCGAAATATTGATGAAATGCTGCGTATGGTTGATGCACTACAGTTTCACGAAGAACATGGTGAAGTGTGCCCCGCAGGCTGGAAAGAAGGCGATAAGGGGATGAATGCAACGCCTGCTGGTGTATCTGAATACCTGGCAGCTGAAGCAGATAAGCTTTAAGGTTTACTGATTACATTCCTGCAATAAATCAGCTAAATTTGTAGCTGTAAGTTAAAACATAGCAACTATTTTTTGACTTACGGCTACGCCTTTAATTAGTCGTATTGCCCCTGCATCACTCTGCCCAGATCATCAAAAAAACTGCTGTCAAACTGTGAGCCAGATTCATAGAAAAGCCCAAGTAAGATCAGGCCTATAAATAGAGAAATAAAAATAATTGCCCCAATAATCTGCCCCTTGTCTACTTTACTGCGCTTATGTTTTTTTGCCATTTCAAATGATTTAAATTTAGTTGCTCGTACTTCTATCTTAGAAGAAACACTAAAAAATACAAGTCTGGGTCTCTATTTCTGGCAATGGCTGCAATAAAAAGTAGACCGCTGGGCCTGGCTGATTTTCTTTATGGGTTTGCCGCAAACAGGGCAGGGCTCAGACGTTCGACCATACACAGCTAAGGTTTGCTGAAAATAGCCGGGTTTTCCATCCTCTTGAGTGAAATCACGTAAGGTGGTGCCGCCCTGCTCAATTGAAAGTTGTAATATACTTTTGACTGAGTTAACTAATTGCTGATACCGGTTCAGGGAAATCTTACTGGCCGCACGCTTTGGGTTAATGCCGGCACTGAACAGTGATTCGTTTGCATAGATATTTCCAACACCCACCACGATATGACTATTCATTAACAGGGTTTTTATGGCAACACTTCGTTTGCGACTAATGGCAAATAAATATTCAGCTGTAAAGTCATTGCTTAATGGTTCAGGGCCCAGATCACACAGTAGTTTATGTTTTAGCGGATCTTTCTTTGTCCATAATACGGCACCAAAACGCCTCGGGTCACGCAGCCGTAGCAGTTTGTTATTGCTAAAAAAAATATCGAAATGATCATGTTTTTCAGGGGGGACAGATTGTTTAAGAATACGTAAGCTACCCGACATACCGAGATGAAGTATAACTGTGCCGGCATCCGTATATAATAAAATATATTTACCGCGACGTTCAACCTGTCTGATTTTCTGATTAACAAGCTGTGATTTTAAGGTGGCGGGGATAGGCCAGCGCAGGTTTTTCTGGCGTACAATAACATCCGTCACTGTCCTGTTCAAAATGTGTGGTTCAATACCGCGGCGTGATGTTTCTACTTCGGGTAGCTCAGGCATTATCAGGGCTTGCTTCAATCTGTCCAAAAAGCCTGTTTTTAAATGACTTGTCCAGATGATACTCAATGCCCAGCTGAGGAAGTGCCAGAATAAGCCAGGGATCAGTGTCTGACACAATAAAAGTCAAGTTTCCTGTTTTAGAGTAAATTTTAATTTCACCCAGCTGTTTTCTGGCTAAGTATTTATGTACAGCAAAAGCCTGAACAGATCTCCAGTGTTGTAGCAGGCTTTGTATCTGGTCTGCGTTTAATTTGTTATCAGTTGATTGCCACTGGCTGTTTTGCAGCTGGATGTCTACTGCCGGCGTCTGAATTTTTACTATTTGGAAATCTTCAGGTAACAGGGACAAATCGATAAAACTTACGGCCTGTGCATTGACTAGTGGATAAAGCTGATCATAAACTAGAAACATTTTGTTTTCAGATAAAAGATAGCGTTTGTTATTCATCGGGTTGCTTTTACCGAATTTTATTTGTGTATTATTAAAGATAATAATGGCCCTGGGTTTATCCAGTGCATAATCGCTTAGCTCAAGTTGTTCTATGGCATAAGCGGTATTTACCGGTGTTTGAGTGAGGCTAAGAAGGGTGTTTATTCTGAATGAGTGGGCTTTAATTTGATAAGGTTCAAGCATATACCAGTTGCTGGTTTCTGTTTTGCGAAAGCGAATATTTTTTCCCTGTTTACGAGGAATAAATATCTCGGTTATTTCACTAATATCAAGCGAGCTTAAGCGTTGAACTTCGGCAGGACTGTTTTTTTTATTTATAAAAAAAACAATAAAGCAAAGCAGAATAACGAACAACAAAATATTGACAAGGCTGCGCTTATTCATTGTTTTCGACGTTTAAACCATATATAAGCACCGCTGATAAAAAACAGCAGTGGCAGAATAATTAAAAAGAATAAACCTATAGTGAAAGCTGCAGTTGCGGAAAGATCAAGCTGTAAGTCGGGTGCGTTTTTAGGGGCTATAGAAATTAAATTATCATCTTTACTCAGCCAGTTAAGTGTATTAATAATAAAATCAAGGTTCGCTCCCTGTCCCAGATTATTGTTGGCAATGAAGTCTGTGTCACCAATAACAACAATTCGCTGAGAAGTTTTTTTGCCATTAACTTCAATTTGACGTTGTTGTGCAATGCCAAGGCTGAAGGGGCCGGCGATATCCCTGTTCTGATTAAATTCAATGTCAGCAGTAAAATCGTCGGTTTCAGACCAGCTTGTCTCTGAGCTAATCAGCAGGTCTGAAGATATCCAGTTAGTATCAGTTTGCCTGCTTTGTATTGCTGTGGCTGTAGTGAACAGGGTGAAGTACTGCATTTTTGCTGTGATCGGGTGCATTTTATATTCCAGCACAGGAATAATTGCCGGATGAGTAAGTTGCAACATGCGACTAACTTCCTGATTATTATCTACTAAAGTCCCGTCTGGAAAAGTAATATTTAACGCGTTTTTAATGGTCTCCTGTGAGGAGTGCAGTTGAGGGTCCTGTAGCCATAACAGGTTGCCGCCCTGGTTTATATAGAGCTGAATTTTTTCCTGCTCACTGACTAGTAATGCTTTATTAATTGAACCAATGACAAGCACGGTATTTTCGGTGACTAAAGAATGCTGTAATAAATTGATGCTGTTTATATCAAATCCCTTGTTGGTTAAGCGGTTTGCAAGCTGGCTGTAACCCGTTGCAGTATTATCTTTAATGCTACGCTCACCATGCTGGCCAACAAATAATAATTTTGGCTTGCTGCCCCTCTGTAATCTGATTAAGGCATTAGTAATTGATTCTTCTGATAAGCTGTCAATGCGCTCATTTTGTCCATTATATTCAATAATAGTTTGACCATAGCGCTGTATATTGTCCTGTCTGGCCTGTTGTATAAAAATATCCGGGTTAATTATCTGGAAAGTGAAGTTGCTTTTGTGGCTTTGATAACGTTGCAATATTTCTTTAATTGCCTGAATCAGAGTCGGTTCATCGGCCTGATAACTGCGCAGGCTAATTGCAGAAGGGAGCTGTGCTAATAACTGTACTGTGTCTTCAGCAAGGGAGTGGCGTTTGCCTGCTGTCCAGTCACTGCGAATATTGTATTCGTTACTTAACCAGCCGGCAAAACCTATGCAGCCAAGTAACAGTAGAATAAACAGGATATATTGAATCCGGTAATTTATGCGAGATTTTGCGGTGACTTTCATTAATTTGGCTTAACTCTGCAATCGTTGTGCATCTAGCTGGCGAATACTGAGCAAAATAAAGCCAAGGCTAAATAGAACAAAATAGGCAATATCAGATGTGTAAACAATACCTCGCAGCATCTGAATACTATGATATGTCATGGATATAGTGTTAAAAAAATTATTGCCTTCGGTGGTTGCATTACTGGCTATGTTAATAATCCAGAATAAAATAAGCAGGCCAAATGTGCCGGCGGCAGCATTCACAGGCTGCTTGCTGAGAGACGACATATAAAGCCCAAGTGCAGCAAATGCAGCAACTGTTAAAAACTGGCCCAGCATGCCAGAGGCAAATTTCCCCATGTCCAGGTCTGTGGCAGATATTAATGACAGTGGCATTAAGCCGGTTATTAAAATTATTATGACGAAAAATGATAAGGCACCCAGGTATTTTCCGAGTATTATTTCAGTCATGGAAATGGGTGATGATAATAATAATTTTAAAGTGCCCGACTGTTTTTCTTCGCTGAGAAGGCGCATGGTGATGAGTGGGCAAATAATTAATAAAAGAATTTTTGAAAAATCGAACAAAGGCGCTACCACCAGGTCGGTTACACCGGGTGCATTTTTAATGTTTATTAAGTCGGGCTGCAGGCTAAAAAACATTTCAATATAGCTAAGGAACTTCCATGCAAGTAAAATTTGCATGACACCGAGGATAATCCACGCCAGCGGAGATAAAAACAGGCTGCGTAATTCACGCATTGCAATTTTTATGATCATGCAGCTGCCTCGCCATGCTTATCTTCACCCGAGGTTAAATTTAGAAATATCTGTTCCAGGCTGTTTTGTTTGAGGCTGATTTCCAGAAGCCCCCAGTTTTGCTCTACGCAATGCCGGCTGATATCTGTCTGCGAAAGATGTAACTCTTCACCCTTGAGTAGATATTGTCCGGCAGATAATACTTCTGCGTTTTGCACACCAGGTAATTTTAAAATTTCGTCTATTGCGGGTGGCTGCTGCAAATGCAGGTTAAGCTGATTGTTTTGTGTTAACTCATCTATGTTTTTATTAAATACGGAATGTCCCTGATGAATCATTTGCACCCGGTTACATACGGCCTGTACTTCGGGCAGAATATGGGTGGATAAAATGACCCCGTGCTGTTGTCCCAGCTCTAAAATTAGTTTGCGAATTTCATGCATCTGAATCGGGTCCAGCCCTACGGTTGGTTCATCCAGAATAATCACATCTGGCTGATGGATAATGGCCTGGGCAATACCGACTCGTTGCTGGTAGCCTTTGGATAAATTGCCAATCAGACGGTTGCCAACGTCCTGCAGACCACAGCGCTGCATTGCCTGGTCGCGTAAACTCTTTATCTGAGCTTTTTTAACCCGGCGTAAAGCGGCGGCATAGTTAAGATATTCATTGATGGTGAGTTCGGGGTAAAGCGGTGGTCTGTCGGGCAAATAACCAATCAGCTGTTTAGCCTGATTCGGCTGGTCGAGAAGATCCAGCCCATTAATGAGTATCTGACCCGCAGCAGGCGCTAGCACCCCGCAGAGCATCTGTAAGCAGCTGGATTTGCCCGCACCATTGGGGCCGAGTAAGCCTAGAATTTCGCCCTGATGGAGTTCGATAGAAATATTTTTCACCGCATGGGTGTCTGCATAGTAGCGATGTAGGTTCTGGGCCTGAATAAGGGGTGACATGGGGCAAAATAATATCAGGAAACAGTCAGCTTACAAGTGATTTGTAGGAGAGATTTCAGTTGCGCAATATAAAATTCTCATCCATTACGAAAGCGCTGCTGCATAATAATGAGGGCGCTTTTCATGTGCACAGGGTGATGATAAGCTGGCTCGCTTACTGGAATCCCGTTAAATATTTAAAACTATGTCAACTCACTGGCTCGGCATCGACACCGGCGGAACTTTTACCGATTTTGTTTATTTTGACGGAAAGTCTATTCGCATTAACAAAGTGCTGTCTACACCGGATGCGCCAGAGCAGGCAATCTTACAGGGCCTGGATGAGCTACAGATTCCTGTTGATAATTTACACATAATTCATGGCTCTACTGTGGCCACCAATGCCCTGCTGGAAGGCAAGGGCGTAGAAACCGTTTATGTAGCAAACCTGGGTTTTGCGGATGTGCTTAGTATTGGGCGTCAGGCCCGGCCTGAGTTATATAATTTAATGCCAGAACCCCGGCCGCCATTGATTCCTGCCAGCCATTGTCTTGAAATTAATACGCGCTTATCTGCTGCAGGTGAAATAATTGAGCCATTAGTAGCCGCGGATGTGGATGCATTAATTGCATCGATTAAGCTAATTAACCCACAGGCTGTGGCGATAAATTTACTGTTTTCATTTCTGGATAATAGCCAGGAACAAGAAATAAAAAAACGCCTGGCGACGAGTTGCAAAGACCTTTTCATTAGCTGTTCTGCGGATGTGTTACCTGAATATAAAGAATATGAGCGGGGTATGGCGACCACCTTAAATGCCTATATTGGCCCACTCATGCAGGGCTACATAAAGCGATTGTTTAATGCGTTAGCAGCACGCATTGAAAATCATGCAAATAAGCCTAACTTATGCATATTGCAGAGTAGTGGCGGCACGATTAGTGCCGCCCGTGCGGGCCAGCATGCGGTGAACCTTTTATTGTCTGGCCCTGCGGGGGGCTTAAAGGCTGCGCAATATATGGGCAGGTTAACCGGTGAGGCGAAGTTACTGAGCTTTGATATGGGTGGAACTTCTACCGATGTGGCCTTAATCGAGGGTGAGATAAAACTGAGCTCCGAGGGCAGTATTGGCGGCTATCCGGTCGCTGTGCCGATGGTGGATATGCATACCATTGGTGCGGGTGGTGGCTCGGTTGCTACTGTGGATGCAGGGGGGTTGTTAAATGTGGGGCCGCAGTCTGCGGGTGCCAGCCCCGGGCCAGCCTGTTATGGGCAGGGTGGCGTACAGCCTACGGTGACCGATGCTAACCTTATATTGGGTCGGTTGCGCGCGGATGGTTTTCTGGCCCAGGGAATGCGGCTTGATATTAAGGCGGCAGAAGCGGCGCTATTGAGCATTGCAGAACCCCTGGGTTTATCAATAGAAATTGCAGCCGAGGGTATTATTCTAATTGCAAATGAGCACATGGTGCGAGCATTACGCACCATTTCTGTGCAGAAGGGATTTAATCCAGAAGAATTTTCCCTGAGCTGTTTTGGTGGTGCTGGAGGTTTACATGTGTGCGCCCTGGCGGAGGCCCTGAATATGCAGCGTGCAGTGGTACCGGTTTACGGTGGTGTGCTATCCGCATTAGGTATGCTGGTGGCAGCACCGAGTCGAGATGTTTCGCACTCCTGTATTCAGGATTTATTAAGTAGTGATGCACAGCAGCTGGAAAATTTATTCGTAGATTTAGAAAACCGCGGTATTGAAGATATGCAGCAGGAGCTAAGCGGCGCTCCCTCATTACAGCGTTCACTGGATTTACGTTATAAAGGCCAGAGTTTCACCTTAAATTTACCCTGGGTAGCAGATGTAAACTGTATTCAACAGTCGTTTCACCAGCTACATAAAAACACCTATGGGCATGAGCTTGCTATGCGGGTTGAGCTGGTGAATTTGCGGGTAAGCATAAAAGGTGAGGTGCCGCCATTTAAATTACCCGTGGTGGTTAGTAAGAGTAGTGGTAAATATAAAGAGCCACAGCAGGTGAGCTGTTATGGGTTTGAAAAACCGGTGTTAGTTTATCAACGTGAACAGCTGTATGGCGGGCAGAAAATTATCGGCCCGGCACTCATTCTTGAAAAAGTGGCGACAACATTAATAGACATAGGCTGGACCTGTGTGGTCGATGACTGGGGTAATCTATTGCTGCGGCGAAACATAAAATAATAGATCTGACCCGAATGGCAGTAAGTTAAGCTTTAAGTGTATGATCTTAAGTGTATGAATAAATTATAAGGGCTCTTCTCTGGTCTTGTGTATACAATCCAGAATAACAAATTCTGTCGTTCCCGACACAGGCAATCGGGGATGACGACAATCATTTTTTATTTGTAAAACAGGGCCAACTATTAGTGGTTAAATTTATTCTCAGATTAATATGAACACATCAATACGTTAGATAAAGCTATCATCCGTTTTCTATACACAAGACCGGAGAAGAGCCGATATAATGGAATAATACACTTTAAAATCATGCGCTTAAATCTTAACTTACCGGCATTGGATCTGACCCTGAGCTATCCCTGCATGCAGGGCGATGAATTAGGTGATAGCAGGTTCACCGATTATTGTGCATGAGTATGCAGTCTATAAGTTGCCGCCATGTCTCACTCATTTACCTGAACCGGGCCGCCTTTTTCTAAATAACGGTTTTCGAACGCTGTATTACGGTGGATTTCATTATTGTCTACAACACTGCTATTGACGATGCTCAGGCTAATCGCAGTTTGACAGGCTGAAAGCAGGTGTGTGCTCAGATATGGGCTGGATTCATCTGTTGTCTGACTTGCCGTGAGCAGGCTATTAAAAACTGAATTATCAGCCAGACCTGTGGCTTCAAATATTTTATCGGTGTTGAAGCGTTGCATTAATTCACTGGATTTAACAAAGGGCGCATTAAACTGTTTTTTAGGTGTGTTGGCAAATTCTGCTGGAAACAGGCGGGCATAAGTTCGTCTGAGTAAGGCCTTGTCTTTAAAACCGCTCAGCATATTTCTGTCTGGCTGATGCATGATCAATTCACGCACATGCCTGGACATAAACGGGGTACGGCCTTCCAGTGTATTCGCCATTTCCATACGATCGCCTACCCAGTTGAGTATCAGTACCGGCAGGTGGGCTTTAGCAAAGTAGTTTTGCCAGAGTAACAGGGCATGTTCTGGATTACACAGTTCAGACTCAAGGTTATTGAGGCCAGCAGCAAACCAGCTGCGAACCGACTCTGCCTGAGATATGAGCCAGTTATCTGCATCTTTGCCAAGTAAGGCTGTGCTGATGGCATGAATTTGTCCAAACAGTGGATGCGGAACTCCCAGAGTACGCAGGCTGTCGATGAAATCCTGTCCTGTACCTTCGGCACTGGAGCCGGCCAGCCAGGGGTTTTTAGTATCCGCAGCAAAGCGGCCAATATACAGACCATCACGCTGACGTGTGCCTAATGGCATTTTATCCAGTAAGGCCTGCACTTCAGTTGCGCTGCGGGCCTGGCCGCGACTGCGCATGGTCTGTTTCCACCAGCTGGCATAACGGTAACTGGGGTATCCGCAGAGAACCTCATCTGCGCCGTCGCCGGTTAAAACACCCTGCACATACTGGCGGCTAAAAAGACTCAGCCACCACTTTGCCGAGCCATTGGTATAGGGTTGAACCAGTTCGCTGGCCTGAACCGAGAGTGGATATGAGTAGTTTAATGCCTCATTGTCCAGCGTAATCAGGTGAGGATTGAAACCAAGATAAGCGGAAAAATGCAGGGCAGCCGGTGATTCATCATAGCCAGACTGGCTGAACCCAACCGTGAATGATTTAAGATTCTGCGCCTGTTGCGAAGCACGAGCCATTTCATAGGCAACGGCTTTAGAGTCGACCCCGCCACTAAGATAAACTCCCAGCTCTACATCGCTTAGCAGTCTGTCATTAACTGATTGCCTGAATGCAGTTTCAAAATCTATTTCACTGGCAGCCTGTATACCCTGTGATTGTTGTCGCACAGGTTTGTTGTGGTTAATGATTTCAATATCAAATCCGTCGACACCCTTGCGGGCAGTAAAAATACTCCCCGCCGGTAACTGAATGATATGATTAAATGGCGTGCAAATGGGCTCATAAAGGCCAACATACTGTCGCAATAGCCCGGTGCGGTTCCAGCTTCTGGCAGAGGCCAGGCCTTTTATTTCACTGGCGAACTCTAACCTTGAAGCAGTGAATCTATATTTGGCGGCGTAATTTGCAAAAATTCGGCTATCGATATCGGCGACACGGAAAAACAGTGGCTTAACGCCAAAGTGATCTCGATGAGCAACTAAGCCACTACCATCCAGATTAATAATGACAAAGGCATATTCACCATCAAACTGGTTAAAAAAATCTGAACCTAACACTTTCCAGCCCTGCAAAATAGTTTCGGTGTCACTACGGGTGGAGAACTGGTAGCCGGATTTTTTGCTGATTTTATCGCGAAGTTGCAGGTGGTTATATACTTCACCATTAAAGATAATGATGTGCTGCCCATCCTGGCTTTGCATGGGCTGTATGCCCGCATCCACATCCTGAAATGCCAGCCGATAATGGCTTAACCAGATATTGCCATTAATAAATTCCCGGTGATCTGTATCGCCGCGATTCGCAATGCGGCTAGCTGCCCGACGAAAACCACTGAGGCCGGGAGAAAAATGATTTTTAAGCTGAGAGCTGGAAAACAATAACCCGGCAAAACCACACATATATATTCTCTTTTTTGCTGGCGATAAAGAAAAAAATGAGTATACCGTATAGCGGGCTAATGTCTTATATTAATCGTTGCGCGAACAAAAACAGATAAAGTAAATTTGCAATTTATACGATGTAAAATACATTGAGAACCTGATACAGCATATGGTTAGCATGCACCTGCCTGACCGGGGTTCTTAATATTTTATTCTCTCAAGCACATCAAGGGTGTAGTGTAATAGCTGATCCGGTCGGTTGGTTATACCGAAACAACCATCTGGTACAGATTTATCAGAGTCGATAACACCTATATAAAAGATGACGGCCTGCTGAATATGGTTGTTTTTGAATTCTTCGAGCAATTCAAGACCGGCAGTTTTATTTTTATCCCGTGTCATATCCGAAAATACCAGATCGTAATCCCCATTTTCTAACATGCGAACGGCATCTTTAGTGCTCAGCGCTACATCAATATTCGCACCCAGCTGGTTGAGCATTCTGCGTTCATTAAGATTGTTTTCTGGATGATCGTCAACCCAGAGAATAAAGCTGCCCTTAAATACGGATATATTCGCTCTGGCCCTGCGCTCAACATTGAGTTTACTGTTTTCTGATATGTCGACTTTCCATTGGCGAGATTTTTCTGCAAGTACGATAGCTGCATCCATAGAATCACGAACCAGAGAAAATTTAATACCCGCCGCCTCAAAGGTTTTAAGTCTGGGTAGAATGTCTTCTTTTAAAGGGCGATAAAAACAGATAATCAGGAATACAATAAATATAAACCATAAAAGAGAAGGAGTAATTTTAATGAGTTCTAACAATATATCCATTTTCGGAACCTTAATTAACTCGGGGAACTTCTGTATTAAGAATACATCACAGCTTTGCTGAATATAGTGAACCTGTTTTTATTTTGATGCAAGCTCAGCAGGGAAAATTCATCAGCTCTGAAAAAAAAGCACCTGTAGGAGTTAGCTTTAGCTGACGATAATAACTGCGATGCGAAGCGAGCCGTTAAGGTTATTGGCTCGCTTCGCTTTGCCAGATGCATCGTCAGCTAAAGCTAACGCCTACAGGAAAAATGATTATGGTTATGTTCTGTGATGTAAGAACAACTATTCTTTTCATCTGATTCATGAGTAATTTAATACCACTTATTCGCGCAAGAATGGTTGCAACTTTAGCTGATATCTTTATTTAATTGATTGCGTCACTTTCTGTGCCCAGTTATCTGCCTGAAAATATAGTGCAGAAAGTTCAGCTTTTGTTATACCTTTAATGGAAAGTTTTTTAGCTGCGGAGGTTTCCAGCAAACGGCTGCATTTTACCAGAACACCAATATTGCCTTTATGATGTACTATGCCTGCTTTTATTTCATCTGCTAATGGTAGTGGCGTTATTAATGAGTTGATCGGGCGCTCCATTAATATATCTAAAGCAGAAAACATACCCGCAGTAAAAAACTGCTCAGTATCTTTAAGCTCCAGCTTTTTAGCAATTAGCTCACAGGTTTTAGCTCGAACCATGGCAATTTTAACTAATTCAAGCGGTCGATTATTCATATTGCTTAAGGCAAGCATAGACGCCCAGTAGGTGAGTTTGCGACGACCTAAAAAAACAACTGCACGTTTTATCGAATCAATTTCATCTGGCAGATGGAAAAATGCAGAGTTCATAAGTTTTAGCAGTTTATAACTAAGTGTCAGGTCGGAGCTGATTGCCTGTTCAATGCTTGCAGTGTCTGAGTCTGAATTACACAGGGTGGAGAGCAGCTGCATTGCTGATAATTTGCTGGTTTCTAATGTTTTGCTTTTTAAAATACGTGGATTACTTAGAAAAAATCCCTGAAAATAATCGAAATCCATATCCATATAAGATTCATATTCCTCAAGGGTTTCAACTTTTTTGGCGAGTATTTTTAGCCCGTGTTTTTTCAGACGTTTTATGTACGACTGGGCTTCTTTTTTAGTTGTGTACTGAATATCTAATTTAAAAATATCGGCTATTTCAAATAGTTCGGAAAAATCAGATATTTCATGGTAGTTATTCAGAGCAAGAGTAAAACCAGAGTTTTTAAATTTACGCAGTGTGTTTAATGTGTGTTCATTTATGGGTATATTGGGGTGTATATCCAGAATTACCCTTTCCCCCGGAAAAGGTAATGCGTTTCTGCGAATAAGAAAATGTTCGGTGAGAGTAATATTAGCAAGGCTGTTACCCACCAGATTGCTCAGGCCCATATCAACGAAGGTATTGATGATTTCCTGGGAGCTGGCTCTATCTTCGCTGGGTTCTTCGCCGGCACTGTTTTCACAGCCGTCATGAAATAACATCTCATAGGCATAGATCCCGAGATTACGGTTATAAATGGGTTGACGGCCTACGAAAATATCCTGCATGGTGAGTTAAAATTACACTCCTCTAAAATCAATAAAATTTAACACTGCTGTCCCGTTAACTTAAAAAACACAGCCATATCTGCGCAGGAATGGCGAAGTTGTTTAAGTTAATGGGACAGTAATGAAAACTTAAATACTATTTAATATATCTTCTGCCCAGTTAATCGCTTCGATATTTATAGCGGATAATTTTTCAGGGCTTAACCCGGCAAACTGAATATTCACCCAGTCACCCTCTTCCTGAGCCAGCGTACAGTTAATGGCTGCACCCATTTCGCCCTCACGCTTTAGCAGAGCCGCCATCATTTTATCGGTTAGAGGTAGTGGCTCAATCAGCTCCTGCAGGCTGCGATCCATCAGTAGATTCAGCGATGAAAACATGCCCACCGTGAAAAAACTGTCAGCAGCATTAAGGCCGGCTTTTTCTGCCAGTAATTCGCAACTACGGGCACGCACCATGGAAATGCGTACCTGTTCACGGGGCTTGTTATCCATGCCACTGAGAGCCAACAAAGACGCCCAGGTGCATAGTTGTTTGCGTCCCAGCATGACTATTGCGTGTTGTACAGATTCAATTTTAGTAGAGCGTGAGAAAAAAGCAGAATTCATTAACTGCAGAATTTTATAGCTGAGTGCCACATCTTTACTGATAACATCAACAATGGTGGTCGTATCCATTTCCGGATTATGCAGGGTGGAGAGTAGATTGATAATGCTCGTCTGGTTCGAATCTAGTGACTCGCCACTGATAACCCGTGGTCTATTAAGAAAGTAGCCCTGGATATAATCAATACCTGCATCGCGGCAGACTTCATATTCTTCATGGGTTTTTACATGGTCTGCCAGTATAACGGGATGCAGCTTTTTAAGTGTTTTTAAATGGGTACGTATATCAGAAGCGGCGAGATTTTCAATATTGATATCAATAACGCTGGCCATGCTGGATAAAGGCTGTAATGCAGGGTGTTGCAAATAATTATCCAGCGCCAGTTTAAACCCTGAGTCGGCGAGGCGCTTAACACCCGCAATGACCTCATCGGTGATGCTGGCATAGGCAGGAATTTTTATTATAAGCCGTTCGACCGGCAGCGGTAACTCATAGTCGCTTTGCAGAAAATGTTCGGTGAGGGTAATAAACGCTGTTTTTTTGCCGACCAGTCTGTCGATGCCAATTTCCATAAAGGTATTGATAATTACCTGCGAGGTCGCCTGATCAGCAGCTATATCACAGCTGTTTTCAATGCAGGGGGACATGAGTTCGTAGGCATATACATGCAGATCCCGAGTATAGATGGGCTGTCGCCCTACAAATATTTCAGCCATTGTTGGAGGTTCTTTATTATTAGGCAATCTCTTTTATGACTTAAGCAGAGCTTCCCTGGATTATTTTTCTTTTATTACTGAGTCAGAAATAAAGGGGGCTGCTAATAAGCATTATAAAAATAGCACCTGCAGGCGTTAGCTTTAGCTGCCTCCTACAGAAGAAACTATCTTTGCTAAGCTTCTGTGAGTTAAGAAAGCTATTCTTTTCATCTGATTCACTAGTAAATATAGTTCAAAATTGAAAGAAATATTCGGCTTTATGGGCGCTTCTGTTTATTCGGGCAAAAAAAAACCCGCTATAAAGCGGGTTTTTTTAAGATGTCGTTCTCAGCCTTATTTAATTTTGGCTTCTTTGTACATCACATACTTGCGCACTACAGGATCAAATTTTTTGATCTCCATTTTTTCAGGCATGTTTTTCTTGCTTTTGTCTGTGGTGTAGAAGTGCCCCGTACCCGCAGATGAAACTAATTTAATTTTTTCACGCATGATTCTACCCCTTAAACCTTTTCGCCACGGGCACGCATATCTGACAATACAGCTTCTATGCCCTTCTTATCGATAAGACGCATACCAGATGTTGAAACACGCAGCCTTACATAACGCTTTTCACTCTCCACCCAGAAACGGTGGTTGTGTAAATTAGGCAAAAAGCGACGACGCGTCTTGTTATGCGCGTGTGATACATTATTACCAGCCATAGGTTTCTTGCCTGTGACCTGACATACTCTAGCCATGGATGACTCCAGTCAAAACTTAAATATATAGAGTTTGCCGGTGCTAAAACCTGACAAACTCTGGAAATCCGAAAGGGGCGTGATAATACCGGATTAGCAGGCGGTAAACAAGTTGTTTTGGATAATTCCTGCAGTATTGTTGCTGGTCATTGTTAGTCGCCGTCGCTTCATTGTATAGTGGGAGCCAATTTTGGCAAGAAAAACCCCCTAACGTATTGATTTTTAAATAAATAATGTAATGGCCCAACCCCTCTGGAAACAAATATAATGGATATTGTATATATACGCGATCTACGCATAGAAACTGTTATTGGTATTTACGACTGGGAGCGTGAAATTCGCCAGACAGTCAGCCTCGACCTCGAAATGGGCACGGACATTCGCCGTGCCGGTGAAACAGATCATATTGATGATACCCTCGACTATAAATCCGTCGCCAAACGGCTGATTGATTTTGTCGGTAAATCTGAGTTTCAGCTGGTGGAGGCACTGGCAGAGCAATGCTCACAGATTATTCTCAATGAATTTGATGTGCCCTGGCTGAGGTTGCGTTTAAGCAAACCCGGTGCTGTTACTGATTCACAGGATGTGGGTGTTTTAATTGAGCGCAGTCAGCAATAATATGCCACAGGTCTATATCAGCTTAGGTAGTAATATTAATCGAGAAGCGCTTACCCGCGCTGGTGTAAATGCTCTGCGTCATCGTTACGGTGAATTACTGCTGTCATCCGTGTATGAAAGTGAAGCCGTCGGCTTTAAGGGTGAAAATTTCTATAATATGGTCATCGGCCTGCAGACTAATGATGATGTGCACACTGTCGCTAAAACGCTGCGGCAGATAGAAGACACACATGGGCGGGATCGCACTAAACCTGTGTTTTCATCAAGAACCCTCGATCTGGATTTGCTGCTCTACGATGATCTGATACTGGATGAAAATAAATTGCAGATTCCGCGGCATGAAATACTGCTGCGAGCTTTTGTGCTCTGGCCAATGGCCGAGGTGGCAGCAGATTTAATCCACCCACTTATCAACAAGTCTTATGCAGAGCTATGGCAGGCATTTGATAAACAAAAAGAAAAGCTGCAGCCGATTGACTTTGATTTTGGTGAATCAGCCTGAGTGTTAAGCGGCGAACTATTCAGCTTAGGCATCGCTATCGAGTAATTTACGAATTTGCTGTAATAAAGCGTCTGAGGTATAAGGCTTATACAGTAGATTTTGATGTAAATTTTCGCAGGTATTATTTTTATGGCGCTCATCACTAAAGCCACTGGCCAGCTGAATTTTTATGCCAGGGTATTTTTGCTGAACTATTGCTGCCAGTTCATAGCCATCCATCTCAGGCATAATCACATCACTCACTATTAAATCAACTGGGTGCCGGTCAAGAGTTTCCAGTGCCTGTCTGGCGCTGTTTGCCAGGTACGTCGTATAGCCCTGCTGAGTTAATATTTCTTCTGCGAGGCTTAACAGGGCAGGTTCATCATCCACCAGCAGGATATTCTCCGTACCCTGCAGGTCTGTCTTTTGTCGCGCTGAAGGTTTTTTGCTGTCTGTCGGGTCGGCCAGCAGGCGCGGGAAATACATTTCAATACAGGTGCCCTGCCCAGCTTCAGAATGTACTTTAATCGTACCGCCGCTACGTTCCACAAAGCCGTACACCTGGCTTAATCCCAGCCCGGTACCCTGTTCGCCCTTGGTTGAGAAAAAAGGGTCAAATATTTTATCGCGCACTGATTCATCTATGCCACTACCGGTATCAGTCATGCTTAACATGACATAATCCCCGGCTGAAATACCTGCAGTCTGGGCCTCCACGTCTGCAATGTGCAGGTTCATTGTGTCAATGGTTAAGCGCCCGTTGCCTTCAATTGCATGGCTGGCATTGATGCTCAGATTGAGAATAGCATCCTCTAAATCGCTGTTATCAAGCTTTACTGTCCATAGTTCGTCCTCCAGCTCAAGCACCAGCTTAATGCGTGCGGTGAGGGTTTTTTCCAGCATATGCTGCTCGTTGCGAATGCTCTGGTTCAGATCTAATGGGCTGGCATTGCTCGCCTTCTGGCGGGAAAATGCCAGCAGTTTCCGGGTGAGTTTACTGCCTCGTTCACCGGCATGCTGAATTTCTCTGGCATACTTAAGCAGCTTAGGCTGGTCGCCCAGGCTGTTCTGTAATAATTCGGTGTAACCTAAAACAACACCTAACATATTGTTGTAGTCGTGTGCGATACCTCCGGTGAGTTTACCCAGAGCATCCATTTTCTGTGCACGACGTAATGCGCTTTCTGTATTTTTGCGATCGGTGATATCAGTAATGGTGCCTACATAACCGATGATATTGTTATTTTCATCATATTCTGCCAGCGCCTGGCCAAAAACCCAGTGGCTTCCCTCAGCATGTTGAAAGCGATACTCCAGCTGAAACGGTATATTGAGATGGGTTGATTTTTCCCATTCAGCAAAAATATATTCTCTGTCATCCGGGTGTAGCCCTTTAATCCAGCCATCACCCATGGCATCTTCAGCCGATATGCCCGTTAATTCACTCCACTTTTCATTAACATACAAACAGTGCCCATTTCTGTCTGTGTAATAAATACCTACCGGGGCGACCTTTGCCAGAGTTTGATATCTTTTTTCGCTGCTAATAATTTTCTGACGTAACCGGTATTGTTCTGTTACATCATTAAATACCAGCACCATGCCGAGCAATGGCCCTTTTTCCTGCAGGATGGGTGCGGCTGAATCGGCAATCTGATATTTTGAGCCGTCTTTTGATATCAACATAGTATGGTTGCTGAGAAAAACGGTTTCACCCGTGCTTAATACTTTTTCAATTGGGTTTTCGATGGGTTTCTGGGTTGATGAGTTGACAATAGAAAATACCATTTTAACTGATTTGCCACAGGCATCTGCACTTGACCAGCCAGTGAGCCGCTCGGCAACCGGATTCAGACGTGTAACATTGCCTGCGGTATCTGTGGTAATAACCGCATCTCCAATGCTATTCAGAGTTTGTGATAAATACTGTTTTTGCTGATTCAGTTCTGTGGCCTGTGTGTTTAACCTGTGTTGCATATTATTAATGGAGTTAACCAGCGTATCAAACTCATTGGTTTTTTCTGCAGTTCGGTTGAGGGTTAATAACTTATTGTCTGATAATAAATTAAGCCCCTCTGCAAATTCTGAAATTTTAACAAGATGCCGGGTAACTAGCTGGCTAAAAATAAAATAAATAAACAAAGCCACAAAAAATGTTTTTATAGCATTAGAGAGTAAAATAACCCACAACCTGTTTATTAATCTATTGTAAACATCTGTGAGTGATGCAACTACAACAAACTTGCCGATATTTATATTTTTTTCATTGTAATAAAAATTAAGGTTTAATGATTTCTCTATTATATCGCCTTTAGTAATATGGCCGCTTTCAATATCTTCCTCATCCTTAAGATTGACGGTAGAATAAACAATGTCAGGTAATTCTGTAATGCCATCAAGAATGAGCTGCAACTGATTTCTGTCAGATAACCAGGCAGAATTGGTGATGCTTTCCTTATGACTTATATCAATTTGTTCAAGCTTCTGATGAATGCCTTTAACATCAAGCTGAAATTCATTAAACAGCTGTATAGCAGTGATTATAAGCGTAATGACTGAACTGAAAAGTATCGTATAAAATATTAATTGTCGTGCAATTCTATTTTTCATTACTTTTCACTACTATCCCGGCAACTAAAAAAATCGTCATTCCTGCGCAGGCAGGAATCTGGAGGTTTGGAAACTCCTGTAGACACTGGATACCTGTAAATACCGACCCAGGTATGACGAAGTGGCGCATTTTAATTTCATATCTATCTCTACTCTAAAATTCATTAGCCTCTTACTAATGAATCAGATGAAAAGAGTACCCGCCTTATATTAGAGAAACAGTTTCTCCTGTAGGAGTTAGCTTTAGCTGACGATGCCCCAGGCGATGCGAAGCGAGCCGATAAGCTATAATATGGTTTTATCGGCTCGCCTCGCATCGCAATAATTATCGTCAGCTAAAGCTAACTCCTACAGGTGCTATTTTTCTATGGCTTATAGCAGACTCCTTTATTTCTGACTCAGTAATAACTACTAACCTGGCTTTTCTGCTCCTGCTTTTCAGGCATTGCAAACATGTGAATTTTTTTAGAAAATTTAGTCACAGCTGCGGCGGAGTAATATTAAATATAATGCCTCTTTTTTAAAGCAGATTCAAGATGCCTTAATTGAGCAAACTACGTAGCGACTGATTATAAATTTTCTGGTAAGTGCCATCAGCTTTCATCGACTTTAATGCACGAGCTAAATCAGGCACAAGATTTTTATGTTTTTTATGCACATAAAGATACAGTTGAAAACTGGCAATAGGCGGTTTTAAATAATATATTTCGTCCGGGTTGTGTTTAAGCCACCACAGCCCGCTCCATAAATCATATAGTGCGATATCGGCGCGACCATTAGAGATTAAATTAAAAAGCTGAGCAGAATCACGTGCGCGAACCAGTGATTTATAGTGTTTCACTTTTTTTTCAAAGACTTTCCAGCCATTAATAAAAGTCACATTATACTGCTGCAGCTGTTCCCAGTTGTTTACCCTGAATTGCCTGTTTTTGGTAAACGCGACAAATTCAAAATCAATAATTTTTTCCGGCACCATAATCAGATTGGAATATTTTTTATTTATGCCCTTAATTCGTGCAATATTGCCATCATCAATACCCTTGTTGGCATTTATTAATGAGCGCTCGGAGGGCAGTAATACTACCCTGGCCTCAATACCATTGCGCTCAAACATATTTTTGACAATTAAATCATAAAAGCCCGTGTTATCAGCGTTGACAAAGGGCGCACCTCTGCCCGAGGTAATGCTTATAACCGTATCGGCAGAAACGGAGAAAGATGCAAGTGTGCATATCACAGCTACAAAAGAATAGAGTTTATGTCGTAATTTTATAAGTGGGTAAAATGCCATGATATAAAAATCCCTGCAAAGATATTACCGCACTAGAAATAAGGTTTAATGTATTGCCAATAAAAAACCTTATGCGAAGTATAGATGATTATAGAGAATATAGAAGGCATTTATCCGCCACGTTAACCCAGTGTAAATACGTAACCCAAAGAGATTGATTTTGCTGAGCCAGGTCAAGTGGTAGTTAATGCCCTGTAGCGTTGCGTGAACAAAAACAGGGTTTAACCGCAGAGAACGCGGAGATACGCAGAGAAAAGCATCTTTTTATGTGTTTACGCGTAGCGCAAACCATAAAAAACCTCTGCGTACCTCTGCGTTCATCGGTTCAAATATTTAAACTACGCCCACCATCCACCGCAATCACCTGTCCGGTTATATAATTTCCATCCATTATTAAAAACTTCACCGTGTTTGCAATATCCTCAGGGCATCCCTGACGTTTTAATACGGTTCTCTCTAAAATAGAGGCCTGTATTTCATTATTTAATTCACTCTGTGGCCACATAATTGCCCCAGGTGCTACGCCATTTACTCTGATATCCGGCCCCATTTCCTTTGCCAGTGACTGGGTTAGCATGGCCAGCCCGGCTTTCGCTGCACAATATAACGTATGTGCTTTCATTGGCCTGAAACCATGAATATCCACAATGTTTACAATACAGCCCCGGGTTTTTTTAAGGTAAGGCGAGGCGGCCTGGGATAAAAATAATGGGGCTTTCAGGTTGCTGCCCATCAGATCATCCCACTGGGCCTCTGTGATTGTGCCCATGGGTGTCGGGTAAAAGCTGGAGGCATTATTTACCAGAGCATCCAGGCTGCCCCAGATAGCAGATGCCTGTTGAATCAGGGCAGGCAGGCTGTCGGTATTTAATAAGTCTGCCTGTAAAGTGACAGCCGAATGCTGGCGTAGCTGATTGAGTGAATGCATTAATGCCTCAGCTTTATCAGAGGATGAGCGATAGTGAATGACTATATTGAAGCCGGCTGCGTGCAAAGTGCGGGCAATTTCAGCACCAATTCGAGCCGCCGCACCGGTAATCATGACTGTTTTGTTTTGCATGGTAGAATGCCCATAATTTTGTTAAATAATTGTAGCACTAATGACATCCAGAAATTTACCGGACTTTGCTTTGCCTGAGCCGGGCATAGAAGAAACCCAACACAGTCAGAAATTATCTAGCGTTATTAAGCAAAAGATAATAGAGGCCGGTGGCTGGATTAGTTTTGACCACTATATGCAACTGGCTTTATATGCACCAGGCCTGGGTTATTACAGTGCAGGTTTGCAGAAGTTTGGAGAGCAGGGAGATTTTATTACCTCACCAGAAGTCAGTCAGCTATTTGGAAAAACGCTGGCGAGACCCATTGCAAAGATATTAGCCGATCTACCGGCTGCAAAAATAATTGAGTTTGGAGCCGGTTCAGGAAAGCTCGCCGTTGATATATTGCGTGGGCTGCAATCATTAAATCAGTTGCCGGAAAAGTATTTTATTATTGAACTCAGTGCAGATCTGCGGCAACGTCAGGCTGAATTCATTCAGCAGCAAATTCCCGAATTAGAGGGGCGGGTAGAATGGTTGTCGAGTTTACCTGAGTCACCGATAAATGGGCTGGTCGTCGCCAATGAAGTGCTGGATGCCATGCCCGCCAAAAGATTTATGATTCGCGGCAACAGGGTGCTACAGCTGGGGGTGAGTATTTCTGATGAGGCACTTGAATTAACTTATCAGCAAGCCGATGAAGCGCTTAACAGGCAGATACAGGCGCTGCAAATTAATCATATGGGTGAATACGATTATTGCAGTGAAATTAATTTAAATATTGCTCCCTGGATAAAGTCACTCAGCCAGTGCATTAACCAGGGGGCGGTATATATAATTGATTACGGCTATGCGCGCAGCGAATTTTATTCAGAACAACGACACATGGGCACATTTATCGGGTATTATCGGCACCGGTCAATAGATGCACCCTTATGGTATCCCGGCTTACAGGATTTAACGGCATTTATTGATTTTACATCAGTGGCCGAAGCGGCACTTGAAAATGGTTTTGATGTGGATGGTTATACCTCTCAGGGGGCATTTCTAATCAATGCAGGCCTGGCTGAAATGGTTGAACAAACCGCATG
>QIDK01000122.1 GCA_003228405.1 Gammaproteobacteria bacterium | reverse complement strand
TTAGCTGCTGTCGATAGCCACGATTTAATAAATATAAAAACATCGGCACACCAATAAAGGCGGTAATAACACCAACAGGTAATTGCTGTGGCGCAATAATGGTGCGTGCCAGGGTGTCAGATAAAAGTAATAAACTGCCACCGGCTAAAACCGATGTCGGTGCTAACCAGCGATGATCGCTGCTGACCAATAAGCGCATCATATGCGGTACGATTAAACCCACAAAACCAATACTGCCTGCTTGAGTGACAGCAATCGCAGTAAGTGCGGAGGCGAGTAAAAACAGACTCAGTCTGACTGGTTTTAATGAGATGCCCAGAACACTGGCCTGCATCTCACCTCTGGATAATACATTTAGTGAGCGCGCCATGATTAAACTCAATAACAGACCGCTAATTAATATAACGGGCAATACAGGATTATGCAGATGATCAGAAGTTGCGTAGCTTAAATCACCCATTAACCAGAACAACATGCCTTTTAACGATTGCTCGTTACTGGTGGATAAAATTAAATTTATTATGGCGCCCCAGCCCGAAGCAATAACCACGCCGGTGAGTAAAAGTCGTGAGGGATTCCAGCTGCCCTGCCCATGAGCCAGGCCAAATACCAGAGTGATAGAGAAGAGTGCACCGATAAAAGCACTGCTGGATATCATGCCTCCAGCCAGTCCCGCAGATATTGCCAGCATAGCACCCACGGATGCGCCACCAGAAATGCCCAGAATATAAGGGTCGGCCAGGGGGTTGCGCAAAAGCACCTGCATTAACATGCCGGCCAGGGAAAGCAGTCCGCCGGTTATAAATGCCACATAAGCTCTTGGCAGGCGGAGCTCAAAAATAACAGTACTGTTAATGTCCTGCGTATTTGCAGTAAGACAGGTCAAAACTTCGTTGAAAGGAATGGTCAGGCTGCCTACTGACAGAGCAAATATAAAACTACCAATGCTAAGTAGAATAAGAAATATCAGGGTGATTAATGGTTTAGGCATTATATAAAAAAAGTGTTTTATGGGTTTATTTAAATGCGAAGTAATTATATGCTTAACGCTACTTAATAGACAGGATATAAATCGTGAATTTTCGACTTTCAAAAATATACACCCGCAAAGGTGATAATGGTACCACCGGTATGGCCAATGGCAGTCGAGTTTCAAAAGATAGCTTACACATGCAAGCGATTGGTGAAGTGGATGAACTCAATAGCTTGCTGGGTGTAGTGATTAATAAAAAACCAGCAGATGAGATAAAAGAAAACCTGATTACTATCCAGCATGATTTATTTAATCTGGGTGGCCAGCTGGCGATGCCAGATTATGAAAAGATTAACGCGGCTCGCATAGACTGGCTGGAAACGACACTGGATCAAATGAATGCACAGCTTGAGCCACTAAAGGAATTCATCTTGCCGGGTGGTACGGAGTCGGCCAGTTTTTGTCATCTGGCACGGGCGACCTGTCGAAGGGTAGAGCGAGTAATGGTGTCATTAAATAATGAAGAAAAAATTAATTCACATTTGATCGCCTATATTAATCGTTTGTCTGACTGGCTTTTTGTGGCATCACGGTTAATTAATAAAATATCAGGTGAGGCTGAAGTGTACTGGAAATCTGAGCGAATCATGAACAAGCAGGAATAAGCAGAGTTGATAGGAGTATCACTGGTATATGTTGTATTAGTTTACCTGTAGTAAATTATATTTAATCAGACAGATTTAAAAAAGCGTCTATCAAACTGTACCTTGTTTTAAAGCTATAATTAAATACTACAGCTATTCGCGTCCATGTTCATCCAGGTCATACTGTGAAATAAGTCTGCGTAATCTGGGGCGCGATACACCTAAAATGTCACAGGTTTTACCCTTATGCCAGTTATTGGCTTCAAGCACTTTTATAATGTGCTGTTTTTCAATGTCCTGCAGACTCATTTCAGCAATAGCCGATTCAGAAATATCTGCAACAGAGGTATTTTTTTCGATAAGTTGAGCAGTCAGTTTTTCAGGCAGCATATCTTCTGTTATGATTTCGCCCGGAGACAGAGCGACGATTTTCATTAATGTATTTTCAAGCTCTCTTACATTTCCCGGCCAGTCGTAGTGTTGAATTCGATTGATTACATCAAGTGATATGCGATGTACATTACTATTCATTTCCCTGTTTATTTTGCTGAGAAGAGCCTGCACCAGATCGGGGATGTCTTCACTACGCTCCCGTAAAGGGGGTATATGAATATTGACTACCTGCAGGCGGTAGAACAGATCTTCTCTAAAGTTATTATCATCCACAGCCTGTACAAGGTCGACATTAGTTGCAGCAATAACTCTTGCATTAGTTGTTAGTGATGCCTTGGCACCAACCGGAGTAAATTCTTTTTCCTGTAATACACGTAATAATTTTGCCTGCATAGAAGCAGATAATTCTCCAATTTCATCAAGGAAAATTGTGCCATTTTCGGCCATGGAAAACTTGCCCTTCTGTTTTGCAACTGCACCGGTAAAGGCGCCTTTTTCATGGCCGAACATATCTGATTCGAGCAGGGTTTCTACCAGAGCTGCACAGTTTACCGCGACAAAAGGTGCATCCGGATTTGCGCCTGCCTTATGAATAGCATGGGCGACTAATTCCTTACCTGTACCACTTTCACCTGTAATTAAAACTGTGGCAGGGCTGTTAGCAACCAGGCCGATAATTTTGTAAATATCGCGCATTGCCTTACTATGGCCAATCATTGTATTGGTAGATGATAGAGGAAAACCTTCTGCAGATATGTCCATGTCATCATTATTTTTACTGGCCTGTATCAATGTTTTATTAATTGACTGATCCAGTTCATCAATATCAATGGGTTTATGAATATAATCATCTGCTCCCAGTTTCATCGCCTGAATGGTCGTGTCCATATCATGGAAAGCAGTGATCATAATCACGCGTGCATTTTTATAGCGCTGTTTGAATAAAGGCAGACCATCAAGGCCGCTTTCTCCTGGCATTCTGATATCCAGAATAATAATATCGGGATTGGCCGTGGTATCTAAATCCAGCCCCTGTTTAACGCTGTGTGCCAACAACACATCATGCCCCTGAATACTAAAATGCATTTCGAGAGTTCGACAGCTGGCTATATCATCATCAATTACTAATATCTGGCTCATTTTTATTCCTGTGAGACCTGCCCGGTGGGGAAAATAATACTGGCTGTCGTGCCGCCAGTTTCGTTGGGGTGAAGCTTAATTTCACCATGATGCTGATCAATAATACGTTTAATAATAGCAAGACCCAGGCCAGTGCCTTTTGCGCGAGTAGTGTAGAAAGGTTCAAATAACTGTTCTATATGATCTGCATCAATGCCATAACCATTATCAATAAATTCAATCAGAATATGGGTGCCTTTACTGGTCAACTGTAACTGGGTTTCAATATTTATACGGTGTTTGCCTTCATTGTGCTCCATTGCCTGAGCAGCATTTAAAATAAGGTTAGAAAATGCCTGTCGCAGACGTGTACTATCACCATTGATAGTGGGTAAGCCCGGTTGAAAATGCGTGCTGATTTTAACATCATATTCATCAAGTTGTTTTTGTGTATTTAATATAGCCAGTTCTATTAATTTATCGATATTTAACCATTCAAGCTGCAGGTTTTCCGGGCGTGAATAACTCAGCATATTCGTAAGAATGGATTCCATGTATTTAACCTGGTCACGGCCAATGCCTAGCAGCTCTAGTTCTTTATCACCTAAAAATTCAGTAGCAGATTTCTCCAGTATACGCATCCCCATTTTAATTGAAGATAGTGGATTTCGAAGGTCATGGGCAATCATATTAGCCATACGGCCAACAGCGGCTAGTTCATTGTTTTTCTGAATTTGTAGATTACGTTTTTCAACTTCGTCCTGTAGTTGTTTGCGTTCAGTAATATCTTCCTTAACCGCAAGAAAGTGAGTTATCTCACCCACGGTATTGCGAATGGCTGAAATATGGGCAGCTTCCCAGTATAGCTCGCCCGATTTCTTGCGGTTATGAAATTCTCCTTTCCATTCGCCGCCATCAATAATGGTTTGCCACAGGTTAGTGTATTCTTCCTGAGTCGTCTCACCCGATTTTAATACACTGGGTTTCTGGCCGATAACTTCCTGTTGTGTATAGCCAGTTAGCTGAGTGAATTTGGGGTTTATGTATTCAATGCAGCCATCGATATTCGTAATCATCACCGTGCTTGGGCTTTGTTCAACAGCCTGGCTTAGCTTGCGTAACTGTTCTTCATTTCTTCGTTGTTCGGTTATATCTGTGCCCAGCAGGGTTATACTGGATACGCTGCCTTCAAGATTATATGAAAGAGTAGTATTCCATGTAATAAGATGAATGCCATTATTGCGGGTAATGATTTCACCCTCATCAATGACAGAGCCAGTAGTCGAGTTAAGTGCGGCAGAAATAATTTTTTTACAGCGGCTTCGATGATCTTCACTGATAAAGGTGCTAAACCAGTTTTTACCCAGCACATCAGATTTTTTCCAGCCACTTAGATGCAGCAGGTGATTGTTGCAGAATAATATTTTACCATCCATATCCAGGCTGACTGCAGCCAGTTTTACGTTTTCCAGTATGGTTCTAAAGCCTCTTTCATATTCAATTTGAGCTTCAGATTTTTTATGCTTAACCCATAATCTGGAGGCATAAGCAGAGCCAGATAAAGCCAGGGTAAAAATAATAATATATAGCCAGAAATTTTGTTTGATAAAATCATTGCTTGCACCGGCAAGAACTTCGGGTGAAACACTGGAGACAATTTTCCAGTAAACTGATGTGGAGTCAGGTTCTTTAGAGCCTGCCTGTTGTGTTTTAGGAGACGCACTTACAAATGTAAAAAGACCGTTTTCAGTTTGAAACTGACCCTGTGAAGTGTTTGAAATTATCTCCCATTCTGTCGGGTAATATTCTGAAAAAGTATGTTTGTTATTGTGCATAAATCCCCATTCTTTTTCAGGGTCGGGGCCAATAAGCCAGTAGCCCTGTGCATTTAGCAGCATCATATCACCGGAAATGTTTGCGCCAGCATGGAGTAAGTTATTTATAAGATTTTCACCGAAATAATTAAGCAGTAAAATGCCGCTTTTATTGCCGCTTTTGTCATATACAGGTGTGCCAATGCGTATGGTAGGTTTAACTGGTTTTTCTATTATATTGTTTTCAATGTTCAGATCCAGGGAAGACCAGTAGATATCTCTCTTGTTCAGTTTAAGCGTTTCATTAAAATAATAGCGGCTCTTCTTTTCCTGTAATAAATGCTCAGGTACAGAAATTGGAACGCCGCTATTGTAATTAATGCGTACAATTTCCTTTCCGTTATTGTCTATATATCGAATCTGGTCGTACAGATTTTTATTTTTTGCAAAGATGATTAATTCATCATTAATATTAATGCGTGTGGAAATGCTGCCTTTATCAAAGTTACCACTGATTTCATTATACTCAGATAAGAATAACACATCGGAAACAATATTCTCCAGAGTACCATCAAGAGTTTTTTTAACCAGCTCAATATTCAGAAGATCATTGTTGCGAATTTTTTCATATGACTGATTTATATGAATCTTATAATGAATAATGGCTGCAATAGTTAAAATCAGTAGTACAGGTAGCGTGAAAATAAAAAACTGTGTTGTATAGTTCCAGCTAGTATGATGTTGGGGCCTGGCCTGCATTAGTTGCACTCATTCAGTAACTGGTTATGTACTCTTTTTAGATACACTTTTTCGGGTTCTTCAGACTGGCGTGGGATTAAGTATAAAATTTTAGCAGCAATCAAATAGGGTTTACGAGGCTCATTACCTGCAGGTTGTTTTTCATTAATAATTTTTTTTAGATAGCTCAGTGTCTGTTTGGGATTTTCACAATAGCGTGGTATAGATACATTAACACTATACCAGTTAATCCATTGTGACAGGGCAAAAATAATTGCCAATACTATAACCAGCAAACGTACTGGTTTGAACTGAGATGAGGCTTCTATTTGAGCTGTTTCGGGCATGAGCTGATTTTTTACCACAGAGGGCACGGAGGATGCAGAGATATTGACTATATCTGCATCCCTGGTGCATAAAAAGCAACAAATATTTCTCTGTGTTCTCCTGTGTCAATTGAAGTAAATGTATTGTATTTTTATATTATACTAATGAATCAGATGAAAAGAATACCTGTCTTATGTCAGAGAGGGTTAACAAAAATGGCTTCTTCTGTAGGAGTTAGCTTTAGCTGACGATGCATCTGGCGATGCAAAGCGAGCCGATAAGCTTAATGGCTCGCTTCGCATCGCGATCATTTTCGTCAGCTAAAGCTAACTCCTACAGGTGCTATTGTTCTAACGCTTATTAGCAGGCTCCTTTATTTCTGACTCAGTAATATATTAGCAGGCTCTGATAAGTTCGGGGCAGAAATAATGCCGGATTTAATAGTATCCAGATGGCCTAAATCTATCAGTATTCTATTCGCCTGTTTACGAGCACTGGCAATCCGATCTCGAATAGATACGCCATCTATATAATTGGCGACTATATTTAATCCTTTATGGCTTTGCAGGTTTTTTTGTAAAGCCATTATACGTTGCTGATAATGACCGTTATACAGGGGTAATGCCCGGGCGTGGCGATCAATGCGTAGCATCTCAGGTGTACTGTTAATGCCTAAAATAGATTTTAAGTCAGATAGTACGCAATCACTGGTATGCATATCATTCAGCTGGCATAAATGTGGCTGGCGAGCACCGCCAAGGTACGAACTGAGTAAAGTTCTGCCCTGTGGAGCACGATTGTTAAACAGTGAACTCATCCATAAATTGCCGCTAATGTTTTTCTTCTCCTGTCCTGGCACCAGAAAACCGGCACTATCAAGCCTGTGCTTTATGTGAGAGCTATCAAAGCCGAGATGGACCACTGTAAGGGGCGCATATTCAATACCACTAAGTAATTTTCCAAGTTCCGCATCAATGTTGAGCAATAAGCGACCTGTGACCTGCGCCGGGGTTGATAAAACAATTTGTCGGCTAGTCTTACATATTTCACCATTAAAACTCTGTGCCTGAACCTTCCATCCCTGTTTGTATTTTTCAATTTGCTGTATATCTACACCACCCTTGAAGCGAATGTTTTTATGTTGTAGTAAATGGTTAATCAGGGTGCTAATACCACCATTAAAAGAAAATGTTTCAGGGTTTCGGGCAGAGCGTCGACGCATAAGTTTATGCACAATCACACCAGCGCTGATGCTGCCATATTTTTTTTCAAGGGCTGTGAGGCGAGGTAAAACCGACATGGCATTTGCACTAGCAGGGTCAGAGGCCAGTGTGCCTGCAACAAATGGGTCCATTGCCTTGTTTAAAAACTCATCACCAAAGCGGCGCTTAATAAACTGCGCTACGCTTTCAGTTTCATCAATATGTTTTGGAACAAAGGCTTCAGTTAGTAAGCGTAATTTGGCCTTAGTTGAAAACAGTGAAGACGAAAACATGCCGCCAATGGTTGTGGGTAAGGCTTCAAGCTGACCCTTATGCAATAAATAGCGTTTAGATTCTGAATCTAACTGGCGACTTTGTCTGTATTGATCCAGACCTGATAATTTTAATAAAGTATCAACCTCCGGGCGGAAATTCATAATCATTGAAGCGGCCTGCTCAGTCAGATAACCATTTTCCTGGTGGCTTTTAATTTTGCCGCCCGGATGAATGGACTTTTCCCATATTTCGACTTTTACACCCGATTGAGCCAGCCACCAGGCTGTGGATATACCAGAAATACCGCCACCTATTATGAGTACATCATTATTCATACAATCGTTACCGGAATATTTTCTGCAAAGCTGCTAAACAGGGCGTTGCCAAAGTAAAACCGCTGTTTCATCTGTGTATTTGCGTCAATATTGTGAAGATTAACCATGCTCAGGCCTTTTGGGTAGTTTGCCTCCAAAGCGTTTTGCCGCCAGTAGTGATAAATGCTCTGCAGTCACTACCACTTCACCCTGGTCACGAACATACGCCTCGGCACGTTTTCTTATCATGCCGCGCAAAAAACCCGGGATACGGGATAATCTTTTTTGTGCATCCTGAGTCCAGTTAATATTATCTTTAAGCTGGTATGGGAGAATCACTGCGCCCCCTTCAGGCACGTGGGAACACCACGGATCAGCGTCCATAATATCTCCCCCCATGGCCAAAGGTCGTGCACGACAACCACCACACAGTTTCTGATATTCACATTCACCGCATGCGCCCTTTAGTTTCGGGCTGCGCAGTTGTTGCAGCATTTTATTGTTGTCCCATATTTCTAAAAAAGACTGTGTGCGAATATTGCCAACTTCATCGGGAATATAGGGGCAGGGTGTGACTGCGCCTTTCTCTGTAACACGGCAGTAGTGATTCCCTGCAATACAGCCATCACCATCATAACCTGAAATCTGGTTCATAAATGATTCTGGGTTACGTTCAAAGGCCACCCGTTTAAAATGCGGAGCACAGCGGGGTCGAATAATTAGATCATCATATTTTTCCTGTGCATCCATTATTTTACTGAGCAGATCCTCATATTTAACAGGACTAATATCAGACAGAGATTCACCACGGCCGGTACAGACAATAAAGAAAATATTTAAAACCCGGGCACCTTTATCTCGGCAAAAGGCAATCATGGCATCGAGTTCGTGGGCATTATCATTGGTGGCGGTGAAATGAATTTGAAAAGATAAATTATGTTTTCGGCAGTGTTCGATGCCCGTTAATGTTTTTTCCAGGCAGCCGCTAAGCCCACGAAAGCGATCATGCTGTTGATGATTGAGCGAGTCGATGCTAATACCTAAGCCCAGTACCCCCGCCTGTTTTAAAGATAATACACGTCGCTCAGTTAACAGGGAACCATTAGTACCAATGACCATAGAAAGCCCGCATTTAGAACCATGCTCAACCATTAGTTCGAGGTCAGTTCTTATCAGGGGCTCGCCACCGGTAAGTACCACCATGGTTTCAATGCTACGATCGGAGACCTCATCTAACAGTTTTTTTATTTCATCAACGGTGATTTCACTACTGTCAATGCTGTTTAAGGTGTCTGCATTCTGATAGCAATGCTCACACGCGAGATTACAGCGTCTGGTAGTATTAATGGCTAATAAATAAAGATCGTTCTGCATGGCTTTTTGTTCAGAAGTAGTGCTTGCCTTTAGTTTTTGTATTGATCTGGAGCGTTGTCAGAATGAAATGAAGCATTATCACTCCAGCATGATCTGGCTTTTTTAAGTACATCTCTGGTGACAGTTTGTAGTCCCATATCCTGTGCGCAGTTTTCCATTTCTTTTATTACCACAGCTTGAATGAAATCTGGTATGCGTTGAATTAGTTTTTCAGCTTCTAACTCCCAGTGCATGGTTTTCCGGTATTGGCCTGAGCCCTCTTTCCATGCCCTGTATTTTTTATTGATGACGTCAACTGTGATTTTTTTATGACCATTTTTATGGGCATAGGTTTCAATTCTCTGTCGTGTTAACGTGCGCATAAAACCATCCGGTACATTTGCTATGCGTTGTTCCGCTGCTGTTGACCAGCTTATGGCTGGTGCGTCTATATTTGGTTGCTTCGTGTTCTGGGCAAAGGGGCAGCCCGCATTTTTCATATTCTGCTGCATTTCATTCTGTTGCTTTATTTTCGGCGCAATGACAAAAGGTAAAATATGTTCTTCCTTAACGTCTTCACTACCAGCTAATTTTGCTTTTTTCTCTGCACGTTTGCGGGTGTTGTCTCTTAAAGTTTCATCAGTCACTGAGGCTAATAATTTGCTGGCATCAACAGACCAGGACATATCATAAAAACTCGGCTTTAAGGCTTTACTAGTGCCGGTTTTCATTCCGGCAGGGCATAAATTACGGGTGGCTTCATCTACAATGCTGGCGGTTATCACCGTGTGTCCCTTCTGCTGGGCATAACGTAAAATTGACATGCGTGCCATCCCCTGTACAAATGGCGGGATAGATTTCATACGGTCTTCTGCCTGATGTGTCCATGAAGTTGTATTTTCTGCAATTACATCAACCCGAGGTGTGTATTCACGCATACTGAATAAAACGGCACAGGAGGTATTGCGTAATAAATTTTCGGCATTGCCTCCAATATCCAGATATTCATCAGCATGAATTCCCAGTTTACCAATCACTAATAAACTGGGATTTACTGCAGAAATATAGCGCTCTATGGCATCGTGAGGTTTGCCATCGAGTAATTTAAAAGTGATCTGTATATCCTGCTCATCGGCAATGGTTTTTGCTACATCTAAATGTGCCTGGTAAATTTTAGCCAGGCCATCGTCAATAATTTCTTCATGTAGTTTTTCCTGCTCTTTAAAGCGAAATACTTTGGCAT
This sequence comes from Gammaproteobacteria bacterium, assembly GCA_003228405.1. Taxonomy (GTDB): domain Bacteria; phylum Pseudomonadota; class Gammaproteobacteria; order SZUA-229; family SZUA-229; genus SZUA-229. The sequence continues at coordinate 12,697 of QIDK01000122.1, read as the reverse complement.
CTTCTGCAGACAACACTCCGGCAATGCGGTTAAAGGCAACATAATGATAGTGGGGGTCAAATGCAGATATAACATGCAATGGTGTCTGCCATAGTTTGGCAAGTTGTATTGCAGTTCTTAAACCACCAAATGATCGAGATGAACCATCTATAGCACAGACAATCGGGCCAGATGTTAATGAGCGCTTCGGTTCTTTTATAACCAGAGTGTCAATAACTGAGCGGCGAGTAACACGTTCGGTCACGGTACCAATGCGGCTGTTTTGTATGGCGCCCAAACCTAGCGAGCCCATAACCAGTAAATCATATTCGCCATTATTGGCCTGGCAGGTCATTTCACGATAATTTTTACCCTCCAGAGAGCGGCCCTGAAAGTTTAAGTTTTTTTTATGACATAAAATTTCTGCCTGAGTTAAATAAGAATCGGTAATAATAGACAGGCCGCGGGTGATTAAATCATCATGCACATCTCGCTGGCGTTCCAGTTCATCTTCTTCACGAAACTGCTCCGGCAGGCCACCTTCCATCTGTTTGAAACGCATATCATGCATTTTTGCAGCATATACATGGGCAGCAGTGACTTTTGAATGATAAGCTTCAGCAATTGAAACCGCATCTTCAACGGCACGATTAGAATGGTCTGAGGAATCAACTGCCAGTAAAATCGACTGGTATTGTGGCCATGTTTCGCTTGTTGAGTTGTCTTTGGTTTGTTGTGCTGCCTGGGTGTTCATGATGTTTCCTGTTAGGTGATTTTTTTCGCAAATAAACGCGAATAAAATCACAGGCTTAAATTCAGGTGTAATGCGCCGCAGGCACATGAACCGAAAACATTAGCGTTTATTCGCGTTCATTTTCGGAAAAATTCTTTTATCTTCTACCCATACACCAGCCAGCCATAAACCAACATACTGATTACCACCAGGTTAACCAGTCCACCGGCAATAACCATCAGGTCAAAGCCGTTTATGAGTCGTTTCCAGGGCGCTTGTCTGTTTTCGATTGGCGGGTGCATGTCTATCTCTCTTACTTGCCTTTGTATTCAAAGTTTACCGTTGCTTTGCCATTGGCCGCCACTTCAACTTTGCCTTTCTGAATACCTAAAGTACCGTGCCAGGCATTGATTTTGTACTTGCCGGGAGGTACATCTTTAATTGTGAAAGAGCCATCTTCAGCAACTACTGCGTAGTACGGGTTTTTTGCTACAAATATAAAACCATGCATAAAGTCATGCGCATCACATTCCAGTTTCATGGCAGCGCCACGTTTTAGTTTTATTTTTTTATTGGTTACCGCGCCCTGTTTTGGCTGGCTTACGTTAAGAATGGTTTTTTTAGAGCGACCAATTATTTCATATGTGTGGATATTATGTAAAACAGGGTCTGAATTTTTTGCAGCCATATTCTGCTTGTTAGTCATTACACTGAGAAAAGGCTCGAAGGTGCATTTGTCCTGATTGATCTTACCTTCAATCGGGTCAAACTTTTTACCTTGCCTGACTTTATCAAGGTATACAACCGTATCATTTAAAGCGCCATTTTTTACCTTAACGTAATCAATTTCACGGTTGCCTTTTCCACAGACATTATTATCTTTTGTAATAGGGTAAACTGTGGGAGCCGGGTCTTTTCCCTTGAAACTTACCTTGCCACTAATGGTGCCGCCGTTGTTAACGTCAATTACTTTGTAGCTAGCGGCGAAAGCAGGTGCTGTCAGTAGAGCGGCACTTAGCAGTGCGCTGGTTAATAATGTTTTTCTCATTGTGTTGTACCTTTGTGTAGGAAATGTACCTGTTAATAATGCTCTTTTCATCGCGTTGTACCTTTGTGTAACTTGAGTGCCCATTGTTATATTTAAAATTTAATAGCTGTGTTTTCAGCAGGCGCAGCTATAGATTACTATGCTGCTATAGCTTCAGGCTTATATAATTCCTCAAGCATTTCAATAATAAATCTTCGATGTGCACTGTCTTCGGCCATTTTCATTTTTTCAAGTAATACATCACCTGATTTTTCATCATGATTATTTCTCAGTAATTGAGCGATGCGACGGGTGAGTGCGCCCTGGTCATCCAGTGCAATTTGAATAATTTTTTCCAGTTGCTGGCTTTGATCATTGATCGGGTTTAAAGACAGCAGGGTTTCAATGGCGGCCATTTGTACACCGGGTTCGCTGTCGTCAAGAACTTTATTTATTTCATCGATAATGTCTTCGGTTAACAACTCGTTAATCACCATATGATCTTCAGGATCATTATCACTACGCTCTATTTGCAGCCGACATAATTTACCCAGTGCATAAATGCTGTGCAGGCGTACATGGTAATCCTGATCATTCAGGTGACTTATTATTTCTACAATTGCGCCACGGTGCTGCATATCCCCCAGGGTTTTTACGCTGGCTAAACGATTGTCTTCACCATCACTGTGCATCAATGTCACCAGCCTGCCCAGTGAATTGAGCAGGGCTTTATGAGGCTGTTCCTGCAAGGCGATCTGACCCAGAGCGCTAATAGCCTCATGGCGGATTGTTATGTCATGACTATCCAGAGCGTCGATTAAAATATTGATACTTTGTTCATCGTTTTGTTGGCCGAGCTGGCGTAGCGCAAGATATTGGGAATCGGTTTTAGCATCTACTTTAGGGGCTTTTATTTTGTTGCCACGTTTGATATTTGCTTCCAGTAGCTCAAAATATTCCTCGTCTTCCTGCATCTCTTCAGCGGTTAGCAGGCTTTCTTTTTTCGGTGATTTCTGTGCTTCTGCATGAAGAGTCATTTCTACATTGTCCATGCTTAAAGCTTCTAGTGTCGACATAGCAGATTGCTGAGCCGGCTGTGTATCCAGTGTACTTTCGGCTGGATGATATTCAGTCTCTCTGGTGGCCGGTGTATTGGTTTGTGGCTGTTCTACCGACACGGCAATATTATTTAACCTGTCCGAGTTATGCAGGCTGGATTTTTCTCCGATGTCACTGGATAACTCCCCGCAAGCAGCCTGAATCACTATTTCTATTGGCAGGACAGTGATTTTATTTTCTTCTGTAAGGCTGGCATTCAGCCTGGGTAAATTGTAAAGAGCTGCCTGCCTCACGGGCTGGGATTCATCCAGTACCCAACGACTAAAGTTGGCAATAAGCTCATCATCAATCGTTTCGGTATGCTCAGTTGCCAGCTCAGTGATGGCATTAATTGCTTCGCGCCTTGCCATGCAATTCTGTTCTTTATCATTTGCCAGTTTTAAGATGTTATGCAGAGCATCCATTTGTCTGCATTTACCCAGAAGATTACAGGCGGCTGCCTGAACTGTAAAATCTTTATGATTAAGTATGCTCTGGATTTGCTGCCAGTCTTCTGTAGTAAGTAGCTCGTCGCTATTGTTTAGTTTGTTTAATACGTTTAATGTATTGAGTAATATATCTTTATCAGGGTCAGTAAGTTGTGCAGTTATCTGCTGCATAGCTTCTGCATCGATCTGTGTCTGTTGTAAATCTGCAATAAAGTTCAGCGCGGCGCCGCGAACATCCGCATCCACATCTTTTAATGAAAGCAATATAGCGCCAAGGTAGCTTGTGGCATGGTTGCGGCTCAGGCCTTCGATGGCGGTGGCACGTACGCTGGAATCTCTGTCCTGTAAACCACGTCCCAGAATTTTACTGGTTCTGGGGTCTTTACTGTAACTAATGGCATGAATTGCCCGGCGTCGGCTACGTTCCCGACTGGTGTTTAATACCTCTAATAAAGCATCTATACCCTTATCACCAATCTGCGCCAGGGACTTTAGTATCTCTGGCTCTATATCCATATTTTCATCATCTTCCAGCAGGCCTGTAAGCACCGGTATTGCACGTTTTTCACCCTGTTGCCCCAGTGCTTTAACTGATTTCAGCTGCATGTCCCACCAGTCATTCCAGTCATCTCCTTCATCCATTTGCAGATCTTCTGGTTCACCGGCGGCCAGTTGCAGCAGGGCCTGCAGTGCATCTTCTGAGCTGAAATGTCCCAGTGATTCAGTGATCATGGTTTTAACTTCGCCATCCGGGTCATTTTTTAAAGACTCCAGCAGGGCGGGTAAAGCCTGTGGGTCATTGATCTTGCCTAGCGCTTCAGCGGCATCAATGCAAACATCAATATCTTCATCGCGTAAGTGCTCAATTAAAGTAGCAGTAGCCCGCCTGTCTTTAAATTTACCCAGGGTTTTACTGGCGAAGCAACGATCGACCTCATCACCCGTGTTTACCAGCTCTATCAATGCGTCAACAGTAGTGTGGATATTGCTCATCAATGCCCTGTCTCCAGTCAGAATTCTAAGGATAAGATTATTACTCGTTATATGGCATTTGCAGTTATCGTGCCATTCAAATAAAAAGTGGCTGTAATTCTATATCTACGACCTGTAAGCGGCGTTGCAACTGGATTTGCAGGCTTAATAAAAAAAGTTTAATTATCGCCGCGGGTCATGACTGATATATGAAACAAATTGTTCAAGCCGATGAATATGAACGATATGTTCGTGTGGCACTGGTTAAATTGAATGAATTGTTCTATTTGCCAGGATGGAAGTATGGTTTTGCGTTGGCAGAATTGAAGATAAATTTTGTGAAGTAGCATTACACGGGGATTTAAGGACTTGAGTTATAAAGTGGCATAGTGATTGCAGCATGGCACTTTTAAAGCCTGTTTTTTGGAGAACTGAGTGGATAATCAACAACAGAAGACAGATTCAAATTATTCAACGGTGGAAGATGCGACCTGGGGGAAATGGTTGTTTCGTGGCGTAATTGTGGTGTCGTTGATTTTTATGTGGTGGCTGGTGATTTACCCCCATGGTGTGGCTCCGCATCATTGAAATGGCGGATTGATTAACATCAGGGCAGTTAAATATTATTTTTAAAGAGATGTAAGACATGAGTAATGAGGCACAAAAAATTTCTGCAAAAGACTGGTTGATTGCAATTGTTGTCACGCTGCTAGTTTTTTTTCTTATGGATCAGGGGATTATGGCAATTCAGGGCTTGCCATTGAATTTAAATATGACGCCAGCTCAATAAACCAGCCCAGTAAATCAGCCCAGTAAACTAGCCAGGTAAAAAAAGTGAAAAGGCAAAAGCGAAGATGAGCCACAGGTTTGATATGCATAAAAATAGAAAATCAAAAGTTGTAGAAAAGGCTGCAAGGCATAACCGCTTCTGGTTATTCGCTTTACTGGTGTGTGTGCTATTTATTGTTCAGTTTAATTTTGACTCGGGTGATTTAAGTTTCATCAACTCAGCTTATGCAGCAGAAGACGTTGCGGCTCTGCAGGAAGGGGCTGACGCCCCGATTAATCTCAGGGGAGCACCCAAATTAAAACGCGGAGACTACCCACAGATTATGGGTATTAGTTCCCGTTCTATTGTCTGGGTGCTGGCACAGATGCATTTATATCTGGCAGCCTTTGTTTTAGCAGTCCCATTATTTGTAACAGTAATCGAATGGATCGGTGTGAAAAGCGGCGATGATCGCTATGATGATATGGCCCATGAATTTATGAAAGTGAGTATGACCGCCTACTCACTCACCGCATTGTTTGGTGGTACATTAGCCTTTGCATTATTTATGTTATATCCCGATTTTATGGGCTATATGATGCGCGTTTTTGGTGGCCAGGTTATGGTTTATGCCTTTCTGTTTTTTGCTGAAAGCGCAGTGCTTTATATGTATTACTATAGCTGGTATGGCCTGCGTTATGGCAATAAAAAATATATTCATTTAAGCCTGGGTATTTTGCTTAATGTAGTAGGCACTACTTTATTATTTGTCGCCAATGCCTGGGCCACTTTTATGATGGCGCCTTCAGGTGTGGATGAAGCGGGAGTGGTTACCGGCAATATCTGGGAAATTATGCGCGGGCCCTTATGGAATCCGGTTAACCTGCATCGCTTTGTTGCCAATATTGCCTTTGGTGGGGCAGTAGTCGGTGCTTATGCGGCCTATAAATTTCTCAGTGCAAAAACACAGGAATTAAAAGCCCATTACGACTGGATGGGGTACACCGCAAACTTTATTGCCGTACTTGCATTTTTACCCCTGCCCTTTGCAGGCTACTGGTTAATGGCAGAAATTTATGCCTATTCACAGCAAATGGGAATAACGGCTATGGGCGGAATTTTAGCCTGGTTGTTTATTGTGCAGGCGGTGTTAATTGGGACTATTCTACTCGCCGCAAATTATTATTTATGGTCGGGCATGTCACGTTGTGATGGCTCTTATCGTTATCGTTATTTAATTAAATATATAGCAGTTACCTTAGTTGTCTGTTTCCTTATCTGGGTCACACCACACACTCTGATTTTAACCGCAAAAGAAACAGCTGCTCTGGGTGGTTCACATCATCCCATGTTAGGGCCGCTGGGTATTATGCCGGCGAAAAATATTGCAGTAAATTTAATGCTTATAGCAACCTTTTTGTCATTCCAGTTATATCGTCGATCTGATAAAGAAATTACGGTTGCCTGGGCGGGCCTGGGTAATGCACTCATAGTGAGTATTTATGTGATTGCTATTGCGAATATAATTTTTGCCGGCCTTTATTATGGCTACTTTACCAATACAGTTTATAAAGTGGGCTCAAGTGTCATGCAGGTAGTGTCAACCCTGATCGTGATTATCGCAGGAGTTACCATTGATAGCCTGATGTTTAAGGGAGCGAAAACGCTACCCTCTAAATGGGGGCAGGTAACTAACCGATCGCAGTATGCATTATTCGCATTACCCATTGCTTTTACCTGGCTAATGGCACTCATGGGTTATGTGCGCTCCTCGGTTAAAACTCACTGGCACGTATATACGGTAATGAAAGACAACTCACCGGATAACTATATACCAGCGATTGGCTATGCGGGGAATATGATGACCGTTGCCACAATATCATTTGTATTGCTGGTGTTGTTTATTTTCTGGATTGCATCATTGAGTGAGACCAGACAGAAGATACCTGTGGTTTAATTAAAAATATTATCCACAGAGACACAGAGTACACGGAGAAAATTTATTTTTTACTTCTGCATTGCAGGCGCAGAAAAGTAAAAACCTCTGTGATCTATGCGTTTCTGTGGCAAAAAATAATTTGGAGCATCCATGCCGACGATAGTAAAAGTTCTAGCATTCAGTCTGGGCCTGGCTCTGGTGTTTACTGGTATAGCAAATTTACTACCCCAGGTAGAAGGTCAGGCGCCGGAGGAAGTTAAAGTAGATATCGGAGCTTTAACCATGGATGGCTTTATCGCCCTGGGTGAAAATATTTTCAAAAATAAAGGCACCTGTACTTTATGCCACAACAATATGGGGCGGGCGCCCAATATTCTAGAACTGGAAATGAATGGGACATGCGAAGAGCGCATGGCAGATGAGCGTTATAAAGGAGCCGCATCAGATGTCGAAGGCTACCTTCGAGAATCTATGCTTGATCCGAGTATCTATGTTGTAAAAGGTTATGGTAAAAAAGGCTCAAATGATACTCAATCACCCATGCCCACGGTTAATAAAGCACCAATACATTTAAGTGATATAGAAATAGATGCGGTGATTGCATTTATACAGGCGAAAGATGGTGGTGATGTCACCGTAGCATTGCCCACAGATGTGCCCGCAGCTGCACCTGCTGTGGAAGCGGTAGCTCCCACTATCGCAGCCACCGCAGAAGAGGCGATTGCCAAGTTTGGCTGCTCTGCCTGTCATGCGGTGCTGGATAGTGTCGCGGAAGTTGGCCCCAGCTTAAAAGATATTGGAGCACGGTCAAGCGCGCAGGAAATACGCCACAGTATTGTGAATCCCAATGCGATTGTTGTCGATGGTTTTGCGCCAATTATGCCGCCGGATTTTGCCGATCGAATGATGGCGAAAGAGCTTGAGATGATGGTTGAGTTTCTGGCTCAGAGTAAATAGGTAAAAGTTTTAAAGAAGAAGCCCTTTTTTCCGCAAATGAACACAAATAAATGCAGGTTTTTTTGTACGCCTGTGGCACGGGCAACATCGTTAAATATTTTAGAGTGCATTTGTGTTCATTCGCATTTGTTTGCGGGAAAAACTGCTTTAAAAAAATTAAACAAAATACAGGTTTTAAAATAATATGAAAGGTTCAAAACTCTCTCCTTTCTGGATAGCAGTCATTATACTGATTGTAGCATATGTGATTTTCACCAATGCTTTTCCTCCCTTATTACCAACCTCACTTTTAATTCAGTATATGATTATCACCTTAATCGGTGTGCTGTTGTTTTTCTCGTTCGACGATAAAGTATGGAATGCATTTAAAGCCCCCGTCGAGGCTGTATTAAGAAATGATAATTTATCCACTGTACGCTGGGGCCTGTTAATTTTAATTCCCGCGATTTTTGCTTACACAGCGTATATTTTAGTCAAGCCTGATTTTAATTCGCCGGTTGAGCTACGTCAGGTGCATCCAGCACCGCCTTCAAAATTAAGAGTGTTCGGTAAAAAATACGACTTAACCAGTCTGGAAAATCCGATTCGGACAGAGGTAGTAGAGAAATTAAAATCGGATGCGGAAGGTGCTAAAGAAATTTATACGAACGCGGTTTTATCAGGTCGTGATACCTATTACCAGAACTGCTTTTACTGCCATGGTGATTTGCTTAATGGTAATGGCCCTTATGCAAAGGGTTTTAATCCTCTGCCGGCCAACTTTCAGGATGTGGGTACCATTGCCCAGTTACAGGAAGCCTATTTATTCTGGCGCATAACCACCGGTGGCCCTGGCTTGCCGAAAGAAGGAACGCCGTGGAATTCTGCCATGCCGGTATGGCATGAGATGCTTGAAGAAGACGATGTATGGAATGTGATTACTTTTTTATATGACTACGTAGGGCAGGTTCCGCGCATGTGGGATCAGGCAATATCATCAGCGGTCACCGGTATGAAAGATGAAGTTTCCGACTCGCGGAAAAATATGAGTGCTAAAGATTTATATAAATTTCGCTGTGAAGTTTGTCATGGTGAAACCGGTATGGGTGATGGCCCGGCGGCTGAATTTATGTACCCCAGACCGCGAGACTTTTCTTTAGGATTATTTAAGTACAAAACCTCACCGGCTACCCTGCCGCCAAGAGATGAAGACTTATTCGACACCATTAAACATGGCTTAACTGGCACCGGCATGCCGGCCTGGAAGGCCTTAATTAAAGATGAGGATATTAAAAAATTAATTCCTGTCATTAAGCGTTTCGACACAACTGCTGCCTGGTCACCGGAAGACGCGGATGATGAAGATTTTGATGACGATGGTTATTATCTGAAAGATGATTTCATAATCATCACAGAGGTTGAACCAGTTAACGGGCAAATCGCCTATAGTGAAGAATCGATTGCGGCAGGTAAAATTGTTTTTAAAGCCTGTAAAGAATGCCATGGTAGCGAAGGCCGCGGAAATATTACCTCAGGCAAAAAGCTCGAAGATGACTGGGGTAATCGCATATGGCCTCGCGACTTAAGCAAACCCTGGACATGGCGTATTACTCAGGTTGAGGATAAAAAGTCGCAGGACTCAGGCAGAGATAAAACCATCCAGCGAATTTACCAGCGCTTATCTATTGGTATTTTAGGTACACCCATGCCAGCTCATCGCGCGGAAGAGGGCAATAAAGATCCGCTGAGTTTGCAAGAACGTTGGAATGTAGCAAACTATGTGTACTCATTACGAGAAAAATCGACCCCTGTGGGTGATGGTGTTATTCGTGCAATGAAAGTCGTCGATACTTTACCCGCTAGTATTGATGATGAACGCTGGAATAGTGTAGCCGCACAAACGATGGTAATGGTGCCTAATATTATTAAAGATAAACGCCTGTTCACACCCCTGACTGATGCGATAACCGCACGGGTAATGTATAACGAAAATGAAATTGCATTTTTAATTGAGTTAAATGATCGAACCGACAGTCGGCCCGGTGAAAAAGTCTCCACTCAAATTCATGATGTCAGCAAAGACATGTATGCAGATGCTATCGCCATACAGTTTCCACAGGAAGGCGCATTTGAAACCAGGCCGGTAGTGATAAAGCCTTTGTTTCGTCATGGTGATGCAAAACATAATACATCGATCTGGTACTGGAATGCGGGAAGTGTAGACCCCCCAGTGCCGGCACAAACCCTGGTTCTCACTGGCAAAGGCCCAGATGAAAAACCGCAGCTGAATAATGCAGATACAGGAGTAACCGCCAGTGGCGCCTGGAAGCATGGCCAGTGGCGAGTGTTAATGAAACGGTCACGCACAGCGAATGAAGACAGTGGCGAAATCAGTTTTAATGAAGGTCAGTTTATTCCCATTTCATTTGCTAACTGGGATGGAAATAACGGAGAGGCAGGTTCTAAACATACATTGAGTAGCTGGTACTGGTTAATACTGCCACCCGAGATGGATACAACAAAAGTGTATGGTCTGCCAGTGGCAGTGTTTATTGTATTCTTTCTGTCAGGGCTGGTATTAGTAAGAAGTCAACGAAAACAATAGCGGTAAACAATAATTTTTACAGGGAGAGAATCATGACGAAGCAGCCAGTTGCATATCCGAAAGTAACAAGTCATCGTCAATATGATATACACGTTAAGTTATTCTGGTTTACAAAGCGCGGTAATGTCATGGTAGATGAAGAAAATATCGACCAGTTGACGTTACAGGATCTGCAGGATATTTTTGATATCTATATCGATAATGATATTTACAATGTCTGGCAGGTAAATACCCGCCATGCGAGAAACTTGCAAAAAATTACGCAACATAATATTGCAATCGATCGATACTACTATTTTGTAGAACAGCAGGCGATACAGGACTGATTTATATCGTTAACAGAGTATGTCTCAGGTATCGGCTACAGGTAAAGTCAAAAGAAAAAGAAAACGCAAATGAACGCAATAAAACATAAGATAATGCGGCCCTGAAAGAGTGAAGCACAGGACGTGCGTGATAAACAAACGTTAAAAAATTATGGTTTAACTCAGGCGTGTGAGCATTTAGGTGTTTTTGGGGTTTTTCTGATTATGTTTTTTAAGCTACTTTATATCGGACTTTGCGAATTTAACTCTGGTGGATGGTTTTATTTATTTTCCGGTATTTGCGTTCATTCGCAGTTTCTTTTTCTATCGCCGCAAAGACATCCATGTGGCTGATAGTCTTGAATAATGGATATTGTTTTCATTTAATTTGTTAGTGAATATGTTTGGTTCTATCTTATTTTAATAAAAACCTATCGACACTATTTCTGCCTGCACACATTACTCCATAAAGCATTTGAGTTGGCGAATTTATTTTAATTCGACACTACCATCGTGAAGACAATATATAATTCTACTAACTCGGCAACAAAAAAAGGGACACAAAATGTGTCCCTTTCAGTACAGGCTGGCCACTCGACTGTATAGTGTTTGATTTAATTAAAAATCACCTGCATCATAACGACGCTGAAGTTGACATACATCCATCTGACCACCAGAATTCGGAACGCTGATAGTTTCAATAAATGTTGTGCCTGTCGGGCAGCTACCATCACCTGTTGGTGTAACACCGGCAAGTGTTCCACCTGTAGCAGGCTCCCATACAGTTACATTGCCATTTACATTGATTGTCCAGTCCTGTGTCCAGTTATTTGCACTATCCTGCGGGAAAGCACCGATATAATCTGTTTCCACAAACTTGTCAGCCAATGTTCCACCCATAGCAGTGGTTAGAGAGAAGTTTGCATCCTGCATATCAACTACGCCGGCTACAGGTACGCTAGTAACTGCAGTTGCGTCAAAACCAAAATCCGTATTGCCGCGAACATTATTTGCGCCAGAGTCAAACCACGTAACAATATCCGCATCATCAAACACTGGATTTAGAAGATCATCAGTATCAGAATCAGTGTCATCAGATCCATCTTTAGTCTGGCAATTTAATACAACATTAATTGCAGTGCCATTTGCAGCCTGTCCGGTTACGGCACCCATACTACCCTGAGCAACTTCTATAAAGGTTGCATCACCATCTATTTCTATGCACTCTTTTGCACGTTCCTGTGTAACAACCGTATTATACAGTCTAAAACCCGTTCCACGACGCATTAACACACCTTCCGAAGCGGTACCATTTTTATTAAGCACACCCGTGCCAGAAATCATACTGATATTAGCTAAAGTTGGGCGAGACACAGGTGCCACTTCCGGATTGTTTTTATCATTATCAGCTTCAATCATTCTGTCACTAACAGAGCCAGCGCCTGTGCCGCCATCACTTGATTGTTTTACTAAACCAAACTGCGCAGAACCACGATAGCCCTGACCCCAGTCGAAACTGTCATCACGGTTATCCGTTAATACAAAATAACTGATGTGATCAGTTGAACCAAAATGTTCGATACCATCGTCAAGGCCACGGTGAACCTGAATGTGGTCAATCGATGTTCCAGAGCCAACACCAAACAGAGTTAAACCATTGAGCTCGTTACCGTTGCCATCAAGGTCATTACCTGCACCACGAATAACCAGGTAGCTGATGCTGCCACTGTTATCAGCATCTTCTGTGCCCGCATAATTTCCTATACCACCTTCTGCAATAACATCTACACCCTCATTAGATTGTGCAAATCCCATTAAAGCCAGCCCAGCCCACTCGCCAAGACCATTAGCACCTATATCATTAGTGCCATCATAATCCGTATCG
>QIDK01000171.1 GCA_003228405.1 Gammaproteobacteria bacterium | reverse complement strand
TTTTCCATTGACGGGTCATCTAATAAGGGGTTGTGATTTTTATCGGTGATATAAAAACTGTCCAGCGCCTTTTCACCGGCGGTGGCAATTTTTGCATGGTGAATGTGAATTTCACATTCGGCAAAGGCCTGGGCAATGCTGGCGAGCAGGCCGGGGCGGTCAGCTGAAACTATGTTTAATATTGTGATGTCATTGCCGACCAGCTGGTCAAAACGTATTTTTGTGTCCACAGAAAAGTTTTTCTGGGTACGGCTCAGGCGACGGCTAGACGGAGTGACCTCATCACTATCTGATCCCAGACGTGATTTCAGCTTTTCTGTAATTTCGTTGATCCGGTATTCTTCACTGGGGCTATTGCCATTTTCCTCCAGCACCTTGAAGCTGTTGATAGCAAAATTATTGTCGGTGATATTGATTTTTGCATCGGCAATATTTAAGCCGAGCTGCTCAAGGGTTGACGCAATAGTGGCAAATAATTTATCATTTTCTTCGCTATAAATAAAAATTTCCGCTTCACCCCGCTGGTTTATTCGGGCATTTATTTTTGGCAGTGCCTGTTTGCTATCCAGTAATATCAGGCTATGCCAGCTGACTTCATCCGGGGTGTGATAAATAAAATAGTCATCGGAAAAACCCGTCCAGACTTCATTCAGAACTTCTGAAACTATGCCCAGCTTGGACAGCATACGTGCGGCGGAGGTGCGGGTCTCGTGGCACACTATCTCTCGCTGTATTGGGTTGTCCAGGCCGGCTTTTATGGCGGCAGCAGCCTTGTGGTAGAGCTCGGATAACAGGTTATCTTTCCATGAGTTCCATTGTCTGGGGTTAGTCGCGCGAATATCACACATGGTGAGCAGGTAAAGGTTATCAAGGTGGGCCAGTGTGCCCACTTTATTGGCAAAGGCATAGATTACTTCAGGGTCACTGATGTCTTTCCGCTGTGCCACCATTGACATTAACAGGTGATTTTTTACCAGCCAGCCGACAAACTGGCTGTCTTCGGTTGAGCGGCCATGATTCAGGCAGAAGGTTTCAGCATCTGCAGCACCAAGCTCCGCATGGTTGCCGCCACGACCTTTGGCAATATCGTGGAAAAGGCCTGCCAGATAAAGCAGTTCGGGTTTTTCAAGGTGGTGAAAAATACCACTCGCCAGGGGGTGCTCGTGAGCGAAGTTCGGCACAGATAGCCTGCGCATATTACGCACCACAAACAGAGTATGCTGATCGACGGTGTAGGCATGAAACAGGTCGTACTGCATCCGCCCAACGATTTTCTCAAACGCAGGTATATAGGCGGCAAGGATGCCGTAACGGTTCATGCGGCGCAGCTCGTGGGTGACCCCGCGAGTTTGGGTGATTATGTCTATAAACAGTTGTTTGGCGGTTTGCGATGCGCGGAATTTATCATCAATAAGGTAGCTACTTTCACGAATCAGGCGAATGGTATGGGCCTGCACACCGCGAATTTCCGGATGCAGCTCCATAATCATAAAAATTTCCAGCAGTGAGCTGGGGTTTTCCGTGAATACATTGTCATGGCGGACAGTGATGTAGTCATTTATAACGTGAAAACGGCGGTTAATAACGACCGGTTCTTCCTGTTCTTCAGTATATAAAATTTCCTGGCGAAACAATTGTAATAGCAGTTCATTTAAACGTTCCAGCTCAAGCACGGTGCGATAGTACTTTTGCATAAACTGTTCTATTGCCAGGTTGTTGTCACCATCTTCATACCCGGAAGATTCTGCCAACTGACGTTGTAAATCAAAAAGCATTCGATCTTCATGCTTGCCTGTAAGATAGTGAAGGTGAATACGGATTTTCCATAAATAGGTCTGACATTCCCTGAGGGCTTCAAGCTCTGGCTGTGATATAAAATGGTGATCTGCCAGTTCATGTAAAATGCGTGTACCAAAGTGGCGCTTGGCAACCCAGCCAATCATCTGCAGGTCACGCAGGCCGCCCGGGTTTTCTTTTATATTGGGTTCCAGGCTATAGGCGGTGCCACCAAATTTTCGATGACGCTGGGTCTGCTCTTCGAGTTTGGCTTCGAAAAAGTCCTTGCTGTTCCACATTCTATTTGGCCCGGTTTCTTCCAGCATAAGGCTAAACAGTAATTTGTCCCCAATGAGCCGGCGAGATTCCATCAGGTTAGTGACCACGGTGATATCATTGGTGGCTTCCTGGATGCATTCCTCCAGGGTACGTACACTGTGACCAATTTCCAGTTTGCTGTCCCATAGCAGCATTAGAAACTGCTCCAGCATTTCTTTGGTCTGTGGGGTTTCTTCCTCCTTAAGCAATAGCATAAAGTCAATATCGGATGCAGGATGTAACTCACCCCGACCATATCCTCCCACCGCGATGAGTGAGAGCGTCTGGTTGCACTCTGCGAAAAGGACATTAAATGCCTGGATCAGGATCTGATCGATAAACCTTGCACGGGTAGTGACCACATCATGGGTATCAGCACCAGCCTCAAAAGCCTGTTTAATGGCCAGCTGGCCTGACTGGATGGTATCTTTGAGCAGGCTGAGAAGCTGATCGGGCTGAGCTTTCAGTTTTGTAGTGAATTCCTGCTCATTATAAATACTGAAAGACTGGAGTTTAATATCAGGCATGATGTCTCTGTTTTAGTTTTTATGGGTATACATTTTTCTGCATACCTGGATCTTGATCCGGTTTTAATTGTTTAGATAAGCAATAACTAACGCTGTCGTTGCCGAATGTTAGTGTCGGAAAACCTCAGGCCTGACTAAATCGTTTCACCTTCACGCAGGGTCAATACTTCACAGCCCACAGGTGTTACCAGAAGCGTGTGTTCCCATTGGGCTGACAGGCTATGATCCTTAGTGACTACCGTCCAGTTGTCTTTAAGCACCTTTACCTGGCGGTTGCCGATATTAATCATGGGCTCAATGGTGAAGGTCATACCTTCCTGCAATGTGACACCTGTGCCTGCTTTACCAAAGTGCATTACCTGTGGGTCTTCATGAAAACCGCGTCCAATACCGTGTCCACAGTATTCTCGCACCACAGAAAAGCCCCGTGTTTCAGCATAGTTCTGTATGGCTTCGCCAATATCACCCAGCTTTGAGCCGGGTTTTACCAGCTTAATTCCTTCAATTAAGCACTCATGGGATACATCGACAATGCGTTTACCCTTAATAGACGGTTCACCCACATGAAACATCATACTGGTATCTCCATGAAACTCGTCTTTAATAACCGTAATATCGATATTAATAATATCGCCTTTTTTCAGCTTTTTCTCACAGGGAATTCCATGACACACCTGAAAATTTATTGAAGTACAGATAGATTTTGGAAACCCGTGATAATTAAGGGGTGCGGGTATAGCCCGCTGTTCATTCACAATAAAATCGTGGCACAGTTGATCCAGTTTATCCGTGGTCACTCCGGGCTTTACATAAGGCTCGATCATCTCCAGCACCTGGGCAGCTAAACGGCCTGCAACGCGCATTTTCTCAATTTCTTCAGGGGTTTTTATTAAAATGCTCATATTTGTTTACAGGGCTGTATTATTGGCAGATATGTGATTAAGCCTGAATTATAGCTGATTTTCAAGATTTCCTTATATTTCGTGAACTTAGACGGTTTTATACACTAAAAAACAGGCTTTTTATTGTGTAAATCGGGTGAATATGGTATAAAGCCGCCGCGCCTAAGCGCAAACGATAATTTTTTATAAATTTTTTTAAATACGCACACATATCATCACCGTGTAACTGGGTGCCTTGACAGTGCTGGTTTTACGTAGCTTTGCTCGTAGACAGACTGTTACAGGTTGTTACAGGGGGTATGTGGAGGCCTAACCCTAACTGGAGTATATATAATGGCTAAAGTGACCATGCGTCAAATGCTTGAAGCTGGTGTTCATTTCGGACATCAGACCCGTTTCTGGAACCCCAAGATGGCTGAATACATCTTTGGTGACCGCAACAAGATACATATCATTAATCTTGAAAAAACCCTGCCCATGTTCAACGATGCGTTGAATGCAATCAGCAAAATTGCTGCTGCCAATGGCAAAATCCTGTTTGTAGGCACCAAGCGTGCAGCTCGCGGCGCAATCGCTGAAGAAGCAGCACGTTGTGGTATGCCTTTCGTTAACCATCGCTGGTTAGGCGGTATGCTGACTAACTTTAATACAGTGCGTCAGTCCATCCGTCGTCTTAAAGAATTAGAAACTATGTCTACTGACGGTTCTTTCGATAAGATGATTAAGAAAGAAGCTTTAAACAAAACCCGTGAAATGGAAAAACTGGATAAAACACTGGGTGGTATTAAGGACATGGGCGGCCTGCCTGATGCCGTTTTCGTTATTGATACCGGCAATGAAAAAATTGCAGTTCACGAATCAAAAGTGCTGGGCATTCCAGTAATTGGCGTAGTTGATACAAATAACTCACCTGATGATGTTGATTATATTGTGCCGGGCAATGACGATGCTATTCGCTCTGTTAAGCTTTATATTGAAGCAGTAGCAGATGCAATTATCGAAGGTAAAGCCGCTTCATTAAACATAGGTACGACTGAAGTTGAAGAAGACGTAGAGGCAAAAGCCGCTGCTCCTAAAAAGAAAGCAGCACCGAAGAAAAAAGTAGCCCCTAAAAAGAAAGCAGCGCCGAAGAAAAAAGCGGCAGTTAAAGTGACTGCCAGGGAAAATGAGACAACTGTCGACAAAGAAGAAGACAAAGAAGAAGCAGTAGCGGCCGAAGACAAAGCAACAGTCGAAGACAAAGCAGTCGCTGAAGACAAATAGCCGACATAGTGGTAAGGGCGGGCACTGTGCCTGCCCTGAATATAAACCCCTGTTTATCAGGGCAGGCTATACCAACGAATAAATTTTTATGAGGTAAATACTATGCAGATCACTGCTGCAATGGTTAAAGAATTACGTGAGCGTACCGGCTCAGGCATGATGGAATGTAAAAAAGCGTTAACAGAAGTTGACGGCGATATGGAAACCGCAATTGAAAACATGCGTAAATCCGGCCTTGCGAAGGCAGATAAAAAAGCAGGCCGTATAGCTGCCGAAGGTTTAGTTGCAATCGCCCTAAGTGATAATAAAAAAGAAGCAGCAATTGTTGAAGTTAACTGTGAAACTGACTTTGTTTCCGGTGGTGATGACTTTAAAGCGTTCACCAATGGCATTGCGCAATGTGCGTTAGCAAACTCACCTGCTGATGTAGAAGCTTTAGTTGCAATGAAGCTTGGTAGTGGTAAAACCATTGAGGAAACTCGTCAGGAAATGGTTGCTAAAATTGGTGAAAATATTCAGCTTCGCCGGTTTGAATGCAAATCTACAGAAGGCGCATTTGGTTCATACTCACACGGCGTTCGCATGGGTGTGCTGGTTGAAATGAATAAAGATGACCAGGACCTGATTAAAGATATTGCCATGCATATTGCGGCAAGCAACCCGGCCTGTGTCAGTGAAGCAGACGTACCTGAAGAAATGCTGGCGAAAGAAAAAGCCATTCTGGTTGCCCAGGCAAAAGAAAGCGGTAAGCCTGATGATATTATCGAAAAGATGATTGGTGGGCGTATTCGCAAGTATCTGGCTGAAATTACACTGATGGGACAGGCTTTTGTTAAAGACCCTGATCAGACAGTAGAACAGCTGCTGAAGTCGAAAGATGCAAAAGTCATGAGTTTCAGCCGATTTGAAGTGGGTGAAGGCATCGAGAAAAAAGTAGAAAACTTTGCAGATGAAGTCATGGCACAAATCAACGCAACCTGAGTATATAACTATCCAGCACCTTCCTCATTGATGAAAGCTTGAGGGGGAAAGCCTGAATAGCTATTCATACCCAGTTAGTTGCTGGAACACGCATGGATGAATAAATGAAAAACCGGGATTTTCTCCCGGTTTTTTATGTGCAGGACGCATGGCATAAAGCTAAAAGAAAAAGACATTGGAAGCTGCGGGCTGTATTGATAATATGACTCGCGACTGGATGCATATAAACCATAAAAGCGGACACAGTAATAATGAGCGAATCAAAACCAGTTTATAAGCGTGTTTTATTAAAACTAAGTGGTGAAGCTTTAATGGGTTCACAGGAGTCTGGAATAGACCCTGATATAATTGGCCGTGTTGCAGAAGAAATAAAACAGATCATAGATTTGGGCGTAGAAGTCGGTATTGTTATTGGCGCGGGAAATATATTTCGTGGTAAAGGCCTGGCAGACGCAGGCATGGATAGAGTTACCGGAGACCATATGGGTATGCTGGCTACAGTAATAAACTGTTTAGCCCTGCAGGACGCTATTGAACGAGTCGGTCCAAGCTGCCGGGTTATGTCTGCCTTAAGTATCCACCAGGTGTGTGAAGACTATGTCAGGCGTCGTGCTATTCGGCATCTGGAAAAAGGCCGGGTGGTTATTTTCGGTGCCGGTACAGGCAATCCATTCTTTACAACCGACAGTGCGGGCAGCTTGCGTGCCATTGAAATTGAAGCGGATGTGTTAATGAAAGTCACTAAAGTTGATGGCGTATATGACTCAGACCCGATGAAAAACCCCGATGCCAAACGCTATGACACTTTGTCTTATGATGAAGTACTGAATAAAAATCTGGCAGTTATGGATGCAACTGCCATTGTGCTATGTAAAGAGCAGAACATACCATTGCGCATATTTAATTTAAATGAAGCAGGTGATCTGGTGCGTGCAATAAAGGATAAAACTATTGGTACATCAGTCGTACCTGCATAAAAAAATTACGCAATTACGTTGGAGAGATAAATGATTGATGAGATAACCCAGGATGCAGAATCTCGCATGTCAAAAAGCGTAGAATCTCTGAGAATTGAACTTACAAAAATTCGTACAGGCCGAGCGCACCCCAGTTTGCTTGATCATGTTATGGTTGATTATTACGGTAGCATGACGCCGATTAAACAGGTCGCAAATGTAGTGGCGGAAGATTCAAGAACCCTGGCTGTAACGCCCTGGGAAAAACCCATGGTAGCAGCAATTGAAAAAGCTATTATGACGGCAGATTTAGGTTTAAACCCCTCATCACAGGGCACGGTTATACGTGTGCCCATGCCCGTTTTAACAGAAGAACGTCGTCGTGATTTAGTGCGCGTAGTTAAATCAGAGGGTGAGACGGCCAAGGTGGCCGTAAGAAATATTCGCCGTGATGCAAACAGTGACTTTAAAGAGCTTCTAAAAGAAAAAGAAATATCAGAAGATGAATCCCATGGTGCTGAAGATGATATTCAAAAACTAACTGATAAGTATGTGGCTGAAATTGATAAGTTGCTGCAGGCAAAAGAAAAAGAAATGATGGAAATTTAGTGAGTTTAACATTCGCCTGCCATTTCATTGCAGACAAATTAGTCACTCAGAATGACATAAAAATACGGAACCATACTTTCAATATAATTAAATATCAGGGTAATGACAGTTACATCAATTAATAAGACAGATCTTGGGGATAGCGACCGGCCAAAACATATTGTTGTGGTAATGGATGGTAATGGTCGCTGGGCAAAGAAACGTCTGATGCCCAGAACTGCGGGACATCATGCGGGAGTTAAATCAACCCGCAAAATTGTTGAAGCATGCATTCAGGAAAAGATACAGGCGCTAACGCTGTTTGCCTTTAGTTCTGAAAACTGGAAACGCCCTGAGCAGGAAGTGAGTAGTTTAATGCAACTATTTATTTCGACCCTGCAATCTGAAGTTAAATCTCTGCATAAACAAAATGTGCGTGTGCGTTTTATCGGCAAGTGTTCTGCATTTTCGGATAAGTTACAGCAAAAAATAATACATGCCACAGAACTGACTCAAAATAATACGGGTTTACAGCTTAATATTGCCGTTAATTATGGCGGTCGATGGGATATAGCAGAAGCCTGTAAAACGATAGCAGCCAAAGTACAACAGGGAGAGTTGCAGCCTGAGGATATCAGCGCCGAGTTAATCGATGAATATGTCTGTTTAAAGCAATTACCTGAGCCGGATTTATTTATACGCACGGGTGGTGAAATGCGTATTAGCAATTTTTTGATCTGGCAATTAGCTTATACCGAGCTGTATTTTACAGATGTGCTTTGGCCAGATTTTAAATCAGAAGAATTTTTAGTTGCACTCAACTGGTATGCGGGTCGCCAAAGAAGATTTGGCAAGACCGGTGAACAGGTTGATGAAACTAAGACATCTCAATGTTAAAGCAGAGAGTGTTAACAGCAATACTTCTTGCTGCTCTGGTTATCTGGGGCATTATCTCCCAGCCTGTGCCTGTAATATTTTACTCACTGCTTGTGGTTATTCTTGTTTCAGCCTGGGAGTGGGCGCAACTAAGTGGCATTAAAAGTAAATTTGCCCGTGCTGTTTATGCTGTTTTCGTCGTTCTAAGTGTTTTTGCTGCGCAGAAAGTCATTGATATAAACCCCCAGTGGATAAATATTGTCTTATTAATCACGGTGCTGGGCTGGTTTTTTGCAATCTACCATATGATTACTACAGGCCCGCTATCAGTAAACCAGTCATTATCTATGGGCAAGGTTTTTATTGGTTTTGTCGCATTAATTCCGCCAGTGCTGGCGCTTATGCTGGTACGTGAACAGAGTGTGTGGTGGTTATTTTATTGTCTGAGTATTGTCTGGATCGCAGACATTGGCGCCTATTTTTCAGGCAAGCGATTTGGCAAAACTAAACTGGTGCCTCGCTTAAGTCCCGGCAAAACAAAAGAAGGCATATATGGTGCGGTGTTTGCAACGTCTGCTTATAGCTTTGTAGCGGGACTGTTTTTTGACTTACAGCCATTAGAGCTTTTATTGTTATTAATTATTGGCTCTTTGGCTACCTTTATGTCAGTCGCGGGTGACTTGTTTATAAGTCTGCTTAAACGTGAAAAAAACCTGAAAGATACAGGGCATATCCTGCCTGGGCATGGTGGTATCCTCGATCGAATCGATAGTGTTTTATCATCTGCGCCGTTTCTGGCGCTGCTATTAAATGCGGTGATTTTTGATGTCTAAGCAGGGTATATGTATTCTCGGTTCTAGCGGAACTATCGGTGTAAATACACTGGATGTGATTCGTCGCCATGCGGATAAATACCATGTTATTGCACTCACCGCCAATAAGTCTGATGAAAAACTGTATCAACAATGCATTGAGTTTAAGCCACAGTTTGCGGTACTGGTAAATGCAGATTCAGCTCAACGATTAAAAGATAAATTAACGGCTGAGAATATTAATACAGACGTTTTATCAGGCGTAGAATCTCTGCAAAAAGTGGCCAGTCTTGAAAGTGTCGACCAGGTTATGGCCGCCATAGTGGGTGCTGCTGGTTTACTACCCACACTGGCAGCTGTACGTGCCGGTAAGCGCATATTACTGGCAAATAAAGAAGCACTGGTTATGTCCGGTGATATATTTATAAAAGAAGTGAAAAAGCATAATGCAGAATTGTTGCCCATTGATTCTGAGCATAATGCCATATTCCAGTGTATGCCCGATCATTTTGAAACGGGCCTGCAACAGGCGGGTGTTAACAGAATATTATTAACTGCAAGTGGTGGCCCATTTAGAAACCATAGTATTGATAGTCTTCATGATATTACTCCACAGGAAGCAGTGGCTCATCCAAACTGGGTAATGGGAAAGAAAATTTCAGTTGATTCTGCCACGATGATGAATAAGGGCCTGGAAGTGATTGAAGCCTGCTGGTTATTTAATACCCGGCCATCGATGATTCAGGTCGTTATTCACCCACAGAGCGTTATCCATTCAATGGTGAGCTACAACGATGGTTCAGTGCTGGCGCAGATGGGAAACCCGGATATGCGCACTCCCATCGCACATGCCATGGCCTGGCCACAAAGAATACTTTCCGGGGTTGAACCTTTAGATCTTTTTGAGGTCGCAAAGCTGGAGTTTGAAAAACCGGATCTAAAACGTTTTCCCTGTCTACAAATGGCCTATGAATCATTAGAAGAGGGAGGTACATCAAGCGCAATATTAAATGCGGCAAATGAGATAGCGGTAGATTCATTTTTAAATAAACAGCTGAGTTTTACAAATATCTCAAAAGTTATTGAAAAAACACTGGAACATACTACAAAAGTTGAGGCTGATAATTTGCAGACTATATTACAGGCTGATTCAGACGCACGCCAGGTTTCAGCAGAATGGGTAAAACAACTGGAGTTTAAGCGATGAGTTCAGGCGGTTTTTTACACAATATACTCTTTTTCATTATAGCAATTGGTATTCTGGTTGCATTTCACGAGTTTGGTCACTACTGGGTTGCACGCTTACTTAAAGTAAAAGTGTTGCGCTTTTCGATTGGTTTTGGCAAGCCATTGCTTGTCTGGAAAAAGCAAAAGGGTGAAGACCTTATTGAGTTTGTAATTGCGGCTATTCCACTAGGTGGTTATGTCAAAATGCTTGATGAAAGGGAGGGCGAAGTAGATGCATCATTAAAACACAGGGCTTTTAATAATCAGACTGTGGCAACTCGTTTTGCCATTGTTGCAGCAGGCCCAATCTTTAACTTTATCCTTGCGGTTTTCTTTTATTTTATATTTTTTGTAAATGGTGAAGATGGTATTAAACCGCTCATTGCTATGCCTGTTATTGAATCCCCAGCAGCGATGGCAGGTTTTGAAGATGAAGATAAAATTTTATCTGTTGCAGGAACAGATGTTAAAACCTGGCAAGATTTTAGAATTGCATTAATTGATCATGGTCTGGATGGTGGTGTACTGCCAGTTAAAGTTCAAACAGCGAATCTTTATATCACCGAGCGGCAACTTTCAATTGGTGATTTAGAAATTTTAAATGAGAAGTCTGATGTGACACAGCTGCTTGGCTTTAATCTGTGGAAGCCAGAAATAGACGCACAAATTGGCGGGGTCACCGCAGGTGGGGCTGCTGCCGCTGCAGGCATACAGGCAAAAGATTTCATTGTCTCAATTGATAATCAGGTAATAGAAAACTGGGATCAACTGGTTAAAATTGTGCAGGCAAATGCGGGTACCTCGCTACAGTTTTTAATTAACAGAGATGGCCAGCAAGTTGCTGTTAGTATTACGCCTGAACCAAAAAAACACGGTGATAAATTAGTTGGTTTTATGGGAGCTTATCCTGAAATACCTGAAGAA
This sequence comes from Gammaproteobacteria bacterium, assembly GCA_003228405.1. Lineage (GTDB taxonomy): Bacteria > Pseudomonadota > Gammaproteobacteria > SZUA-229 > SZUA-229 > SZUA-229. Next base: position 12,434 of record QIDK01000171.1, on the reverse strand, counting down.
TTTCTTAATAAAACTAAAATCCGAGTTGAATATAGTGTAACAGCGGCATTTTTTCGTGCAGTTGAAGAAACCTGGGTTTTTTCTACGCTAACATTAAAAGTTCTTGGAAAAATGATAACCGGACAGGCCGCGTTAGAAAATATATCAGGTCCCATTACCATTGCCCAGTATGCAGGTATTACTGCCAGTATTGGTATTTTTACCTATATAAAATTTCTTGCAATGATCTCGGTTAGTCTTGGGGTTTTAAATTTATTACCTGTGCCCATGCTGGATGGTGGCCATTTATTGTATTACCTGATAGAGCTGGTGAAGGGTTCGCCGGTATCACAAAGGTTTGAAGAGATTGGGCAGCGCCTTGGGTTGACCTTATTGTTTTTATTGATGAGTCTGGCTGTTTTTAATGACATCCAGCGTTTGATTAATTAATTTTATTTAAATATATTTTGGCGAAATTGTGCGCAGGCTATTACTTTTAACTTTTATCTTTGTATTTCAACATGATCTATATGCAGGCGAAAGTTTCGTCGTTGAAGACATACGTTTGCAGGGGCTGGAACGCATTCCTGATGGCACCTTATTAAATTATTTGCCTGTAAAAGTGGGCGACCCTTTTGAAAAGTCACAGTCTACGTATGTTATTCAGGTGTTATATAAAACCGGTTTTTTCAAAGATGTAAAGTTATTTAAAGATGGCAGAACACTGGTTGTAGAGGTGCTCGAAAGACCGGCTATTTCAAGTATTAACTGGTCAGGTAACAGTGATATTGAAGATGAACAGCTGCAGGAAATACTGACGGATATTGGTATTGTAAAAGGCCGGGCTTTTAAACCATCAGCGCTGGACAAGATTGAACAGGGCTTAAAGCAACAGGCTTATTTTAGTCGTGGCAAATACGCCGTACGCATAACAACATCGGTAAAAGAGTTAGAGCGCAATCGAGTTGATATTGATATAGAAATATCAGAAGGTGTAATTTCTAAAATCAAACAGGTTAATATTGTTGGCAATAATATATTTGATGACGATACTTTGCTTTCTGAATTACAGCTGGGCGTTCCTGGAACCTGGGACTGGTTCACAAGTATGGACGAATACGCAAAACCAAAGCTTGCTGCAGATGAAGAAGCACTGAAATCATATTATCAGGACAGAGGCTATATACGGTTTGCTGTTGAGTCAACCCAGGTAACTATTACCCCGGATAAAAAAGACATTTACATCACCATGAATGTAACTGAGGGCAAAAAGTATAAAGCTAATAATATAAATTTTGCAGGCGATTTAACGCTTGAAGAAAATGTTTTACGTAAACTGATTTTTATTGAAAGTGGTGATGTATTTTCCCGCAATACAATGATAGAAGGTAAGGATCTGGTTCAGCGAAAACTGGGTAACGAAGGCTATGCTTTTGCTAAAGTAAAAGTGGCTCCCATGATTAATGATGAAACTCTGGAAGTTGATATAACTTACTTTATTGAACCGGGCAAGAAAGTCTATGTGCGGCGCATTAATTTCACAGGTAACTTTAAAACCAATGATGATGTGCTGCGTCGTGAAATGCGTTTAATGGAAGGTGGGGAACTTTCTAATAGCAAGCTCCAGCGGTCTAAAATACGCTTACAGCGATTGCCTTATATTGAAGAAGTTATTGTAGATAAAGACCCAGTGCCAGGCACTGACGACATGGTTGATATAAATATAAAAGTATCTGAGCGCATGTCAGGTAGTTTTAATGTCGGTGCTGGTTTTTCCCAGACTCAGGGGCTTGTATTTAATCTTGGTTTAACCCTGGATAATTTAAATGGCACAGGTGAAAAACTGGCATTGAATTTCAATAATGACAAGGCTAACCGAGTATACAGTGTGGCATATACTGATCCTTATTACACAGTTGATGGTATCAGCCGTACTTTATCTGTATCATATCGTAAGCGTGATACTGCGCAGCAGGATATCATTAATTATCTTCAAAATAATTATGGAGCCAATTTGTCCTATGGAATTCCGCTGACAGAGTATAATCGCGTACGCCTGGGGGCAGGGGTCGAGCGCACTGAAATTATTCGTGGCACCAACACAGTTTCAGATGACGTACTTAAATTCCTGCAGGAAAATGGAAGTGATCTTGTAAATCAGGAAGGCGATTATTTACTGGCAGGTGTTGATTCTATAACCATGCTGGCTAGTTTTACCCATGATACTCGTAATCGAACAGTATTTGCTAGCCGGGGCAGCCAGCAGTCTGTAATACTGGACTTAACAACTCCCGGCAGCGATTTACAATATTACAAAGTGACATATCGAAATAAATTTTATTTTCCGGTAAGTCAGAATGTCACAACCCTGCTGCGTACCGATCTGGCATATGGTAGTGGTTATAGTGACACTCTCACATATCCATTCTATGAGCGATTCTTTGCAGGTGGTCTGAGGACAGTGCGCGGTTATGATTCAAACTCTCTGGGGCCAAAGGCAGATGTAAAGGATAGTGACGGGAATGTAGTACGTCAGGACCCGATTGGTGGTGATATTCGAACAGTAGTCAGTGCAGAGCTGATATTTCCTATACCATTTATGGAAAAAGCGCCAAGTTCTGTGCGTTTAAGTGCATTTTATGATATAGGTAATGTTTTTTTACAGGCTGATATCCCTGAAAATAACTATAATGGTGGTTTTAATGCAGAAGAACTGCGTAGTTCCGTCGGCATATCATTTGTCTGGTTAGCGCCCATTGGGCCGCTCAGATTTAGTTATGCAAAAACACTAGATGACAAACCGGGTGATCAGACTCAGGCATTTCAATTTAGTATTGGTTCATTCTTTTAGGAGATATATAGATGAAAAAATTAGTATCAACCCTGTTCTTATTGAGCATGTTAATTATTCCAGTAGCTGGCCAGGCGCAGAAAATTGGCTATGTAAACCTCAATATATTATTTAATGAATATGCCAAAGTAAAAGGCATTGAAAAAATGATTGAGAGTAGATTTAATGCTCCAAAAAATGATCTGGAAAAAATAGTTGCTGATATCAAGGCATTAGAAAAAGAAATCAAAACTAATGAGCTTCTGATGACTGAGAGTAAACTGGTTACCTCAAAAACAAAACTGAAAAAAATGGTCATGGAATACAGAGAAAAAGGTATGGCTCTGGAGAATGAACTTAAAGCTGTTCGTAATAAAGAAATGGCAGAATTTAGAGAAATTGTTTTTAATGTAACAAAAAAATATGCTGAAGAAAAAAAGTATCAGCTGATAGTCAATGAAGGTGTTATGTATGTTGCAGATAACATTGATATAACTAAAGATATTTCATCACGTGTGAATAAAGCAGCTAAATAACTCTCAAGGTTAATAATCATGGGTTATGAATTGAAACAACTTGCAGAGCATATTGGCGCAAAGCTGGTAGGTGATGGAAATGTTGTTATCAATTCGGTAGCGTCTATTGAGAATGCTGGTGTGGGTGATATTAGTTTTGTATCGAGTGGAAAATATAAAAGCAGTTTAAAATCAACCTCGGCCAGTGCTGTTATTGTCATCCAGGAAGAACTGGCAAATGCCGTTGTGCCAGCACTGGTAGTGAGTAACCCGCGGGCAGCATATGCCCGGATAGTCAGTATGCTATATCCTGAGTACTGCCCCCAGGCTGGTATACACCCGTCTGCCTGTATTGATCCATCTGCTAAAATAGCAAAAACTGCCTGCATTGGTGCCAATGCAGTAATTGAAGCAAATGCTGAAATCGCTGATGATGTGCGAATAGATTCGGGCTGCGTTATAGGGCGGAATAGCCGAATAGGCAAATCTAGCCATTTATATCCCAATGTCACCGTCTATTATGGATGTAGCATTGGTGAATATTGTATACTCCATTCCTCGGCAGTTGTTGGTTCAGATGGTTTTGGTTTTGAATTTGATCAGAATGAATGGTTAAAAATCCCTCAGGTTGGCGGGGTCATAATTGGCAGCAGAGTTGAAATAGGTGCCTGCTCGGTAGTTGATCGGGGCGCACTAAACGATACTGTAATTGGGGAAGGGGTGAAACTCGATAACCATGTGCAGATAGCGCACAACGTTCAGGTCGGGGCACATACTGTAATGTCCAGAGGTGTTGGGGTTGCTGGTAGTGCTAAAATTGGTAAAAACTGTATGATTGGTGGCATGGCAGGTATACGTGATAACATAGAAATAACTGATAATGTTATTATTACCGCCATGACCATAGTGAGCAAGTCACTTAAAAAATCAGGTTCCTACTCATCAACAACGCCAATCGATGATACTAAATCATGGCGAAAAAATAGTGTGCGATTCCGGCAGCTGGATGATATGGCAAAACGAATTCGTCAATTAGAAAAACAAATAGAAGATAAAGGCTAAGGTGTTGTTTTGAACACAATGAATATTGGTGAAATTAAAAAATTTCTGGCACATCGCTATCCGTTTTTGCTGGTAGATAAAGTGCTGGATTTTGAAGTTGGCAAGAGTTTAACCGCAGTAAAAAATGTCACCATTAATGAGCCTTTTTTTCAGGGACATTTTCCGGATTACCCGGTAATGCCCGGTGTTCTTATTATGGAGGCACTGGCCCAGGCAACAGGTTTGCTCGGGTTTAAAACTATGGCTGAAACGCCAAGTGATGATACCTTATACCTTTTTGTAGGTATTGATAAGGCAAGATTTAAACGTCAGGTAGTACCGGGTGATGTATTAACTTTACAGGTAGAACTGCTTAAAAAATCCAGAGGAATCTGGAAGTTTGACTGTAAAGCCCTGGTAGATGAACAGCTGGCCGCAAGCGCGATTATTATGTGTGCCGCGACACAAAGGCAAAAGTAAATCAGGTGATTCATCAAACCGCCATAATCGATGCAACAGCCAATATAGCCGATGATGTAAGTATTGGCCCATATAGTATTATCGGTGCCAATGTCGAAATTGATTCAGGCTCATGGATAGGCCCTCATGTTGTTATTAGCGGCCCAACAAAAATTGGTAAAGAAAATAAAATATTTCAGTTTGCATCAATTGGTGAAGATCCACAGGATTTAAAATTTTCCGGGGAAACTTCATACCTGGAAATTGGAGATAAAAATACCATTCGTGAAAATGTAACCATATCCCGTGGTACAGAAGACGGGGGTAATGTTACTAGAATTGGCAGCCATAATTTACTTATGGCTTATGTGCATATCGCTCATGACTGCCAGATAGGTAATCATATTATTTTTGCAAATTCAGCATCCTGTGCGGGTCATGTAGAAGTAGGTGATAAAGCCATTTTAGGTGGTTTTACCCTGGTTCATCAATTTACAAAAATAGGTGCCCATTGTTTTACCAGTATGGGGGCTATTATCAATCAGGACGTTCCGCCCTATGTGATAGTTGCCAGTAGTTATGGCAAGGCAAGCGGCATCAATAAAGTGGGTTTAAAACGCAGTGGTTATAGCGATGAGGTTATTCGTGCCATAGTAAATGCCTATAAACTTATGGTGCGTTCCAGGAAACCACGTGAACAGGTTATGGAAGAGGCGGCTGATTTAATAAAAGCATTTCCTGAAGTAAAATTAATGGCTGATTTTATCGTGCAATCTGAGCGTGGTATTATTCGTTAATTTCTACCAGAAAAGCTCTGATTAAGTCTGCCTGATGAAATCAGGTACATGCCGAAGATAACAGTAATACAGGGTGAGGTACAGGATGTACGGCAGTGGCAGAAATGCAGTAACTGGGAAGTTTTGCAGCCAACAGATTTTTCCAGGATTATGACTAGAGCAGAGGTTCCCGGGTGAGTAATCATGTCTGAAATGAGCTATATCAGTGTTATTGAGCGTTATCACGAATATAGAGATGCAATACATGGCTTGCTGGCATCCATTGTTACCGGTGTAGGTGACCAGCGCCTGTGCACAAAAGATGGCGCCTTAGCTGAAGCCATTGTATCTATTGCAGAACACTATCCGTTTATTGATCATATCTATTTGCTTGATAACAGTGGTAAACAAATTAGCCCAATTATAAATAAAGATGGCAAAGCTGTTTCAACTAGTCTGCAGATTGGTACTGACCGAAGTCAGCGACCATATTTTAAAAAAGCAATAAAGCACGAGCATGATGTTACCGTAAGCAAGCCGTATTTTTCTAATATTAGTAGAAATCTGTGTATATCTGCAGTTGCACAATGTGGTGAAACTGAAAAAGTATATATGGTCGTTGATATCGACTTACGTGAAATCATCGAGTTTCTTATGGGTGATACCTTACGTGGCCGTTTTAATCCTTTGTTCAAAATTATTTATAGTCTGATAGCTATAGGCCTGTTTTCTATTGTAGGTATATTGCTGTTTTCTGCTTACAGTGAAATCATAGGAATGTTTACAAATTTTAATGCCGGGGATGATGTATATCTTAAACCTTTCAGTGTGATTATTTTTCTAACTCTGGCGCTGGCCATTTTTGATTTAGGTAAAACCATATTCGAAGAAGAAGTGCTAATGCATAAAGATATTTTCAGGCACAGTTCAACACGGCGAACTATTACCCGGTTTATCGCTGCGATATTAATTGCAGTTTCCATTGAAGCACTTCTGTTAATGTTTAAATCAGCACTGGGTGATGGGGAAAATATTCAGGCTGCGGTGTGGATGATGTTTTCAGCTATCGGCTTACTCGTCGGCCTGGGCATATATGTGTACCTTGGTGCGCGAGCAGAATCCTATTTGAAAAATATGTACGGCATGCAGCTAAACAGAGAAGATGACTGATATATGAAATCCAGATATCAGACTTACTATATCTAGTGATTTTATTTTCTGAGCATATAAAATATATTTCCAGAAATTTTCTGAACTTGTGAACTTGTAAATTAATAATTACCTGTCCTGGGAACCTCTCATTAACCACGATTAATCAGAGCTTCCCCGATTAAATATGTAGAAAGGTTTAAAAATTGAAAACGTTAAAGCATCTTTTTGATAATAATTTTTCCTGGGCAAACTCTATTAAGGAAAGAGATCCAGAGTATTTTCTACAATTATCCAAACAGCAGGCCCCCGAGTATTTGTGGATTGGCTGTTCAGATAGCAGGGTCCCTGCAAATCAGATAGTTGACCTGCCTCCCGGCGAAGTGTTTGTGCATCGAAATATAGCCAATGTTGTTGTTCATACTGATTTAAATTGTCTTTCTGTTATACAGTATGCGGTTGAGATTCTAAACGTTAAACATATTATTGTTTGTGGCCATTATGGCTGCGGTGGAATAAAAGCTGCGATGGAGGATCATCGACATGGCCTTATTGATAACTGGTTACGACATATCAAAGACGTTATGCGTTTTAATGCAACGCTTTTTAAAGGTTTGGAGCATGATGAACAGCTGAACCTGCTGTGTGAGTTAAATGTAAAAGAACAGGTAACAAATATCTGTAACACAAGCATTTTGCAGGATGCCTGGAAGCAGGGTCGAGATATCACAGTTCATGGATGGATATATAATATTGAAAATGGCATTTTAAAAGATCTGGGTCTCTAAATCTGTTCACCGCAGGGGACGCAGAGTTGCGCAGAGGTTATTATGCTTTGTGCTATGCGCAAACACATAAAAGGGTGATTTTCTCTGCGTACCTCTGCGTTTATATCCGGTTTTTGTTCAAATGTACCTATAGGGATTAACACAAATTCAGAAGTTATTGAAACAAACTAAACCAGCATCTCCATAATCAATTCAGCCATATTATTTGCACCCCCGGTTTTACCCAGCTTTTCGCGCACCGTGTTTAATGCTTTAATCATATTTTCACGGTATTCATTATCATCCAGAATTTGATTGATTTCATCTGCAATAGCCTGTGGTTTTGCCTGGTATTGTAAAAACTCTTTTACAATATCTTTTTCAGCAACAATATTCACCAGGCCGATTCGATCGATTTTTACGATGGGTTTTAGAATAAAATAGCTGAGGTGTGCAATTTTGTAGGTAATGCAATTGGGAATACCCATCAGGGCGATTTCCAGTGTGGCGGTGCCGGAGGCGGTGATAATTACATCACAGCACTGCATTACATTATAGGTCAGGTCTTTTACCAGTTTTATATTAAGGTGTTTGTATTTTTCCAGGCAGCTGGTGAACTGGTCTTTGTTCAGTGTGCTGGCTACGGGGAGAATAAACTGCAGATCGGGTTTATCTTTAATTAATTTTTCAGCTGCGGCTAATTGAACAGGGAGTATGCGTTTTATTTCGCCACGGCGGCTACCGGGAAATATGCCAACAACGGTTTTTTCTGCGTTCAGGCCATATTCAGAAAAACAAAGCTGTTTGTCTTTATCGGGTTTTGCTTCATCTACCAGCGGGTTGCCGACAAAACGTACCGGTACATTTGCTGACTGATAAAACTTTTCTTCAAAGGGCAGAATCACCGCCATCATATCAATGAGCCTGCCAATTTTATATACCCGGTGCTGGCGCCATGCCCAGACCTGCGGACTAATATAGAATAATACTTTTATGCCCAGTTGTTTTGCGGTTTCTGCCAGTTTAAAATTAAACTCCTGATAGTCTACAAGCACTAACAAATCGGGTGGGTTATTGCGCAGTGATTCACGTAAACTATTTAATGCTTTTATTATTTTTCTGTAATTAAACAATACTTCGACTATGCCTACCACTGCAATATCGGAGCAGTCTACTAAAATTTCGGCACCCGCGTCACGTAGTTGCTCGCCGCCCATGCCATATATTTCAATGGTGCTGTCATGTTTGCAAAGTGCTTTAACGACATTTGCGGCATGCATATCACCGGAGGCTTCGCCGGCGCTGATCATTATTCGTTTCACGTTTTGTTTTCCAATCTAGTGCTTGCATCGTCATTCCTGTGAAGGCAGTGTTGACGTTGCTTTAAAATCAAAAGAAAAAGAAAACGCAAATGCACGCAAATAACCGCGAATGGCCGCAAATAAAAAAATATAATATGTAGGAGGTCGCTTTAGCTGACGAAATATTTGCGCAATGCGGAGCGAGCCGCATAATACATCGGCTCGCTCCGCATCGCCTTCTATATCGCCAGCTAAAGCTACCTCCTACAAAAATAGCGTATATTCGCGTTTATTTGCGTTTTCTTTTTCTTTTGACTTTTATTACCATTTATTTATAAATATGCCCAGTGCTGTAGGTTGGCGGTGAGTGTGCGAACCCCAACAATAACGCTGAGATCTGTCAGAACCGTTGGGCTTCGTGCCTCAGTGCCAACCTACGAAAGACCAGCTTAAGTCTGGCATAAGTTAAGTACCATTCATGCTCAGTGCCAGGGCATGAAATATTCGGGTTAAAGTGCGGTTTTAATCGTATCTGTAATAATTTTAATTTTATCTTCACTCAGTTCCGGGTAAACCGGTAATGAAAAACAGTTTTGCACTACAGAGTCTGTCACAGGTAACACGGTATCTTTACAGTCCGCTGCAAAGACATCCTGTTTGTGTAAAGGAATGGGGTAGTAAATAGCGCAGGCAATATTTTTATCGCGTAAGGCCTGCATAATTTTATCGCGCTGAGGATGCAGGCAGGTGTACTGGTGATATACGTGATGGCCTGTACCATTATCAAGTGGCATCTGGATATCTGTATCTGCCAGCATTGCTTTGTATGTTTCATCAACCCGGCGGCGATTGTTATTGTAGTTATCAATATGTTTAAGTTTTGTGCGTAGAATAACCGCCTGCAGTTCATCCAGACGACTGTTATAACCAATAACCGTGTGATGGTACTGTTTGGTAGAGCCGTGGTTACGTAATACTCGAATGTCTTCAGCCATTTTATCCGAGTTGGTTGAAATTAAACCGCCATCACCATAGCCCCCCAGATTTTTACTGGGGAAAAAACTAAAGGCGCCTGCATCAGCAAAACTGCCGGTTTGCTTACCATTGATATGCGCACCAAAAGACTGGGCACAGTCTTCGACTATTTTTAAATTTTTAGCATCGCACAATGTTTTCAATGCATTCATATCAACCGGCTGGCCGAAAATATGCACGGGGATCACCGCACGGGTTTTATCGGTAATGGCAGCTTCTACCTGAGCCAGATCAATATTAAAAGTGTCCTTATCAATATCAACAAATACCGGGGTAGCGCCCACATAGGCGATAGCTTCAGCTGTGGCAATAAAGGTAAATGGGGTGGTGATCACTTCATCGCCCTGGCCAATGCCCGCGGCGACTAAAGCAAGATGTAATGCATCGGTGCCGGAGGCAACCCCGATGCAATGTTTAACGCCTAAATAGTCTGCCGCTTCTTTTTCAAATGCCTGCACATTCGGGCCAAGAATAAACTGGGCCGCTTCAAGGGCCGCTAGCATGTTTTCACTAATTTCATCTTTGAGCTGAGCATACTGCTCTTTTAGATCCACCATTGGGATATTCATATATGGGCCTTATTCACTTAAAAGTTCTGATATTTCGATGGCGGTCGCCAGTGCACGGCGACCATCCTCGCCACTCACCATGACCGGTTTGTTGTTTTCTATGCTGTCGAGAAAGGCAATGATTTCAGCTTTAAGTGCATCATTATTTTCATAAACACTTTCTTCAGCAATGATTTCAGGAATGCCCGGGAACATTTCCTTTTCACCCTTGCTGTATACATTCATGGCACGGTTGTGAAAATCAATGGTGACGCAGGAGTCCGGCTGGAACAAACGCATTTTACGTTCGGTTTTCATGCTGGCACGGCTGGCGGTCACATTGGCGACAGCACCATTTTCAAACTCTATGCGGACATTGGCGATATCGGTGGATTGTGTGAGTACCGGGGTGCCGGATGCGGCAATCGATTTTACATCTGAGCGGATAATATTCAGAATAATATCGATATCGTGAATCATTAAATCCAGAATTACATTAACATCAGTGGCACGCGGGTTAAACGGGGCGAGGCGATGGGATTCAACAAACACAGGTTTTATGGCATTGATATCTAAATCCAGAATAGCCGCGTTAAAGCGTTCTAAAAAGCCAACCTGAATCAGTTTATGACTGGCTTTGGCAATGGCCAGCAGTTCATCTGCTTCTTCGATAGTGACGGTAATGGGTTTTTCAATGAGTACATGGGCGCCATTTTGCAGAAAGTCTTTCGCAATTTTATGGTGCAGGGTCGTCGGGGCTGCAATGCTTACCGCGTCAACCTTGCCCAATAGAGAGCTATAGTCTGTGAGGCCCTGCACGCCTAATTTGTCGCCAATGGCTTTTGCGGTGCCTGCATCCGCATCTACCACAGCGATAAGTTCACTATTGGGTAAATCAGCATATTTGTCGGCATGGAACTTTCCAAGGTAGCCGACACCAATTACTGCGGTTTTGATCTTGCTCATAGGTATAACAACTCTGTATTATTAGATTCTTTAAATCCGGATTATCATTGTTCTGTTTACCTGTCATTCCTGGGTCGGCAGGGATCTAGTGACTCTGAAATATTGTAAGACACTGGATACCTGCCTGCGCAGGTATGACGAAGTTGTACGTTTGTGCGTTTTGTCAATATAGAATGCAAATCAGAACTCATCTTAAATAACAGATAAAATAAGCTGTTTACAGTATTTTACGTGACAGCGTTGAATCTATATTTAATAAAATGCGAATTGTACCGGAAAACACCAGAGACAACCATGATTGACGACATTGATATTGACCTGAAACAGTACAGCTTAATAGCCGGCGTAGATGAAGCAGGCAGGGGGCCATTAGTGGGATCTGTGGTGGCAGCCGCGGTGATTCTGGATGCGGAGCAGCCCATTGAAGGTTTAAATGACTCAAAAAAACTCAGTGCAAAAAAGCGAGAACAGCTGGCAATTGAAATTAAACAGCGGGCAAAAAGCTGGTCTGTTGCATCGGTTGGGCCGGAGGAAATAGATAAAATTAATATTCTGCAGGCGAGTTTGCTGGCAATGAAGAAGGCGGTAGAGAGCTTATCGATTGCGGCTGACTTTGCCTTAATCGATGGTAATAAGCTGCCTGATTTAGCGTGTGAAGCAGAGGCGATTGTGAAGGGGGATGCCAGGGTTGCGGCGATTGCGGCAGCGTCTATTCTGGCTAAGGTTGAGCGTGATCAGCAGATGCTGGAATTGCATAATGAGTATCCCCAGTATGAATTTGACCGGCATAAGGGCTACCCCACAAAAGTGCATATGGCGTTGCTGGAAGAGCACGGGCCGTGCCCAGAGCATCGTAAAAGCTTTGGCCCGGTGAAGCGGTTGCTACCGGCTTAATAGTGTTCGGGGACAGACCGGTGCCCATTTTTAATTGATATGGGGCGCTCTGTCGCTGAGCTATCCCCACAAATATCTCTAAAAGCAAAAAGCAAAAAGCAAAAAGCATTTTTACCGCAAATAAACGCAAAGACACGCAAATAAAAAATATAATTTGTAGGAGGTAGCTTTAGC
>QIDK01000117.1 GCA_003228405.1 Gammaproteobacteria bacterium | reverse complement strand
ATATCTAATGAGTGATGAACTACCATCTACTTTCTCAAATGGTCCTATGGAAAAATTATTTATCTGCTCAGTACCAAAACAAAGATGAGCAAGCATATTCCGTAATTTTGATAATTTTGGAAAATCTCTCTGATTTTTACTCACTGGATTGTTCTGATTTAGCAAATCATTTTTAAGTATCGTATTTGTGTTTTCTGAAACACCTTTCATACTAGCCAACATATTTGTTGTCATTTCAACTAGCCGAAACTCCACCCCTTCCTGTACATATTTACTACCACATCCTTTAGCTATTCCCTCATCACCCAGGCCACTTTTAAGTGCACGCTCTTTGTAACCTGCTACCGGTGACATCACCAGTATATAAACACCTACACCATTAGGTATATGTTGTTGATTTGGGGGGCCTGCACAGGCGAAAAAGTCTGCCAGTTCAATATCAGGTTTTTTAAATGATCTCGACAGGGCTAATTTAATATCATCATCCGGCAAACCAATAACTTCACCTTCACCATTAATAGCTAAACCTTTTTTAATGGTAACCACCGGTGGTTTGCCATCTGAGCCATCATGCCCATCGTCCAGCTCTACTTCCAGGCCGCTAATAATTCCCTGGCCTATGGCCTGCCCCAAATAACGATCATGCTGGCGGCTGGCATTGAGCTGGTTACGTAAGTCTTCACCCGCTAGCAGGCGACCTTCAAAGAAATTGGTATTTCGAACGCCCTGTTCGAGTATGGGATCAAGTAGATTTTTAACACTCATGACACAGGCCTCCCCAAACGATTAGCGATATAATTTATTTCGATATGCAATAAATAAATTTCAGCTGTATTCGGATTAACCGTATCAAGCTTAACTCTTATAGCACCAAATACATCATTAACGTTTGCTCTATCCGTCAGGTTAACAAACTCTGTTACATAAACTCTTCCGGGTTGCGCATCTGTCTCGGTACCGGTTACGGCATTCGAACTAAAGCCACCAAACATTGTTTCCGGTTCCGCAAAGCGATTTCTTATCAGCCAGTTAAAATTGAGCGTTATTGGTGCTCCTTTGATACCCCATACCAGCCGCACCCTGGGTGGGGAGCTGTATTCTATGTCATCCGGCACGGTAATATTAAATGCCGCCTCACCATTTTCACTAAATTTAAGTGCTGGCACACCTGCACGAAAAAAATCATTACTTGCACTGGCCAGGTTCACGGGCATACCTGTAGTGGGTGGTAACATAATGCGTTTTATAAATCGGCCATCACTATCAAATGCCAGAGGATCTGTAAATGTTTTCTGTCCCTCAACCGTTTCATCAGCGGTTAGATGCATCAGATTAGTTTCATCTATGCCTCCCAATGGCGGGCTGCCAGTAAATCCCTGAGATGCTCCGGCACAACAGTGCAAAATCTGTTCCTGTAATAAGCGTGTCTGTAACAGGAAAGGCCGATTCTCTTCATCCAGTGTGACATCGTCAACAATACGTAAGCCGATTTCAGTTTCTTCTATGGCAAAATTAAGTTTTGCCAGAAAAATACATTCTTCATCTACTGGCCCTGCGCTACAGTTTCTTTCTGAGGGTATTAATTGTGAACGTACTTCGGTTACCCAGATGCGCATTGCAGTATTAATAAAAAACTCAGCTTCGGAAGATCGCATATGCATATCACCTATAGGGGGTGAAAAAACCGGCGGCGACTCATCACTTAATATACTGCGCACTAGTGGAGGTATGTCTTCCAGCGATAAACCTCCCGGCGCATCGGATATTTCTATACTTTTAAGCAGTTCTATCAGTTGTTTAAGTTTTTCTTCTTCAATCTGATCGGTGCAATTAGAATTAGTATCAAGTTCCAGTCTGAGTATAAAATTATCGGCGGTGCGTGAGGCCACTGATGTTTTATCCAGTGTCAGACATGGGCCACTGGGTACAGGTACAAAATCGGTGTCACAACTATCATAGCAAAGCACCAGGCATAAACTTAAATTTGCTGGAGGTGATATCACTATGCCCGGAGACGTCTCATCAAAACCTAATTCTTCAAAAATCGCCTGACGATTTTGATCTTTATTTAGCCAGTCTATTAAATCTGCACATTGCGCTTCGGGCACACGAATTTCTCTTCCCTGTGGGTCTAGCGCATAACCTGGTGCGACGATTAATTTCCAGCGCCCGCTTATTTCTTCATCTTCTTTTGCGCTTACCTTAATTCCGCATAAAGTGCCGTAGCCATGTAATGCCCGGTTATGCAACCGATTTTTTTCGAGCAAATAAAGTTCTTCCTGATTAAACTCATCTACACCCAGCACCAGTCCCTGCGAATACTTTACTCGTTTATAGGGATCAAGATTTTTAGCATCAGGATATTTTGGTTGGAAATCACTCATTTTTATTCTCCATGCTATGAACGCTGTAGTTGATCGCGGCCAATGATATGACGGTCCGTAATATTCCAGGGATGCGAACTATCCAGCATGCCCTGCCCCAGATAATTTTCTGCCAGCACAATGGCAACATAACGCGCGCCTTCGCCCAGGCTGGTATCCAGCCCAAGTCGCGCACTGCCTACCTGAAATAATGCCCAGTAAAGTTTGACATCAAAATCCGTGTGCGCTGGTTTTTCGCGCCTGACAATTTCCGCAACCTGTTGCATGCGCCGGGTTTTACTCTGTGGAAGTTCTTCTGGATCTGTTGGCACCATCACGGTAAAACGATGTGCATTACTACGAATTGGTAACATCAGTGAAACAAACTGTATCCAGTCCTGTAATTCGGCTGGCGCACTGGGCATTTTTTCTTCAGCGGGTAAACTGATCGCTTCAAAAGACACCCAGGCTTTTTCACCCGCAAGACCATAGGTCTGATTAAGCCGGTTTATCTGCTTATAGCGGCGCGCCAGAAATTGCTGATACAACTGCGTATCTTTTTCACCTACCTGTGCATACTTAAAACCCAGGCTGGTTTCAGTAAAGTCGATCCAGTCTTCTGCCGCTTCTTCCACCCCCGGTGTAAGCGGTGTAAATGTTATATCTTCAAATGAGGCATAGCTTTTATTCCAGTTCTGATTAAACATTTGCAATGCACCCTCTTCGCCATATGCCTGACTGTATTTTTTTCGACTATATTCCTGAAATCGTACATGCAATGCATAACTACCATAGGCCGGTTCCCAGGTTTGTAGCAGTGCCAGTTGCTGGCGTATAAACTGATTCCAGTCCTGTAATTCGGCAGTATTTTCCGGGCGTTGCTGGTTAAATTCAAGCTCATTAAACGAAGTGAATTCAGTGTCTCTTTGCCATGTCTGATTAAGCAGCGTAAGTGGTTCAATTTCACTGTTAGCCCGTTTTAAATATCGGTTATATATAAATTCAGCATAGCGCTGATTCAGTGTTTTATTATCCCCAAGTTCAGACAGGGTATCGCTAACCGAGGTTACAGCCACTCCCTGTTGTTGAGCAGGGTCACCGATGTTTACGCCCGACTGATTTCGATACATAAATTTTTCAACAATGCGCACCGAGCGACCTGCCGCACCCGTGGGTGTAAAATTACGTTCCTGTTTCAGTTCCTCAAAAACACGTTCATCAGGACATTCTTCAATCGTCAGACGTATGGCAGCCCTCATGCCTATACGTGTTCCTCGCCAGCGAAACATCAGCTCTGCATGATCAATAAATAAACGCTGGCGTGACTCGCTCCACTCTTCATTCATTGCGGCCCCTAACCAGCTTGCCAGCCACTGCAGGTATTTTGCGGGTGCTGTGCGGGTGTCAAAATACTGTTCTGAACTGGCAACTACATTTTCAATTTTACTAAAAAAACCCTCGACATTCGCCAGATAGCGCTCCAGGAAACTGGCATGAAATTCATTCTCTCGATAAACCGCGGGCAGAAATTTCTGCAGATAGGAAAAACGGGGATAATAAACTCGCATAGATTTTATGCGCGGTGAATCACGGCCATTTCCACTAAAACGAATGCGCAGCTCAAGATATCGACCACGGGCATTCTGTATTAACCACTCCCATGTACCCATATTTTTAGTTTGCTTTTCTTCATCAGTGTATGCCTGGTGAAAGGGTATTTCTGAACCATCACCGCGTAAATAGGGATTAACTTCAGACTGCCACTCACTGTATTCTAATAATTCTTTTTCTTCTGCCCAGCGACTTTCAATGTCTATGGATGTGGCATCGGGTATGCAGCCATCTATAATGATACGATGCCAGACACAGTTACTTTGCTTTCCATCAAACACCAGATCATCTATAACAGCTTCACTGATATAGCGTCTTCGTGGTTGAGCCGTTAATGGATACCAGCGTTTCCCGGCATCATAAAAAATAGATTCTTTTCCTGCCATCAATGCTTTTCCACTGAACTGGCGTAAAGGAATGTAACGGGGTTGAATGGCAATATCGAATTTTTCTTTATCAATTTCAACAGAAAAACTAAGCGCCTGATTTCCTTCTTTTAACAGCAGGTTCAACTGAACTTTTACCTGCCCCGGAAAATCTGCCGGCAACGTTAATAATGCAAAATCATGGGCTTTGATAGATGACAGGTTTTCAAATATTTTAGAAATAATGTCATCGCGCAATTCAATCACACTGCTTTCTACACCGTTCACAATATGCTGTAGAACGGAATAACGATTATCAGGACTACTCGCCAGTATTAGCACCGAACCATCAGCGAAAGATTCAATAGAAATTGCCTGCTGAGCCGTTAATGTTATTGCCTGCTGCAAAGATAAACGTTTATCGATTATTTTTAATGTCTGCTCATTTTCTTCCGCTGGATTAAGCGGTGAAAAATCGGCTTCAGGATCAGCATGTGGTTCTCCATCATCAATAGCAGGATTGATAATTCTAAAGTAGCGATCTAACTGCCAGTAACGTGCTGTATCTGTTTGCAGATTACTATCCAGAATGGCAACGCCGCCCTGTGCATCGGCCGCCATATCAAAAGGTGAAAAATTTAAGGCCGCTGGCCATTGATACCAGCTGGGTGGCCCACCGCCATGCAAATCAAAAATCAACAGGCCGCCGGGTTGTAATGTACCCACCAGCAGATATTGATGAGTGCTAACCGTGAGGCCACTTAATCGAACCTCGGATATGTCTAATTCTGATTTAAGTGGGCTAAAATCATTGTCATCATCATGTTCATCTACTGCACAGTCGGCCAGTTTTTGCAGACTCCAGTAAATAGCTGAGTCTTCACTGCCCGCGGGCATCACATAGAGGCTGCACTTATCTTCGCTAATCCAGTAACTATTGGCATATCGATCTCTGGCGGCTCCGCGTCTGTCTTTTAACTGCGGCACAGGCATGGCTAAAGCAGATGACGCAGAATTATTCTTCTGATCAAATTTCAGAATCTGTGGCAATAAACTCAGGCTGGCTCGGTCACTATCCCACCACAGATCTATCATCTGCCGCGCCTGCAGCTCACGCCGCCAGTCATCGCCGTTTAGCATATGAAAATAGGTGCCGTTAATATCCATAATAAGTCCTTAACATGTCTCCGGTATCACCGGCACAGGGGTAGACTGTGTCGTGCCATCGTTATCAGCAGGGCGTGGTTGCTGCCCCTGAATTTCTTCAATCGAAGGTGCTGTGCCGGTAACCACTTCCAGCATCATTAAACGCGGCAACTGCAAACCTTCAACCGGAATGGCCGCACTGGTTTCACCCGCGGCACCACCACTGCGCACCTGATTTATTTTCGCAACCCCCTGCACCTTAGCTGCTGCGGCAGAAATTTCTGCCGCTTCTATATATTTATTCAATGGCCAGCCAGTCATTTCAAAGCCACCATTTAAAGGTGAAAGAAAACGTCTGACTTCCTGGCGCACAGCATCCAGCACCGGGGCAACATCGTAGCCGGGAATAACATCAACACTCATTGATAGCCACACAGGAATATATTCAGGCCCGACGACATGAAGTTCTGTGGTTAAAATACGCCGTGGTTCCAGGTAGGCACAAATAGTCTGTAGAAATAAAGTATCGGGTCGCGGAGCCTCGGGTTGCACCGGGTCATTTCTGGGTATCACCAGCAATGTAACCACGCCAAAGGAATCCTGAAATGGCTGCTCGGGATGCAGTAGAGGTAAAACTTCTTTTCTGCCCAGATCTATGCCGGGGGTTGAGCTGATAATTTCTTCATAGTCTTCTTTAGAAACCAGACGTTCACGGTGGCGAATGACACCCGGTATGCGTTTTTCTGCCTCTTTCAGAGACTCACCTTCCTCTCCTCCCCATGTAGGCACAGGGTTGCTAACCTTAAGACCGGATGGTAAATCGGCGGCCTTATTAATAACCGAAATTCCCACTCGGCCCTGACGACCTCCGCCAAAATCATACGTCACCTGCACACTTGCGCCTTTAGGGGGTCGCATGCCATGCAAGCCATCACCAAAACGTAACTCACCTGATTCGCGATCGATGCTATAAACTTTTATATTTTCTGTAACCGAGGCATTAGCCGTATCCGTTTCTGAGGCAAAGCGGGGGCTACGGTTCTGCACCTCCGGCCCGGCGGCAGCCAGATCATCTATGGCACTCCATAACTCACCATTAACCCGAATCTGCACACTGTTTTTAAGCACCGGTGTGTTACTCAGTCTGGCGCTCTGATCAGGTTCGCCGTTACCCGCAGGAAGCTGTTCAACATCGACATGGGCACGCTGTACAATACGCGCGGCATTAATGCCCACCCAGCTCAGGGGCACATTCAACTGCCGACTCGCCTGCTGGCTGGCGGCATTCACTTCTGGTGAACGTATGCGTAACCAGGTAATCAGACGATCCGCATCATCTGTATCAGCCAGTGATGGTGGATAATCGCCGACTCCTGATTCCAGCGGATCAAGATTGCTCCAGTAATTCAAACCGTCCTTGCCGGGTAGTTCCACTTCAACTACGCCCGGCTGAGCCAGCAAGTCTGCATTAGATCGTGGTTTCAATCGTGCATAGGCTGCCTTATTCGTGCTGGTATTCGGCATTTCAAAAATCAGTGAAGGCCGTTCACTGGTTGCGGTTAAACCTCGCGGATATAATGCACAGCCTTTTTCAGACAGGGCTGGCATAATACCGATCGTTAATGTTTTACCCGCCAGTTCATTACGCGCATTTTCAACACTATCACTTTTTCTGGCCAGCAATGCCATCCACAACGAACCATCAACTGTCTCTGTGCCAATATCCAGTTTCGACAGGGCTGAACCTGTTTGTGGCGTCGTAAAATTTCGTGTTTCATAAAATTCCAGTTGTTTTCCCGGCACTTCATAACTGGCATAGAGCTGTTTGTATAGCGATTCAACTTCCTGTTTTTTATCCGCGGATATTGGCTGCTTGTAATAAAGACGATAATCAAGCGGTAAAACCTGCAATGCATTTTCTGTTCGAAACGGTACATCGCCAGCATACGCCAGCTGATCTGCGGCTATGGTCAATGCCTGTAAACTGCCCTTCGGATTATTAATCGTCAGCAGACCACTGGCCGCCTCTGCTGCCTGCATGGGTATACCCAGCAGACGCAAAAATTTCTGCCGATTTCGTTCGGGTATTAGATTTGCCCGATAAATGATATTTTCAGTCATAAACGAAAATAACTGCAGCAGCGTAATACCCGGGTCACTGTCATTAAAATTCGTCCATTCAGGATTATGCGCCGGGATACGCGCCAGTGCCTCGTTAAGAATCTCGCGATAATTTCTGCTGTCGAATTCTGGCTCTATTAATGGCATTTTTATTATTCCCTCCTAATTCGCCAGTTGCACACGAAACTGCAACTGTTCCGCACTTTTATTCGCCACTAGCGAATAGCGAATAATCACCCAGGCGACCTGTGCATCTTCTTCGTCAGCCAATACATCAATTGCATCCAGTTTTACTCTGGGTTCCCATATTTCCAGTGATTTGCTGATTTTTTCTTCTATCTGCCGATGTGTGCTCACAATATTCGGCTCAAATAAAAACTGCTTTAAGCCCGCGCCAAACCCCGGCATCATTAAGCGTTCCCCTGGGTCTGTGCTTAAAATAATGCGTATGGATTGACGAATATTATCCGCTCCCTCAGACCAGGCCAGCCGATTTTCAGTATTGAGTGATGGCGGAAACGCCATGCTTCTTCCAAAAATTTTTCCCTGATCTATCATGATTTTTTAGCCTTCAAACCCGGCAGTGGAAAACAGGTAAACAGCAATGGTATCCAGCGAAAAAACAGATCAAACAGTGACACCATAATTATTAACAGAATTAATGCACATAAGGTCACTATTGGAATTGACAGTGAACAGAACATACCAAAGGTATTACCCGGTGAACCACAGGGGCCGGTTTTACTGACATTGGGTAAATCTTTATGAAATGGCCAGGGCAATACCGACAGCACTAGATCACCAAAGGTAATTTTTTTTATGCTTTTTATTTTTCCACAGAGCATATCGGAAATCATCAGTGTGGTATTTTTATTAAATTTTCGCAGGCCTGCGGGTGAAATATCCAGCGGCATAGGTATGCGAATGGCTCTACCCGGCGCATCGGGATCAAAGAAAGATGCCATTTTAAAGGCTTCGGTAGGTTCACTTAAAACGGCGGGGAAAAACGCACCACAATTTGGCTGCTCGTGAATGCAGCGAATAACAAACCAGCCATCGCCATTATCCAGTTCAGTCGGTTTAAAACTGACAATTTCCGGTGCTGATGATATTATCTCATCAGGCAATGCATCACGTACCAGTTCACTTAATACATTTATTTTTGCCTGTGATTTTTCTGGCTCAGTAATAATCGTATTATCAATTGCCAGAACAGGTAAAGGCGCTATTTTTCCAACTTCGGGATCCGCCAGGGGGAACAGAAAGGGTGGCCATAAATTACTGGTAAAATCACTTTCACTTTGATCATAAGCCACATCTACTTTTTCCAGATTATTTTCTATATTGCTATTATTTAAAATAGTCTGTAAAGCCTGTATTAAATTATCACTTATCTGTGATGCATTATGATGGCTATCAACCGTATCAAGTTCTGCTTTAAGATAGCCATGCAAAACTACATTTTCTAATGCAGTGTATAATTCCTGTTCTTTCCCTGGCGATAATTCTGAACTGTTTTTTTCACCTGCAATCACCAGGTAAATATTGTTAATATATTTTTTTAAAAATTTAAGCAGGTCAACCAGTACATACCAGGAAATTGTCTGAATTTGCTCACGTGAATTTTTTATATTATTGGCCAGATCAGCGTCAGGACTATCTGGGGAATCGCCTGAAAAATAAGATGGTATTTTTGTAAATTCTTCATCAGTGACCCTAAATTTTTCAGTTTCAGCCTGATCAATTAAGGCCTTCCACGGCCCGGCCACATCCAGTTCAAATAACTGTATAATGGCATCTTGCTGAGCATTTTTTAAAGCCTCATCTGCCGAGGCTCCCTCTAGCAGTTCATTCCCTGCTATTGACTCATCAAATAACATGGCACCCAGATAAGCTTCACGTTTTCCGACCGGAATAAAACCGGTTAGCAGCCTGCGTTTACGTTCTTCATTATCGGTAAAACCAATAGTAGACATGGGCAGGCGTTCTTCATTCGGAACCGCCCTGTTTTCATTAAATATTTTATGTTGTGTAATATTTCGCCACTGCTGCCCGTTGGCAGTTTGTACCAGTGCATATTCATCACACTCGTCCGGGTTGCAGGTATCAGGGGTTTTAATACTGTCGCTCTGTGTGGGTATTAAACGACGTAATACAAAACCGGGTTGTTCCTGTTTACCGCTATTAATAAGGCGATCGGGTAAGCCTGCGCGGCGGCAGACCAGAGATGCGGTGACCAGATAAAATCTCTGCTGTGCAGGTTGATACAGTTTTAATGGCTTTTCTGGATCCTGTTCATTCATACAGAAAGCTGTTTTTAAAGCATCAGCCGACAGGGCATTAGTGGCAGCTGACTCTCGTTTTAGCTGCGCTCGAGTCTGCTGTTTGCTTAGTTGAGATACGGGCTCAGCCAGCAGTAGTTTTGCAGCTGTCCGCGGTGTCGGCATGGGTTCACGCCAGGTTTCGGGTTTAACTATCCACTCGGCTAGCTGATCCGGGTAATAACTCATAAGCGCGAGTAGTTCATCCATAAAATCATCACGATTAAAACGGAGTATAGCGGGACGATTAAAGCACTGGCGACTATCATCATTTGCCAGGTCACCAAAAGATGCCCACATAGATGAAGGTGAGAGCCATTTAAGTTCATGTCGTATGAGCTGGGCTACCATATGTTTCCCGCTCCCGGAGTATAAGAAGCACTCACTACGCTATTGCTAATCACCGTATCGGCCTGCACCACACCACTAAAACGGGACATAGCCGCATCAACCGTGAGCATGCCCGCACTGATTTTTACCATGCTGCCATTAATGGTTACATTGGCCGATGCATTTACGGTAATGCCACTGCTTTCGAGTTTGACAGAATTGCCATTACTATCCTGAATCTCCACCGCACCCGGGCCATCTTTTATAACCACCTGCTGACCACCCGGAGTTTTTAAGGTCAGACTTTCCTGACCACTGCTATCATCCATGGTGAATATCACCCCATTTCTGGAACGCAGTGTTTTAATATTATTCTCACCCGATCCATCCATGGTTTCAGGTGGGCTGTCCTGACCATTCCACAATGAACCAATCACATAAGGGCGCCGGGTATCACCGGCTTCAAAACTAACCAGTACCTCATCATCCACATCCGGTATCAGCCAGCTACCGCGGTTATTACCCGCCATTAATGTTGCCAGTCTGGCCCAGACATCATATAGCTGACCGTCTTTATCCGTTGTCCAGGGCAGCTTCACCTTAATTCTTCCCTGTCCATCCGGGTCAGCAATATCGGTCACTATGGCACTATAAACACCATAAAAACGCCCCCCATAACCACTGGATAAACGTGGATCCAGATAATCAGACTGCATACTTAAATCAAGCATTCACTAACTCCCCATTCCTGGCCGCTGCACACAAAAATGTGTCTGGTATCCATTAACCGGATCAAAGCGATGCGTCACTTCAGTGACATAATAGCGACCATTAAACATCACACCTAAACCACTCAGCGAAACATAACTGCCTACCCGTAAACGGCCATCACCTTCTACCAGCCCCTGACCACTAATAAACCGGCGTGCCATATTTTTAAATTTAGACTCGGCCATATAACGCGCCTCATTCTGGTCAAACGGTAATTGATGAACTATGCGCTCTACCCGTTCACCAAAACTATCGGTTAATACCCGCGCTCCACCAATTTTTCCATCCAGCTCACTGTCAATGGCTGAACTATCCGCACTGACTTCTACGCCTTCTTTCGCATCTGTGTCCCAGCCACTGACGACAAGGCTGCTGCGCTGGCAGGCCAGATCAGCAGTAACCGAGAACTCTCGTAAACGCTGCCCATATTGCAAATTAATTTCTTCATGCAAGCGTCGAGCTCGTGCCTGTGCATGTAATGTGTCACCCTCCACCCATATTTCTGCGTCCACTTTATGTGCACACTCACGAATAAATGCCAGGTCAGACTGGTTTACCTGTGTTAACTGTTTATAAGTTGGCCCGGAAATATCAACGTCTGCAGTGAGCCCATGTTCAGAAGCGATAGCAGAAATCACATCACTGATACTGACCTGTTCAAAACTTCGGCTACGTCGCAGCATGCGTAAATCCTGTAATCGATCTTCTGCCAGCAATAAAATTTCCGGCGGACTCAGTTGCGGAAAACGTCCCTCTATGGCAGTAATTTTGCCATTAAAAACTTCTGCTTCTGCTTCCGAATCCCCCATAGTGACACTCAGGGTTTTGCCAAAATCGAGTAACTGTCGATTAAAATAGAGAAAGTCAGCATCACCATCCACCGCACCCCAGTTGCCAAGAGTTGCTTCGCAACGATACAGGCCCTCGGTATTTTCAAATACCATCAATGAGATAATGCCGAGTGCTAAGCCGGGCTGGGCATTACCCTCAATAGAAATACGTGGTCTGGAAGGGTAAAAAGCTCGAGTGGTGGCTAGCTCAACCATAATATTTTCCTAATCTGCCCTTACTCTTGCACTACGCTGAAACTGCATACGTAATACGCTTTCCACTTCCTGCGGCAACTTGTTTTGTGCTGCTGGTGGTTGCTGCGTAGTCGCCTGGTTTTCAGCCGCTTGCGGCGCGGGTTCGGGGATGACTTCAAACTCATTTATAATCACTGCCATTTCTTTATCTCCATTCGTTATTAGCGGATACTACTGGGTAACAGGCTACCTTCCTGCATGCGTAATGGGTCTTCAATTCCCTGAGCCTGTGCTCGCGGTTGCCAGTTCTCCGGACTACACCCTTCACGTGAATTCATCGCCTGCACACTATCACCTGCTTCTGCCTGCTGCTGAGCCTGGGTACCAACACCTGGCTGCGAAGCTGCTTCCGCATTGGTTTGAGAAAATTTAACTTCTACTGCCTGATTAGACAGGCTAATCGACATACTGGCGCGTAACGGTTTACCCTGCGCAGAAAAAAATTCAAGATTTTCAGAGATCGAATCCATTACGCCTTCAAACAAAAAACTGCCCCACTGAAAACGGCAACCCGGTGGTGTATATTTTGCGTCTTCTCCCGAACCAGTAACATCCGTTTCCATAAATTTAATCACCTTTTGTGTTAGCTTTCGTACATCATCAACAGCTTCATTATCAGGCTGCTTTGCACTGACATCGAACCACAGATCAAATGAAAGTTTGGTTGTGCCCTTGCTTGTAAACTGAATTGCTGAACCACCATTATTATCTTCACCGGAAATCTGATTTGAATAAGCCATCTTTAATGTTTCAGGATTAAACTGCACTTCTACCTTGTCACCATCTGGGCGACAAGTATCCCCCTGGCTATCCCAGCTAATCACCTGTAAAAAAGCTTTAGTAATTGTTTCTGGTACGGGCACTTACATCACCTCAACTGCTTAGTTTTGTTACACTCAGCGTTTCATAGGCAATTTGCATTTCTTCAATTGCCACCAGACCCGACTGAGCATTAAGTGACGGTGCCTTGAGTTTTATCGGTAGACACCCGGTTAATGCAAATTTCACTTCTTCATTGCGTGAAGACGATAACATCAGTACCTCTCCCGATGCTCTTAAGCTGCGGTTATTCTGTATTTGTTCGAACCAGTTCCACAGATCAAAATTATCTGTCATACCTCTTTTTAATGACAGCTGGCCATAACTGACGGGGCCGGCCAGATGAATCTGCTGGCCATTATTTCCACCTTCTCTGATAGATTTAGGTTCAATACTCATTTCCAGACCATCACATTCTGAAAATTCCGCTTTGCATATTTCTGTATCACCATCACCCAGGCGCAAATTCACTTTAAAATTAAAACTGGTTAATGGATGGAAAGGCGGTGTGTCTTTCATTTATAATTCCTGAAACAGTAACTGGTCGGAACCATTTTGTGTTAATCGAATATGTAAAAAACTTAATGGTTGTGAGGGGGAAACCCGCAACTCAATAATAAACTGTCCCTGTTCAAGACTGCGTTGATTATTAACCGATTCATCAGTAACTACACGGTATGCAGCACCGGCAGACCTGCCCAGAAAAGCGCCTCGCTGATAAAGATCATTTAACAGCGTATCCCAGTAGTGCTGTACCCGATTACGAAAATCCGCACTCATAGGTTCAAATGTATAAATATTTCCTTCTCGCATAGCCAGCCGGCGTAACAGTAATAGCAGGCGTCGCACATTTAATGCTTTAAGATCTTTACTCTGACTTAAGGTATTGCCACTGGAAACAACAAAACCTCGTGGTGAACTGACAATAATATTGAGTTGTTTATTCATCAGATTAAACATATTCTGATCAGTAAAACTAACGCCAAGACCAAGCACACTCTGTAGTGTTTTATTTTCAGAGGCAATCCAGGCTCCACGCAAATTTGCAGTGGCCGCCAGCTTGCCACAAACTGCACCCACAGGCGGAATCAGCTGAATATTTTTATTCAGTTTAATGGCACTGTCGGTATTACTGGAACTATTATTAGCGGTGATACGAAACCAGGGATAGTAGAGCGCGGCATAACTTAAGGCTGACTGCTCAGAAATATTTAAAGACATTACATGCAAATTACCCGAGCCAAAACCGCTCACATTCTGTGATGCCGTTTTATATCCAGGTTTTATATCGTCGATGGCTGCCGCCACCTGTGCAGCCTGATAATGTGCGGGTAAACTCAATATTGCCAGCGTATCGGCTTTTGCAGCACACATGCGAATTAAGGCAAACTGAACAGCTTTAAAATCTTCATCATTGTATTCATCTATTCCATTGAGTGACAGTTTGCTTAGCCATTTCGGATGAATCTCCAGTGTATTAGACCAGGGGCCGCTGACTTCGCCACTTTTTGCACGCACACGAAAATATACGACCGAATCTGATAATAATGGAGTTGAAAATTCAGTTAGGTCTTTAATATTATTCTCTGCGGGATAGATGGTTTTTGCTGCTATAAAACCCTTATCGGTTGAACGCTGTAACTGATACTCATCTGCCAGAATTAAAGCCTGACTTTGGGCGTCTTCTGCTTCCCAGATAAAGGCAATTTCATTTGCATTTGATGCAGCAGAATCATATATCAGACGTAACCCCAATAATGAAGCATCCGCTTTTTCACAATCAGAAAATATCGATGCAGGCAGGCGCAGCACTCGTGTATTCGACCAGCTACTAAACTGGCCATAATCCTCAGCCCTTACACGAAAATAATAATATCGTGTGCAATTATCCTGGGTAAAAAATAATTTAATTTCTGACTCTGCTGCAGGCGGATTATCATCATTGTCTAATATAAGTGGGTCTGGTTTTTCATTAACATACTCGGAAAAATCTTCAAATTCCGAAGACAGTGACTGCTGCACAATATAGCGCCGGGTATTATCAACTGCAGTCCAGTTTAGCTGTCTTCTGCCATGCTCATCTGCCGGTGAAATCTGATCAAGTTCGGGTGCCGGTAAGGCATAATCAAAAGCGGGCGAATTTGTATCCCAGTGACGGTGCAGCATATCTGGAACGGCCAGCATACTGATCTCATCAATTGCTAACAGACTATGTATGCCTTTTAATGATCGCCCTACGTTAAACCGCTGATAGTTTGCTTCAGTTATTAAACTCGAAACAGATAACCCGGCCAGATCCGTATCCAGAAACAGGTCAGCACTAAAGATATCTAACCCATCCCGATTAACATTATTAACAGAAGGTGAGAATTCATCATATTCTGCTGTCGCTACATTTTTTGCCAGACTTGAGCTGGCCATTGTCAGTGGAAGAAAAACATTCTCAGAGGCTGGAGACGATGGGGGATTTTTGTCATTATAAAAATCAGCTGCCAGAGCAAAACGAGGGTAGGATATTTCCTCCAGTAACGACGCCATACCTGGCTGCAAACTAACCGGATTCCTGTGTACTAGCTCAGCATATAATAATTGATCATCAGGTAGCCTGCCCCAGTAACGGGGATGCTGGTAATGAAATCTTAAGCCATTAATCTGTGATTGCAGCGCATCTCCCTGCCATACCAGCAGATCAAACCGCAACCAGCGAATAGCCGGAACCTGTTCAGGGCTGTTGTTTATAAAATTTTCATAACGTTGCATGCCGCTTATTTCATCCAGAGGAACAGGCATTTCCTGTGTCGCGGAATTTTCAGCTGGATTGTCGGGTGAGCTAAGCGGTGGAGAGTCTACTTCCGCACGATCAAACCAGTAAACTTCTTTTGCAAGCAGCAACTGTGCAGATTCTCCAACCTCAATATTATCTACAAACAGATACGCCCTGAGCGAGTCAGCACCACAACGTAACTCAACTAAATCACCGGCTACCAGGTTTGCGGGTACACTGCGCACTTGTAACTGGTAATAGTCATCTGTTTTACTCAATATTTCTGAATTCGGTGAGCTATTTAATGCAGCTTTAGCCACTGCCAGTGACTGGACACTCAACCGCGCACTGAGCTGTAAATTTTTAGCCCAGCCTCCGGCTGAGCGAGCACGGATACTGGCAGCCAGTAAATCGCCCGCCTGATATAAGCCCGGTATTTCAAAGCGTGCTGACTGAGCAGCATTATTTAAATTGTCTTTATTATCATCAGCTACTCGCACTACCCAGCAACGTAGCCCTCCGTTTCGAAAAAAAACTTCTAACGTGCTGCCCAGTAAACTGTATTGCATGCGTTTAAGCTGAGCATCCCAGGCCAGGGCAATATCCTCACCAAAAACATCACGAAAATGGGCCATATCTTCTATTAAAACAGGAATATGTAACGGCCCATTACTCGCAAAGCCGACAAAACCGGCAATATCCATGCGCGGCAAATTTGATGCCGGCGCAGGTGATACCGTGTCAAAATAAATACCCGGTTGTCTGGAAACATTTCCCATCTCTACACCTATGCAGGCATTTCAATACGTTCGGCAGAAAGCACCAGCTCTTCTATAGCCAGATCGGTGCCCTTACCATTAAGCGAAGGACCGGTGTATTTCATCGGCCGCGCGTTTTTAAGCACCCATTCCTGTGCCACCGTTACACGATCTTCAGACATCAGTTTTATATTGATATTTTTTAACTGGTTCTGTGCCCCATTTCGCACTTCATCCAGCCATTTGTATAAATCCAGGCGCCCCATAACGCCACGTTTAAGGGTAATATCGGGGGTTTTAGATGTGCCGGTAATTTTAATCGGCTCATTGGTTTTAAAATTCCCCGCCCGATATTCTGCAATTGTAATTTCCAGCCCCAGGCCGCTGACTTCCTGGAAGCCGGCCTGAATTTCGTCTTCCCCCATGCTTTCTCCCTCATTATCACTGGCAGGTTTCCAGCTGACACGAAAATTAAACTGAGAATAAGGGCGGTCTCTTTCTGTAATCGCCATAACGATGACTCCTTATGATTAATGCAATTTAGCGGTTTAATTACTGTCTGCTGTTTTCTGCCCAATGCGGAATATCACAAACTCGGCTGGTCTTAAGGGTGCCACACCTATAAGCGCAATCAGTCGTCCGTTATCAATATCATTCTGGGTCATGGTGCTGCGGTCGCAGCGCACAAAGAAAGCCTGATCTGGTTTGCTGCCGGCAAGGCGACTTTGTTTCCATTCATTAAACAGAAAATCTTCTATGGTCTGTCGCACATTATCCCAGAGCGCTATACCATTATTTTCAAATACCGCCCACTGTGTGCCCAGCTCAATGGAACGTTCAAGAAAAGCAAAATAACGTCTGACATTCAGATATTTCCATTCAGGATCGCTGGTCGCTGTGCGTGCGCCCCAGATGCGATAACCCCTGCCTTCAAAAAAGCGCAGGCAGTTAATACCTAATGGATTCAGCACTTCCTGCTGTGCTTTATTAAGCACAAATTCAAGACCACTGGCCATGCGCACCACTTCGTTGGCAGGTGCTTTATGTACCCCGCGTTCCACATCATTTCGTGCATAAATCCCGCTGACTGATCCACTCGGAGGAACGTCAATATAACGCTCGGTCAGTGGATCGAAGGTGCGAATCCAGGGATAATAAAATGCAGCACGGGTGCTATCAAAAACACTTCGATAAGTGCGCAACTCACTCTGAATGTGCCCGTTAACAGAATCCAGTACGGCAACCCGATAACGCATTCTTTCACAGTGAGAAATCAGTCTGCTGGCAATGGTCTGGGCATTGAGAACATCATCACCCGGATTAATAAAACTTGAGCCAGGTGCCGCTACAATTGAAATATTTTCGACATCTTCGAAAGCGCGCAGACCACTTTTTATACCATCAGTCAGACCTTCACTACCGGTGTATTCAGCGGGTAACGGACGATCACCATCACTGCCATTCGCCAGCAAAATACCAAAAGAACGGCTGGCTTCAGCTGGTTGATCAGCCGTTAATGACCACTGATCAATAATTGAACCACCCGCCAGACTGGTATTAGCCATGAGGGCTTCTGCAATATCAGCCCCATTCAGCAGATCGGTTTCAAAAACAAGTGGCACAAATAATTCTGTGCTGCGTGAGACCGGGTCAATATTAAACACGGCAGACAGGGAGTTGGGGTGCTGCGGATGCAGCGATAAATCCTGCCAGTTCTGTTCAAACCCAAATTTACCAGATGGCCCGATAACAACAGAGACGGTTAATTTACGCACTATATTAACCGAATCAAGATCCACCACTATCTCAGATGGACTGGCACTTTCATCCAGGCGATGAAGTCTGTGGCTGGGTCGATTAAGTTCGGTATCAAAAAACGCCTCAACCCAGTACCAGTCTTCAACCAGTGAGGGTGACGCATTCATACCTGCGAGCACCACATCAAAAGCGCTCACTCCGCGCAGAAGACTATATTCATCTCCATCCGGGTCTGATTGATCTACCGGTGCTGTTTGCAGGGCATTATCACCCAGCTTAAAAATAAAACTGACCGCAAATTCACCGGCATTACCCGGGTGGCGCGCAGTAAAACTATATTCAGCAGGTGATGTCTCCGGCTCCCATGATGCACGACCTTCATCATCTGAAGTAGGAATATTATAAATGCGCGATACATACAGGCGTCGCCCACCTTCTTCAAAATAAGCTCGCACAGCATGAGCAAGATAGTTATGCGTGTTTGTAGTTACGTTTTCAAAACTGAGCTGGTCTATACCTCCGTAGATTCGCTCAAAATCAGAAAAACTGGTCAACAGTTCAGGCTCACCATTAATGGGACCAAAGCGACAGGGCCCAACAAATCC
Source organism: Gammaproteobacteria bacterium (assembly GCA_003228405.1). GTDB lineage: Bacteria > Pseudomonadota > Gammaproteobacteria > SZUA-229 > SZUA-229 > SZUA-229. The sequence goes on along the minus strand of QIDK01000117.1, from coordinate 6,302 downwards.
AGTGGTGCTGGTGCTTACACCTTCAATTGTTTTCTGTCTGAAACTGGTTTCCTCTACAAAAACGCCTGGAGCGAGATATTCAGGCATGGCACATCCTCCATATCATTATGATAATGAGCTAATCAATAACTCAGATAGCCCGTTGGTTTTAATCGATGTTGCTTTTTGATACTGAAGCGTTACGGGTAATTCAGAAATTGCACTGCCTCCTTCACTGGCTGGCTGTGGCCAGATACCGGCAGCTTGCTGGCTAAGAATACTCAGGTAATTTGGAGTATCAGCACCCTGTAAATTTTGCCAGGTAGATGGCGAATAAAAAACACTTAATGTCAATTCCCAGCTTTGATCATATAAAGAACCCGACATCGCACCCGCTGGCGAACTATCTAAGTCTTTTATTAATTCCGGGTAGGGAAAAACAATCGCGTAAAAACCGTTTTTATCGGCAATGCCATACCAGGATTCACCAGATTCCTGTTGCAACCTTAATAATGCATGTGCAGCCGGCTGGCGCGAATCATGTTGCAGCAATTCACCACGAAAAGCAGCCATATTAGCCGGCAGCTTGCGCGTATTAGATGAATACAGATGCAGGCCCTTTGGTATGTTACCAGTGGGGCTGCCTGGAATATTCGTTAGAAAAACACCGCTATAAGGCAAAGGCAACTCTACTGAAAAAGCCACATCAATAAAGCGTTTGCGTTCATCTGTAACCTCTATTACAAACTCATATCGATTCACGGGGCTATCAGTGATCTCATGATCGTCATATTCATATTCAATATCACGCATACCTGGCAAATGAGGGAAGCTGTAGATACCACTAATAGTTCGCGTGGCCTTTATTTTTTTGCGGGGATTTATGACCGGTGTGGCAGTAATACTGATCGCATCATCAATCTTGCGGTCAAACACAGGGTCCCACAGGCGAATGCCTAATGGTGTAAATGTATTAATTTCTTCAAATACTGTTACCACAGTACAGACTCCTGAAAAAAATAATGTGCAGAAATACCCATTCAGCTCTCCATATTTTGATAATTCATCTGACGATGTTGTACCACGCCACCGTCTTCCGTTTTAAGCTGCAGGGAATCTATTTCAATAATTCTTACTACATAAGGAATCGATAATTGATAAACATTCATGCCCACCACTTCCCATATGCGAAACAGATCTTCTGTGGTTAATTCAGCAAGGCTTAACTCGACCGTTTCATCTGCAAAAAAAACATCTGCAACAACCGAATTTAATAAATTCGCCGGTAAACTGGCATTGTCTTCTAATGTACGCATAATCCAGCCGGCCAGGGTGTTCTGCAGAGAAGCCTCTTTACCCCAAACCGTTATCAGGCAATGTATCTCTAGCGGCAGCTTACTTTTGTAAACATCACCTTCACCACTTATGCGCCCCGCAGGTGTTCGGTATGAACCATTGGTATAAATTCTGTAAGGGAATAATGACGCGCCATTTGCAATAGAATTTGTAGTAAAATCTCTGGAAGTAAAAACCTTGAACTCCAGCTCATTATTAAAATCATCGGGTACATAACTTGATCGAAGCAAGTTTATAATTGCTTCCGTCACTGCCATTATTGCCCTGAAATCCGCCATCAATCAGCCTTTGTCCATGCCATTTACTTCATATATATTTTTATTTTCTTAGCTGTTATTAACTGTCGATCGTCTTCCCAGCGTTCTGATAATTTTTATAATCTCATTTCCACCGATATCATCTATATAGACTGCCGCGCGTCGGCCATCATCGACCAGCCCGACGACTAATATATTTGAATCCCTGTCGAGAACATCACTACACACCTGTGGTAACACGATATTTTTAATACCAAGTATTAACACATCAATAGATTGTTGCTTTATCACTTTGGGAATATCGTCAATATTGGTCAAACGATCAATCACTTCAATATCTTCGTTTGCCTCAGCTACCCTATGCACGATATCCGCCAGCATCAACTGTGGAATATCCGCAATTAAACAGCGGAGATTTTCCATAAATTCACCCTATGACTAAATTTATAATAAAATCATACACTGAACAAATTTATAATTAAATAAATCAAAAGAAGGAATAAAGATTTAAAGAATATACAAACCTAAGGATCTAGATATAAAGATCCATAGGCATTTTGGCCAACATATTTCACAAAAGACAGGTGCTTATTTATAAGATATCTGGAACAGGCATACGGGTTGAGGAATAGTGCTGGAGAAAAGTTACAGCCTGAGTCCGATTCTTTACATCAAGCTTTACGAGGATATTATGAACATGATTTTTTACCGTGGAAACTTCTATAGTAAGATTACGTGATATCTGTTTATTGGACAGGCCATCCGCAAGCAGACTGACAATTTGTCGTTCTCGCCTGGTCAGTCCACCACCAGACAGCCATTCATCACTATGAATAGCTTCAGGTAGATATCTATTCTTTGCGCTGAGTGCAATACTCTGAACTGTTTTAAATATATAGGCAGCAATATTAGGAGGGCAACGAAATTCACCTTTTTTCGCACCTATAACGGTTTCAATTAATTCATCCAGTGACGCTTCCCTGGCCACATAACCCGCTATTCCAACTTCGGCACATTTAATAATGTTCTTCTCATCTTCTGGTACAGCAAGTGCTACAATTTTGGCATCATTACAAATACGCATGAGTCTCTGGGCCATGCCACAGCTACCTGCCATCGTCATATCCAGCAAAATAACATCAGGGGCTTCCTGTTTAATTTTGCTTATAGCATCTTCAATATTGTTTTCTGCACCAACAACTTTAATTGGATCAATATTTGAAAGTATTTGACTCAATCCTTCGCAGTAAATTTTTATGTCTGAAATAACTATTACTTTAATCATTATTAGATACTCCATGTAATACGTTATATTAGTAACTTATAATCCCACCATGTATTAAAAACTGTCAATTGAAAATTAGCATGTAAACTATTTTAACATATATCTTAAACCTTTAGTAAATGCTTGCAATGGCTGTATTACCCTATAGATTAATGTAACCGGCATATTTCACAGAAGTAGTTAGCCTTACATGACACTTAATTTAAGATTGATTTAAGTCAAAAGACCGCCACAGAGATTTGTACCGAAGCAAGTACCATTCAGGTATGCCCGTATTTGGCTCTTCTCCGGTCTTGTGTATAGAAAACGAATGATAGTTTTATCTAACGTATTGATATGTTTATATTAACCTGAAAATAAAATTGGCCACTAATCGCTGAAACCTGTTTTGCAAATAAAAAATGATTGTCGTCATCCCCGAACGCCTGTGTCGGGGATCCAGTGTCTATGAGGTCTGCAAAGCCACCCGGTTCCCGACACAAACATTCGGGAACGACAGAGTTTGTTATTCTGGATTGTATACACAGGACCGAAGAAAAACCTTTTCTGGGCCTGCCCGAGATCTACCAGCAGATCTACCCGGACACCCACGGCAATATCACTCTAATTGATTGATAAATTGACTATATTTCTATTTTCTTAGGCACTTCTCAGCTTTTGTGAGGTATGTATTGGTATGTCTGGAAACTTCATACCCTGTCATTCCAGCATGCTTCTAGCTGGAGTCCAGTGACTTTGCAGTGTTAAGGCCGCTGGATCCCCGATAAAAGTGCTCGGGGATGACGACAGTCAATTTTTATTTGCAAGACAAACATTAAATATTATAAATTTCTTTTACTCGCAAATTAACACTGAAATATCAAAAGGTTAGTGAGGTGTTAGCCTCTTTTTTCACTCATTAAAGCGGTGAAGAGCCTTTTCTTAGCATGGGTATCTGGCTACCATAAGGAGGCAGCAAGTCATGAATGTTAGCTTAAGCACAACCTTTGAAGCCTACATCCAGAAACAGCTGGATGAGGGAACTTATAACAACGCAAGTAAAGTTATCCGTGAAGCATTATGACTAAAAATGCAACAGGATAAGATATATTAAGCCCGATTAGAGTCCCTGCGTGCCGCCATTATTGAAGGTGAAAAAAGTAGCGGCTCCACACCGTTTGATATGCAATCCATCATTCAGGATGCAAAAAAAGATGCCGGACTGAATGTGTAAAATAGTCATTCGACCTGCTGCCAGAAATGATATTAAAAAAATCTGGCTTACACCTATAAAAATTGAGGCGAACAACAGGACGATAATTATATGAATTCACCTGGGGAAGCCATTAATGCAATCCCGGTAAATCCAGAAATCGGAAGCAGCATTGAATACATTCGAAAAAAATACAGGCTCTACCACTTTAAACACCACTTTGTGATTTATCGTATGACATCAACAACCATTGATATCGTCCGTGTTCCTGGTGAAAGCATGGCGAACAAACGTCATTTATAAAAAATAATATCCACTGTTACCCGCTAAAAAAACAACTGTAATTTAATCACAAATAGAACTTATCTTAAGACGTTTTACTGGGTCGTAGAATCAAAATATTACATGGAAAGACCTAACCCAAAATTCGCAGATTTAAAATTAGAAAACTGGACGGAATAGAAACATCGCGTGTAGTGTGTACCGGCAGTGCCGCCGAATTTGTAATAACATAATATCAAGCTGGCTGACCCGAATAGCACTAAGTTAAGGCATAATTATGTAGGTGCGCCTTTAGGCGCACCTACAAGGAACCAACCCTTAACTTAGTGCCGTTCCCGGCTGACCCCATGATATTCCCATGATATTTTTTTGAATCACAACAAATGATATTTAGTAGACTGGATCCAGTATGGGTACATCAGGCAAATAACAAGACCCGCCCCTGCTAACTTTGTTACACTGCAAAACCTGCTGTTACGCCTGAGCTTAACTTACTGGCATTCACTCTGACCCTGAGCCATCCCCACAAAATAAGTATAAAATCAAAAAGATAAAGGCATTTTTACCGCACATAAACGCGAATGTACGCTATTTTTGTAGGAGGTAGCTTTAGCTGTCTCAATATTTGTGCAATGCAAAGCGAGCCGTATAATACATTGGCTCGCTCCGCATCGCCTTCTATATCGCCAGCTAAAGCTACCTCCTACAAATTATATTTTTTTATTTGCGTGTCTTTGCGTTCATTTGCGGTAAAAATGCTTTTTGCTTTTAGAATATTTGTGGGGATAGCTCAGACTCTGACCCCAAATGTTCTGTGAGTTGAAATTAAATTAAATTAATGCTCTCTACCCTTTTCTGATAAGGTACCCGCATGAAAAAATCAACATTACACTTAGGCACAGTCGCCATACTTATTTGCTCACTACTTTTATCAGGTTGTGGCATACAAAGCATTCCAACCGCACTCAACGAAGTTGAGGCCGCCTGGTCAGAGGTACTCAACCAGTATAAACGTCGCTCTGATCTAATTCCTAATCTGGTCAATATCGTTAAGGGTTCGGCCGCGCATGAAAAAGAAACGCTCACTGCGGTGGTAGAGGCTCGAGCGCAAGCCACTCAAACACAGGTGAGCGCCGATCAACTAACGCCCGAAACCTTAAGCAAATTTTCTAAGGCACAGGCAGGGCTGGGTTCTGCTTTATCTCGATTAATGGTGGTCGTTGAGCGTTACCCCGATCTCAAGGCAAACCAGAATTTTCGTGATCTTCAAGTGCAGCTTGAGGGTACGGAAAACCGCATTACAGTGGCCAGAAATCGTTATATTCAGTCCATTAAGGCGTTTAACAATCTGGTGACAGTGCCACCTACTTCCTGGTACAACGCCCTCTTCCTGAACCATGATAAAAAACCTCAGTTCACAGTTGAAAACGAGGCGGCGGTTAAACAAGCACCGCAAATTAACTTTTAATGTTATCTAGAGCCTTACTTCTACTGAGCTTACTGGGCGCCTTATGGGCGAGCCCGGTATCGGCTCTCGAAGTACCTGAACACACCGGCCCGGTGGTTGATCTTGCCGGTGTGTTAAGTCGTGGCGATCAGACAAAAATCGCCACCAGCTTATTACAGTTTCAGCAAACCTACGGGCCTCAACTACAAGTGCTGGTCGTACCCTCACTGGAAGGTGAATCCATAGAAGGCTATTCCATAAAGGTTGTTGATAAATGGAAGCTGGGTGCAAGCGGCAAGGATGACGGCGTGCTCCTGCTAGTGGCTACCGAAAACCGTAAAGTACGCATAGAAGTCGGCCGTGGTCTTGAAGGTGTTCTTCCCGATGTTATCGCCGGGCGCATTATTCGCACAGGTATTATTCCTTTTTTCAAACAGGGACAAACCGGCGCCGGCATACTGGTTGGCCTGGGCATGATTGCCGAGAGTGCTGGCGGCAAATTAG
>QIDK01000280.1 GCA_003228405.1 Gammaproteobacteria bacterium | reverse complement strand
GCGATTTATCGCTAAAATGCCGCGCTTTGCGCGATTCTGGAGACGGTTGAATGGCCCGTATAGCTGGTATTAACATACCTGATAATAAACATGCTGTCATTGGTTTGACATATATCTACGGCATTGGCCGTACGCGCGCAGAGACAATCTGTGCGACAACCAATATTGAACAGTCAGCAAAATTAAGTACGTTAAGTGAAGAGCAGGTTGAGTCACTGCGTACAGAAGTAGGTAAATTTACTGTAGAAGGTGATTTACGACGTGAAGTTTCGATGAGTATTAAACGTCTGATGGACATGGGTTGTAACCGTGGTATCCGTCATCGTCGCGGCTTGCCACTACGTGGTCAGCGCACAAAGACAAATGCTCGCACGCGTAAGGGTCCTAAGCGCCCGATCCGTAAGTAAGATCGGGTAAATAATTGGTTATTTAGGTAAAAGTAATGGCAAAACCAACGACTAAAAAGAAAGTAAAACGTACCATCACCGATGGCGTTGCGCATATCTATGCGTCTTTTAACAATACTATCGTAACGATCTCAGATCGTCAGGGTAATACCCTTTCATGGGCAACTGCAGGTGGCTCAGGCTTCCGCGGCTCGCGTAAGAGTACACCTTTTGCGGCACAGGTTGCGGCAGAACGCGCAGGAACACGCGCAAAAGACTTCGGCGTTAAGAACCTTGAAGTGCTGGTTAAGGGCCCAGGTCCTGGTCGTGAATCAGCAGTACGTTCACTGAATAATGCTGGTTTTAAAATTACTAATATCAGTGATATTACCCCAATTCCACACAATGGCTGTCGTCCCCCAAAACGACGTCGTGTATAAGGCTGGAGAATAGAAAGTGGCTCGTTATTTAGGTCCTAAGTGTAAATTAAGTCGTCGTGAAGGCGTCGATCTTGAACATAAATCAGGCATTCGTGCACTTGATAGCAAGTGTAAGCTTGAGCAGAAACCGGGTCAGCATGGTGCTGGTCGTGGCCGTTTAACTGATTATGGTGTTCAGTTGCGTGAAAAGCAGAAATTACGCCGTATATACGGTGTGCTTGAAAAGCAATTTGTAAACTATTACAAAAAAGCTGCATCACGTAAAGGTTCTACGGGTGAGAATTTGCTGCAATGTCTGGAAACCCGCTTAGATAACGTAGTTTATCGCAGTGGTTTTGGCTCAACTCGTAATGAGTCTCGCCAGCTTATCAGCCATAAATCAATACTGGTTAATGATGCGATAGTTAATATTCCTTCATACGTTGTAAAAGCGGATGATAAAATTTCAGTTCGTGAAAAATCAAAGACGCAGGTGCGTATTAAAGATTCACTCGAACTTGCTAAACAGCGCGGCATTGCAGACTGGATTTCTCTTGATGAGGGAAAAATGGAAGCAACATTTAAAACCATTCCAGAACGTAGCGAACTGTCAGCAGACATTAACGAACAACTGGTAGTTGAACTCTACTCCAAGTAAAGGATACCTTACCGAATGTCAGGCAAAACTGAAGAACTTCTTACACCACGTAATATTGATGTACACCAGTACAATGATAACCACGCGAAAATTGTACTTGAGCCACTGGAAAGGGGCTTTGGACATACGCTGGGTAATGCACTGCGCCGTATTATTTTATCTTCTATTGAAGGTGCTGCGATTGTTGAAGCGGAAATTGAGGGTGTTTTACATGAATACAGTTCAATTGAAGGTGTTCAGGAAGATGTTCTGGAAATTCTGCTTAACCTGAAAGGTGTAGCCATAATGATGCATGAGAAATCAGAAGCATTATTAACGCTAAAAAAATCAGGCCCAGGTGTTGTCACCGCAGGTGATATAGCAACTGATCATGATATTGAGATTGTTAATCCGGATCATGTAATTGCAAATCTTACCGGTAATGTCGGCCTGAATATGACGCTGAAGATTATTAAAGGACGTGGTTACGTTCCTGCAATTCAGCGTAAAAATGATGAATCTGCAGATACCACATCTATTGGTGCACTAGCAATAGACGCATCATTCAGCCCGATTATTCGCGTTAACTACACAGTAGAAAGTGCGCGTGTAGAACAGCGTACCAATCTGGATAAGCTTATTCTTGATCTGGAAACAAATGGTACAGTTGATCCTGAAGAAACCATTCGCATAGCCGCTACGGTATTACAGAAGCAGTTATCTGCATTTGTTAATCTGCAGAGCATTGAAGAAGCAGAGCAGCAGGAAGAAGAGGAAGAAATCGATCCAATTCTATTACGCCCGGTTGATGATCTTGAGTTAACGGTTCGTTCAGCGAACTGTCTGAAAGCAGAAAATATTTATTATATTGGTGATTTAATTCAACGCACAGAAGTAGAGTTGCTTAAAACTCCAAATCTGGGTAAAAAATCACTGACTGAAATTAAAGACGTACTGGCATCCCATGGTCTGTCATTAGGTGCACGCCTGGAAAACTGGCCGCCCGCGTCTATTCGTGAAAAACAAGCAAGCTAGTTCTGCTAAGCAGGGTTAGTTCATTAGCAGAAGAATCTGTTTAAGGTAAAAGAAAATGCGTCATCGTAAATCAGGTCGTCAGTTAAATAGAAATAGCAGCCACCGTAAGGCCATGTTTCAGAATATGGTTAATTCACTGTTTGAACATGAATTAATTAAAACTACATTGCCAAAAGCAAAAGAATTACGTCGTTTTGCTGAGCCTTTAATTACCCTGGCTAAAGAAGACAGTGTGGCTAATCGTCGACTGGCATTTAACAGAATGCGCGATAAAGCGATGGTTGGAAAATTATTCACTGATTTATCACCTCGTTACAAAGAACGTGCTGGCGGCTATCTGCGTATTATGAAGTGTGGCTTCCGCACAGGTGATGCAGCGCCAATGGCTTATGTTGAGCTGGTTGATCGGCCTGAAGTATCTGAAGAAGCAGCGGTTGAAGTGGAATAAATAATACTTCTAAAAATTTAAAAAGCCGGACCTGATTCCGGCTTTTTTTATGCCTGCCTGAAACTGAAGATTAAAAGATGTTACCTCTGCTGTGTAAATCTTTAAGCATAATATTCAACAACCACATTTATTAATTAGAGCGTATCTTTTTTTCCAGAACGGGTTTCAAATACTGCCCGGTAAATGACTGTTGCATATTGCTGACATCCTCGGGTGTACCCTGTGCAATAATCTTACCACCACCTGAGCCACCTTCTGGCCCAAGGTCAATTATCCAGTCGGCAGTTTTTATAATATCCAGATTATGCTCAATTATAATAATGGTATTGCCATGTTCACGTAGGCGCATTAAAACATTTAGCAACTGTTCTACATCATGGAAATGCAGGCCGGTGGTGGGTTCATCCAGTATGTAAATGGTGTTGCCGGTATCACGCTTGGATAATTCCCGCGCCAGCTTAATGCGCTGGGCCTCACCGCCGGACAGGGTAGTTGCCCTTTGCCCCAGGGTTATATATGACAGGCCAACATCCATCAGGGTCTGTAATTTTCGATGAATAACAGGCACCGCTTTGAAGAATTCATATGCATCTTCAATGGTCATCTGTAAGACTTCATTAATGCTTTTGCCCTTGTATTTTATGTCCAGTGTTTCCCGGTTGTAACGTTTGCTTTTGCACACGTCACAGGGCACGTAGATATCCGGTAAAAAATGCATTTCTACTTTGATAACGCCGTCACCATGGCAGGCTTCGCAGCGGCCCCCTTTAACATTAAAACTAAAGCGGCCGGGCTTGTATCCCCTTGAACGAGCCTCCTGTGTACCTGAAAATAACTCACGGATGGGGGTGAATAAACCGGTGTAGGTGGCAGGGTTTGAGCGTGGGGTTCGACCAATCGGGGCCTGATCGATATCCACGACTTTATCAAACTGCTCCAGACCTTCATGGCTTATATATTTTGCCGGAATCACTGAGGATTTATTTATTTCCCGGGCCAGCAATTTATATAATGTGTCATTAATTAAGGTTGATTTACCTGAACCTGAAACACCGGTGACACAGGTTAGTAAACCGACAGGAATTTCGACGTCAATATGCTGTAAATTATTACTGCTGGCGCCAGTGATTTTCAGTACTTTACCCGAGTGCTTAATACGTTTTTCCGGAATGCTAATTTCAAGTTTGCCAGATAAATACTGCCCGGTTAAAGATTTCTTATTTGACATCACCTGCTGAGGTGTGCCGGAAGCCACCACATGTCCACCGTGAACGCCTGCACCAGGGCCGATATCAATGACATGGTCGGCACTTAAAATAGCATCTTCATCATGCTCTACCACAATGACCGTATTACCCAGATCACGCAAATGCGTCAGCGTTGATAACAGGCGATCATTATCGCGCTGATGTAAACCAATGGAGGGTTCATCAAGAATATACATAACACCCACCAGTCCCGCACCTATCTGGCTGGCCAGACGAATACGTTGTGCTTCACCGCCGGAAAGTGTGTCTGAGCTGCGATCTAAAGATAAATAATTAAGCCCGACATTCACCAGAAATTGTAGTCGGGAGCAAATTTCCTTAACGATTTTTTCTGCAATTTCAGCTTTATTACCCTGCAGTTGTAATGACTGAAAAAATGTCAGGCAATCGACTATCGATAAATGCGTGATAGTCGGTAGAGACTGGTCACTAACGAAGACATGACGTGCACCTTCATTTAAACGCTGACCATCACAGCTGGGGCAGGTCTGATCGGTAAAATATTTCACCATTTCATCACGCACTGCTGACGATTCGGTTTCTCTGAAACGGCGTTGCATATTAGGAATAATGCCTTCAAAAGGGTGAACTCTCTTTTTTACGCCGCCTCTGGCAGAGGGGTAGGTAAATTCAATATCCTCATCGCCACTGCCATATAAAATGATCTGCTGTAGTTTTATGGTCAGTTTATTAAACGGAGTTTCCAGTTCAAAAGTATAATGCTGTCCAAGATTCACCAGCATACCGTTATACCAGGCATTACGGCGATCCCAGCCGCGCACAGCACCTCCGGGCAGACTCAGGCTCGGGTTGCTTACCACTAGTTGCGGGTCTATATGCTGAATATGACCCAGGCCATCACAGTCACTACAGGCCCCGGCTGGGTTGTTGAAGGAGAACAATCGAGGCTCAAGTTCACTTAAGCTATAACCACACTGTGGGCAGGCAAAGCGAGATGAAAATACGATGTCGCCTTTATCTGCATCCATGTAGGCAATCTGCGCAATACCATCAGTAAGAAGAAGGGCGGTTTCAAATGACTCTGCCAGGCGCAATTGCAGATCATCTCGTACTTTAAAACGGTCGATAACCACTTCAATACTGTGCTTAAAGTTTTTTTCCAGTTCAGGCGCTTCATCCAGCTCTATGGTTTTGCCATCTATTCGTGCACGAATAAAACCCTGGCGTTTAAGATCATCTAATAATTCTTTGTGTTCACCTTTACGATCCTGAATAATCGGTGCTAGCAGCATAAGCCGGGTTTCAGCAGGCAATTCAAGCACATGATCCACCATTTGCGAGACGGTTTGGGCAGACAGCTCAATATCATGCTGCGGGCATTTCGGTGTGCCAGCTCGGGCAAATAACAGACGCAGATAATCATAAATTTCTGTCACCGTACCCACAGTAGAGCGAGGGTTATGCGAAGTGGTTTTCTGCTCTATAGAAATTGCCGGTGACAGGCCTTCAATATGATCTATATCCGGCTTTTCCATTATCGATAAAAATTGCCTGGCATAGGCAGAAAGAGATTCTACATAGCGCCGCTGACCTTCAGCAAAAATAGTATCAAAAGCCAGAGAAGACTTACCCGAACCAGACAGGCCGGTAATAACTACCAGCTTGTCTCTGGGAATATCCAGATCAATATTTTTCAGATTATGGGTGCGTGCACCGCGAATTTGGATCTCGTGAATCATGGGAGTGTATGGCCGTGTAAGTGCTGCAAATAAACGGCTAAGGATAACATATACAAAAATTCTCTATTCTAATAAAATTACGATAAGCATCTAACTTTCAGGCAGATATAGAGTCATAATTGCGAATAAACTTACGGAATAAAATTTATGCAAATCAGCAAGTTTACTAAACCCCTGATATATCTTGTATTTATCGTGTTCGCCCCATCAAGCTATGCGCTACAGCCCGCTAACCCTGAGCTTACAGGCAGTGATGGTAACCAGTATCACCTGAAAGATTTTCTAGGCAAGGGCAAATGGACGGCCGTGGTAGTCTGGGGGCCTGGATGTCCTGCCTGCATAGAAGAAATGCCAGAGCTTCAGGGGCTTTACGATGACAAGGAGAAAACGAATATTGATGTGTTAGGGCTGGTTCTGGACTACCCCAGTTTCTCTTACGCTAAAATTAAGCAGGTGCAGCAGTTCAGCGAAGATTATTTTATAACATTTCCCAATTTACTAATAAGCGCAAATATATATTATGAGTTAGGCCTGGGGTCGTTACAGGGCACGCCGACGATTATTCTGGTTGATCCACAGGGCAAGGTGTCCGCGGTGCAGACAGGAGGAGTGCCCAGAAAGGCTATAGAAAACTATATTGACAGACAGAAGGAAAAAGTAGATAAAGTAAGTTTAAGAACCACTTCTAAAAAATAACCAACAAATTAATGGAATGAAAAAAAAGAAATCAGACTCTTTAAGTCGGAAAATTCACTGAATATGTCCCCTGAGAGAAAACAAAAACTTGGCTTTAGTCTGATTATCATCAGCGCTTTATTTGCACTTGGCGCTGTTCTGGCTATGGCGCCGATAGCGCAGGATGTCACTTACCATCTTTTTGTCGATACTAGAGAAATATGGTCTATTCCGAATTTCTGGAATGTGGTGTCGAACATACCGTTTATATTAGTCGGCTTCCTCGGGATATATGCATTTAAAAAACCAAACAAACTTAAAGCGATAGACGAGATAAATATCGCCTATATATTACTTTTTCTGGGTACATTACTGGTTGGCTTCGGTTCCAGTTATTACCATCTGGCACCAGACAATCCGGCCCTGGTCTGGGATCGACTGCCGATGACCATCGCTTTTATGGCCCTGTTTTCAATTGTTATCAGCGAGTTTATTGCTGTAGCATCCGGTAAAGCTCTGCTATGGCCATTAATTCTGGTGGGTATCTTCTCTGTGGTTTACTGGCACTTTAGTGAAATTCGCGGTGCAGGTGATCTAAGGCTCTATGCTCTGGTGCAGTTTTATCCGCTGCTGGCAATACCTGTCATTCTTGTGTGCTTCCAGTCAAAATGCACACATGTGCAGGCCTACTGGTGGTTGTTGCTGGTATACATCATAGCCAAAATGTTAGAATATTTTGATGCAGAGATTTATAACATACTGGGCTTTATAAGTGGCCATTCTCTGAAGCATGTTATTGCGGCACTGGGGATGTATGTTCTACTGCTTTTTTACCAGAAACGAAGCTGCAGTGAACAGGCTGCTGTTTAATTAAGGCTCTGCACAGTGTGCTAAAACGGTGCTTATAATAATTGTCTCGCAGAGATAAATAGAGGTATGAAATGACAGCTAAATATAAAATGGGTGTAGAAGTTAATATAAATACAAAGTCATCACCCGCATTCAGTGCTGAATCTAAACCCGACTCTAATGCCCCTCAAACTGAAGCAGACAGCCCATTCTGTATTGCAGTGTTAGGTGACTTTAGCGGGCGGGCTAATCATTTACAGCACGAACCAGAAACCATAAATAAGCGGCGTTTTATCGAAATTAATCGTGATAATTTAGAACAGGTGATGGCAGAGTTTGCTATTAGCCTGAAGCTGAATCCTGAAGCAGATGATGCTATACAGATTGATCTTGGAGAGCTGGATGATTTTCATCCTGATGAGCTATATGCAAAGCTGGAATCATTCAGCAAATTGCGTAGTTTGCGTCGAAGATTAAAAAATAATAAAACGTTTGCGAAAGCGGCAGCAGAAATCCAGAGCTGGATACCGGAAAGTCTCTCTACAGACGTTGCAGAAAAAGCCGAAGAAACGAGTGGTGTTAGCACTGAAGTAAACATACCAACAGAAAACCTGCTGGATAATATTCTAGATTCACAGCAGCAAAATACAACTGCTTTATCTGCCGAAACAATGCAGATAGATAATTTAATTAAAAGTATTATTGCGCCTTATGTCGAGCCAGCCAAAGATCCTCGGCAGGATGATATGGTTGCAATAGTCGATACAGCTATACAGACACACATGCGTAATATTTTGCACCATGCAGATTTTCAGGCAATGGAATCTGCATGGCAATCGTTATATTTTTTAGTTAAGCGGTTAGAAACCGGCTCTAAACTTAAAATATTTATCCTCGATATTACCCGGCAGGAAATACAGGCTGATTTGTCGGTAGATGATATAAGATCATCGGCAATATACAGACGGTTTTGCGATTCTGCCGAAGGCGATCTCCCCTGGAGTGTTTTACTGGGTAATTACACGTTTACAGATAGCATTGAAGATGCCCTGTCTCTGGCGAGCATAGGTACTATTGCACAGTTGGCGCGGGCGCCCTTTATAGCCGCTGCGTCTGAAACCCTGGCCGGCTGTAAATCATTTGCCTTAGCCCCCGACTATGCAGACTGGAATTATGCAATGAGTGAAGGTGTTACAAAAGCCTGGGAAATGTTAAGACAGTCATCGGTTGCATCCTCTATTGGCCTTACCTTGCCCCGTTTTATGCTGCGCTTGCCCTATGGAAAGAAAAGCAAACCCATAGATGCTTTTGCTTTTGAAGAAATGCCTGCAGGTCATAATCACGCTGCGTATCTATGGGGGAATGCAGCCTTTATAAAGGCTGAATTACTGGCTCGCAGCTTTATTAATAATGGATGGAATATGCAGCCAGGTGAAATTCAGCAGACAGATGATCTACCCGTCCATTATTATGAAGAAGATGGTGAGACAGTTAGCAAGCCTGTGGCCGAGATATTGTTAACTGAAAAAGGTGGCGAGATACTCAGCAAGCACGGGCTTATGCCACTCTGGTCAGTCAGAAATATGGATTCAATACGTTCGTCTGATTTTCGTTCAGTTGCAGAAAATGGAGAGAAAATAAAGGGACGTTGGGCCTGAATGAGTTTTGCAGACGTATTTACTGCATTATATAAAAACAAAAAAGCGCAAATAAACACATTGTCAGCATGTTGCATGCGATGACACAGCACAGCCTGAAAAATTGTGTTTATTTGCGCTAAATCTGCTGCTTTTATATAAACAACAGAATGTTGTTATTCAGCGGGTTTAGCTGCTGAATCAGTAGCTGTGCTGGTTTCTGCAGCGGGTGTTGTAGCTGTGCCTGCCGCTTCGGTGGTGGGTTCATTAGGCGCACTTTCACTGGCTGTGCTTTCACTAGTTGTACTTTCAGTAGTTGTACTTTTACTGGTCGCATTTTCACTGGTCGCACTGTCATTAGCTGCACTTTCTTCTGCATGGTCTTCATCACTAATGGTTTCTACGCAGGTCCATCCCCAGCCAATCTGTTTTTCAACAAATGCATTTGCTTTTTCTTCGCAGTAATTTACATCGCTACTGGCCGACCATAGCACCTGATCTTCAACACCCTCGGTCAGTTTTTTATAAACCACACTGCAGGGAACCGGGGCAGATGTTTCATGCGTAATGTGTATTTCACGCACGTCATTACCATGTCTGCAACTCCATGATTCTGCTGAGGCAGTAAAGGGTATAGCGGGTAATGCCATAATAAGAATGGTAAATTTAGTCAGGTTTTTCATATGTGTTTCCTCATTTGTATTATGAAAGCTAAGTAACCTCGATTCATGGCTGATCAGAGGCTCCATAAGGTGCAGTTTCCAAGAAGCGTAAATCATACGCTAAATTTCTATTTTTAGAGAGTGCTACTTATGGGCATATTTAAGTAACGGGATCTGTGTCACTGAATTATTGCTGCAAATGAAGACAAATTTATCCTGTTTGCGCGCCAGTTTTGTACAGGACAGGCAAGCTTCCTGGATTTCATGAAAGATATCTCTCTCAGGGCGCACTATACCCTGTTAATTCTTTTGCTAATATTTGCGTGTTTTTGCGTTCATTTGCGGTAAAAATGCTTTTTAATTTAAGCAAATTTCGTGGGTTAACCTCGTATTTACGAGGTTAATAGCCTAAAATGTACACTAGTTCGCTATTGGCTGCCCGGTTACCGTTTTACACACAATGTATCAGCATTTCATTCGTTTTATCTCTGCTTTAATCTCATTATTCATTCTAATGAGCTGCGTCTCAATACCGCCACAAACAACGCTTATTTCACGGGAAAACAATGAGTTAAGTGACTCTGTATCGGCTGGCTGCCGCATTGATGAAATGCACAGGCTGGGCAATATTGCTGAGGCGGAGTTGCAGCTTAATCCCGCTCATATATCACTGATTAACTGGAATATATACAAAGCCCAGAGAGAAAACTGGGCGCATGATTTTAAGCAGTTTATAGCCGCTCAGGATCTGCTGCTGTTACAGGAAGCTGTTGCCAGCCCGCAGCTTAAAAGCATGCTAAATCAGCGCCATCTTTACTGGAATTTAAATACCGCCTTTTACTTAAACAGCTATGAAACCGGGGTGCTAACGGCATCAACGATAAAACCTGTTTATAGCTGTGGGTTGCGTACCACCGAACCCCTTATCCGCATGCCTAAAACGGCCTTAATCAGTGTTTACCCTGTTGCGGGCAGCGATAAGAAATTGCTGGTTGCCAATCTGCATGGCATCAACTTCACACTGGGCACAGAAGCCTATGCTGAACAGATACAGAACATGGTATCCATCGTAAAACAGCATACTGGCCCGGTGATTATTGCAGGGGATTTTAATACCTGGAGTGAGCAGCGTATTGTGCTGGTTAATGATATGGCTCAAAAATTATCCTTACAGACCGTTACTTACGATATCCATAACCGGGTACGAGTATTTGGGCATGCATTAGATCATGTCTTCTACAGGGGGCTGGAAGTGACCCATGAAGAAGTTATAAAAGTATCTTCCTCTGACCATAATCCAATAAAAGTCGTGTTTCGCCTGGCAGAAAAAATACAGCACCCGCCGCTGCAATTGTCCTATAAATAAGCTCTGCTATTAGTTTTTAAATATCGGCAGACAATTAAATTAATAGTTTGTAACATTAATCCAGAAAAAAATTAGACATCAATTTCTCGCGGAGAAAATAATGGATAACGAACTGATTGTTTATGATGATGAATCTCTGGCCAGCTACAGTTTTGGAAATGATCACCCGTTTGGGCCGAAACGCTATTTTTCGTTTTATGAGGAATATATTAAACAGGGTCTGCACAAGCATACTGACCATGGAACAGCACATTTAGCCACAGCAGAACAAATCACCCTGTTCCATAGCCGCGAATATTTACATCATGTCATCAATAAATCAGACAGTGGAGAAGGTTATCTTGATTATGGTGATACACCGGCTTTTAAAGGCATATATGAAGCCGCAGCTCGCGTAGCCGGCACGGTGCTGAATGGTGTTGATGAAATCATGCAGGGAAATTACCACAGGGCCTTTATTCCCATTGCAGGCCTGCACCATGCCAGAAGAGACAGGGCCGCTGGATTTTGTGCCTTTAATGACTGCGGCATAGCCATTGAGTATTTACGCAAAAAATATCATATTAAAAATATTGCCTATATTGATATAGATGCACATCATGGTGACGGTGTATTTTACGCATTTGAAAGCGACCCGCATCTGTTGTTTGCAGACATACATGAAGATGGTCGTTTTTTATATCCTGGCACAGGGTTTATAGAAGAAACAGGCAAAGCGGAAGCCATTGGTACAAAACTGAATTTGCCAGTGCCAGCACATGCCGACGATAATCGCTTTAAAGAAGAGTGGCAAAAAATAGAAGCCTGGTTGCAGCAGAAAAAGCCGCAGTTTATTCTGTTTCAATGTGGTGCAGACAGCCTTGCGAATGACCCGATAACCGATCTTGATTTCACTGCAAAATCGCATGGCTATGCAGCCAGGCAACTAAAACAAATTGCTAACCAGTATGCTGAAGGCCGTTTACTCTGTATGGGCGGCGGCGGTTATAATCTGCAGAATATAGCAGCTGCCTGGTGCGAGGTGGTTAAGGCATTAAAGTAGTTCAGGCCTGATCATCCAGTTTATGTGCCATTCTTTATTCTCATTATTTTCAATACAGACAATACTGCCCGGCTGAAAAGAAACAATGGCTAAATTATTCTTACAACACAGCTGTGATACCAGATTGCTCATAAAGGGAAGGTGGCCAACCACTAAAATATCATTCTGATCAGGAGCCAGTTGAGTAAAAAAATCAGCCACCTCGTCATTGGGGTTGATTAAGTTGCTGGTTTCAATATCTGCAGCTGAAGCCAGGTTTTTTATCATTAATATCGCAGTTTGTTCGGCGCGTTTCTTGCCGCTATGAATAACGAGGTTAATATTAATGTGCGTATTCCTGAGAAAATTAGCAATTCGTTTAACATCATTACAGCCTTTGTCAGATAGCGGCCGTTCTGTATCTTCCTGTTTAGACAGGGCTTCGCCATGCTGCATTAATAATAGTTTCATTTCTATAGTGTCCTTCTCGGTTGCCCGCTTACCCGTCATTGCTGCCAGAAAATCATTAATAGTATTTATATAGAGAAGCCTGGATCAAGTCAAGATTGTGAGCTTGCCGGGCAGGCTCAGCTGCGATCTATGCCTGGTACTAATGAATCAGGAGAAAAGAATACCTGCCTTATATTACAGAAGCATAGCAAAAATAGTTTCTCCTGTAGGCGCCAGCTAAAGCTAACGCCTACAGATGTTATTTTTCTAAAGCTTATTAGCAGACTCCTTTATTTCTGATGCAGAAATATCTGCAACTTTTGAACAGCATATTCATTAATAAAATCCTGTTCACATATTTTACTATGTGATTTGAGCTTAATTGAATAATCTTATATAAATACTGTTGTGTAGAATAATGATGTGAATTATATTATGTGATCTCAGGGAGGGATTTAATCAGGATTTTTATATTTCTCAGTCATACCTGAAAGAACTAATAAATAATTACACGGAGGTGTAAAATGAAAAAACAGCAAAAATCAACTAAAGACTGTAGCGAGCATGAAAAGCCAGTTGCACAATGTGGCCTGCCCAGCGTAGCCGACCGAAAGCTGGATGCTCAGATAGATCCGGGCAGAGAATTTCTTATTCGTTATATAGAAAAGAAATGGGTTAATAATACGGTTTTAAATTATTATTTTTTCAATGCACCTGCCAGCTGGCGAGCTAGCGATAGTCAGAAACAGGCGGTTAGAAATGCATTTAAAGAATGGAAACAACTGGGCATAGGCCTTGATTTTGTTGAAGTTAATAATCCAGAGTCTGCTGAAATTCGCATAGGCTTTCAAAGCGGTGCGTCATGGTCTTATGTGGGTAGGGATGCCATAGATTATGCCAGCAACAAAAGTGAGCGCACCGTAAACTTTGGCTGGGATTTAACCACAGCCTTCGGCAAAGACACTGCGCTGCATGAAATTGGTCATGTGCTTGGCTTTCCCCATGAACATCAAAATCCGAATGCCGGCATTATATGGGATGTGGATGAGGTAAATAAATCATTCAGCGGCCCACCTAATAACTGGGATGAGGAGAAGATTAAATACAATATACTCAGAAAAGTTTCAGCGGCAGAAGTAGATGGCTCAAACTGGGATAAAAACTCAATTATGCATTACCGCTTTAATGCGGGGCTTATTAAATCACCGGCAGTTTATCAAAACAGGTCACTCATTCCGACACCGGGTTTATCTGCAGTTGATAAGACAGAGGTGGTAAAGTTTTACCCGGATACCAGCCAGAAACAGTTAGCTGAGTTAAAGCCCTTTCTGTCTAAAATAGTAAAGCTGGCAGCAGGGCAGCAAATAGATTATGTCATCAAACCCGGCATAAGCAGAAAATATACCATGCAGACATTCGGCACCATGGATACCGTTATGGTGCTATTTGAAGATGATAACGGCAAGCCTGTTTACCTGTCCGGGGATGATGATAGCGGAACTAAATATAATTCAAAAATTGAGACTCGTCTTCTCAGTGGTAGAACCTACTACTTAAGGTTGCGCTTATATTATTCAACGGGCACAGGCCAGGGCGGGGTTATGCTGTGGTAGTTAAATAATCGGCATTACAGAGAGCAATTTATACAGGCTCTCTGATGCCGGAGCTATTCCGGCTCTTCTCCGGTATGTATTGGTATGTCTGGAAACTCCATACTCTGTCATTCCAGCATGCTTTTAGCTGGAATCCAGTGACTTTGCAGTGTTAAGGCCGCTGCATCCCCGATAAAAGCGCTCGGGGATGACGACAATCAATTTTTATTTGCAGGACAAATATTAAATATTATAAATTCCTTTTACTCGCAAATTAACACGAAATATCAACAGGTTAGTGTGGTGTTAGCATCTTTTTTCACTCATTAAAGCGGAGAAGAACCGCTATTCCCATGAAATATACTTTAAAATCAAAAAGATAAAAGAAAAAAACGCGAGTAAACGCAAATACATGCTAAATAATATAAGTTAAGCCTTAAGCCTTAAGCCTTAAGCATCAAGGATTTCTGTCTTTTGCACCGTCAGCTGTTTAGAACGAATTTACATTGGTGCGTTTTTCTTATGGCTTTTACGGCCATCCATTTATAAATATTTGTGGGGATGCCTCAGCAGTGGTTTCCCAGTATCACGCTTAATATCTGTTCCAGCCCCTGTGCCAGCAGGCTCAAAAGCGCCTTCTGCCATAAAAGTATTTTATCTGCGCCATTCAATAAACTTATCCATCTTATTCAGGCAATGCCTTCTGGGTGGCAGTTTCTGCTCTAAAAGCCAGTTTCATTATCGATTCAAAATTAAAATATATCCGCTGACGGTTTTTTATTTTTTGCTAAATATTAATTATGTGCTAAATATTCTTAAAGCATTAAATAAGTTCTTTTTCAGACACTTGCGGTCATTGTGAAAGCATACCTTCTAATGTTAAAAAACTTTATATTTCAGGCTCACTGATTTGTGGCCCTGTTCAATCAGCTAAATAAGATTTCATATGGCTAAAATAAAAAATATACAGCGGCTCTCAATCCTGTTGATTCTAACTAGCGTGTTCTTTATGCCGCTGTCACAGGCTGCGTTTAATCCTTATAAAAAGGACGTGAATCTGCATTTTGATGAAAGCATTCCCTGGAAATTCAGTAATAATCAGGCGGTTAAGTCAGGCCAGAATAAAGACCGGGGTGAAATAAATTATTACCATCTGAAAATTAATCACAAACGTATACTGTTGCGCCTGGGCCGCAGTGATCCGTCGGGTAATGCTGAAAATACCCGACCACTGGATGCGCTGGATATAATTGATGTGATGATTGATGGCCAGCGCTTGCCACTTTTTCAGTGGTGTATGGATAATCGAAGCACACAGGCAGAAAACAAGGTTTTCAGGCCAGGAACGGTTGTTAAAAATGATATTTGCTCGAATTCGGGTGGTGGTGACTTTGTTATTAAACTTGATGGCACCAGCCGGCGCCTGTTGAGTCAGGGAAAGGCACTGCAGTTTATGACCCGGCCTTATAAAGCTCAGGAAAATATAAGCTATGACCTGAGTGATTTGCCACCGCTGTTGGAGCGTATGGCTCGTGCAGAAAACCCCAGACCTGTGGCAAAAAAAGTTGTTGAAAAGAAGGCTGTAAGAAAGCCCAAACCAGTTGCAAAACCCAAAGTGAAAAAAACAGCCAAACTCTGTCAGGCTAAGCCTCCGCTTGAATATAAAGCAAAAATCAGTGCGGTAAGTTACCCCTGCAATAATGCTTTACGCAAAACTACGGCCGAAAAGCGCATACATGATCATGTGCAAATAGAAAAACAGAAACAGGCCGCTGAAACCGAACACAGGCGTGCTGCAAGTGCACGCAAACAGGCAGAGTCTGAAATGAAACAACAGTCGAAAAAATGGGAAACTATGCAGGATAGCATGTGGGTAGTTCGCTGCAAAAAACACTGGGACAGTGGCATTAGTCCCTGTTATTGCCGACGAGTTCTAAGCCAGGCACCGGCGGGTACGGTCGATACCTGTAACAAATAAAAGCGGTTATTTATTAATTATGAATTTATATCACATTATCAAGCTGTTCGTTTTTCGTTTTCTGTTGCTGCTAGCGCTGTTTATTCAGCCAGCAATGGCAATTGATTTTTCATCGGGTGTTTTCAAATACCAGATGAAAATGGCTAAAAATGGCCATGCCAAATCCCAGTACCAGCTGGGCAATATGTATGCCTCTGGACGTGGCACTAAACAGGATAGCGCTGCTGCCAGAGAATGGTATACGAAAGCAGCTGCGCAAAACTATCAGCCCGCAAAAGATCGCCTGGTTTATATGGAAATTGTTGAACAGGGATACGATAAAACCAGACACGAAAAATGGCTGAAACAATTACATGTTTCTGCAGATAATGATGAAACAGAATCGATCATGTTGCTGGGAAGCATGTATAAAGAAGGTTTTGTTGTGAAAAAAAATCTTAGTACAGCACGTGGATATTACAAGCGCGGCGTTAACCAGAATCTGCCCGGCGCGGAAACAGAGCTGGATTCCATAGACGCTATGCTGGCTTCCGAAGAAAAACAGCGTTTACTACAAAAAGAGAAAACAAAACAGGCGCAGCTAAAAAAACAGCAGCAGGCCGATCAGGCGCAGAAATCAAAACAGCGTGAGCAGGCGAGAAAACGTAAGGCACAGCAGAGAAAAGCAGAACAGGCTCGTCTACAGGCAGAAAATCGTAGAATGGAGCAGGAAAAACAAAGCCTCGCACAGCAGCGTAAAGAAACAGAAAAGGTCAGTAAAGAAGCAGATAAAAACAGGCAAAAGGAAGCTGGCTCCTCCGGCAAAATACCTTATGTTAAACCGGAAGAGTGTGATGGCCCCTGGGCGAAACACATGCAGGCCTGCAAATAACCGAACATACACAATGAAAATTTTAAATATAACGCTCTATAACCCAGAGGATAACCCGGAGGCTGCAAATTTAAAAATGCGAATTCTGCCCTGGGATCCGTTTCCGTAAACCCGGCTTTTAAATTCAATAGCTATACTGTAATAACAATATTTAAACGATCAAGGAGTATCCATGATTAAATTTACAAACATACTAAGAGCAACCGCTCTGTTCGGCCTGCTGGTGTCCCTGCCCCTGGGTGCTGCTCAGTGGACGGATACCATTGAAATCAGGGGATTTGCCTCCGCCGTATATCAGAGGACCGACGAAAAGGTATTTTTTAACGGTGACTGTGAACGAACCTTTACCAATATGGTACCCAACCCATGTATTGCTAACCCGTTAGGTTCAACCAATGGTGCCACACCGGAGAATGGTGGCATTAATAAAGACGGCTCGTTACGACGCACCCGGGTTGGCCTGAATGTCAACGCCGTGGTTAGTGAATTAGCCACTGTGTACACCCAGTTTACGGCAATAGAAGAAGAGGATAGATTCAATATGCATCTGGACTGGGGCTTTATCAGCGTATCGATGGATGATAACAATCGTTTTCGTGCCGGTAAAATAAAAATGCCCGTAGGCCTGGTAAATGAGTTTCAGAGTGTGGGTTATGCCTTCCCCTGGATTGAAGCCCCCCAGCTGTTTTATTCCACCGACTTTGGCAGCGCCAACGTGGCCCGTGAAGCCTATCATGGCTTCAGTTATCTATGGGAAGGTTACAGTGATGAATGGACCTTCAGCAGTGACCTGTTCTATGGTGATGTGGGGCTGCCAGGCATGGACCTGAGCGGCATGCTGGGCTACTCCTTTAAAGTCGACTGGGATGAATCCGTGTATGCGCAGGCCACGGTCTACAGTGGTAAAATGAAATATCAGCCGCGCATGCTTGAGATGCTTAATCAGGATCACAAGGTGCAAACCCTGGGTGTGGGTGGTGAAGTTTCCGACTTCCTGTTTTATGCCGAGTATGCCCATGTAAGCATGGGCTCCATTATGCCGGAAACAGATGTCTGGTATGCCAGTTTTGGTTATCACTTCGGCGATTTTACCGCTCTGGTGACTCACCAGAGTATGGATAAGGGCAAAGGTATGGCGCTGGTTATGCAGAACCAGCAAACGATAGACTCGGCCACCCTGCGCTATGATGTTACCCGCAACGCAGCACTAAAACTGGAATTAAGCCAGATTGGTTCCGACGTTGGAGTGGGAATGTTCGCAGCGGGTGCCGCTGCAGACATTAAGCCGGCTGACAGTGTGTCAATGTTTGGTCTTGCACTTGATGTAATCTTTTAAGGGGGCATGGACATGAAAAAAATTGCAACTAAAATATGTTCTGCCCGCCCGCTGTGGTTTGTTATGCTGCTATTGTTTCAGGCTTCGGTATGGGCCGATGTGGCGGTGATTGTACACAAATCAAATATGCTTGATTCTATTGATAAAACCATGTTGAAATCTGTTTTTATGGGAAAACTGAAATCCTGGCCCAATGGACAGACCATTATGCTGGCCGACAATGAGCCTGGATCAGATACGCGTAAAGTTTTTCTTAAAAAAATCATTAAAAAATCTGAACGTAAGTTTGATTCTTACTGGTCGAAAAGAGTGTATTCGGGTAAGGGTATGCCGCCTAAAGCCATGACGGAAGATATCGAAATAATCGAATGGGTTGCCAAAAACAAAAACTCTATCGCTTTTATCGATTCATCAGTGGTGAATGGCACGGTAAAGGTTCTGATTATCGTGAAATAATGCATGCACTCAGGCAGTTGCCTGAGTGCATCAACCCGGCTAAAAGATTTAGCCCGGATTTTTCGGAATATTGACTGTATTTTGAAAAATAGTAAGGTCGCCTGTTTTAATATCCTGCATGATTTGCAATTAAAAACAGGGTAGGGTATAAACTCAGCAAGCTCTGAATATGTCGGCATGACTTACTTATGGCTTCCCTTAATATAAAAGCGACCGGGGTGTAGAAGAGTTTATATGCAACTATCAACAACCATTCTGTTGATTCGTGGTGGTTCTGCCATTCTGGCACTGCTGGCTTTTTTTCTGGTTGGCATCAGGCTTTATGCGGTGTCTAACAATCTTATTCCTATGCAGAACGTAAATATTTTATTTACCCTGCAGCTTTTATTTACCTTGACCATGGGCCTGTTTCTGGCTTATATCGCGATTAAGGGCCGCCTGCCCTTTAGCGAATCAGACATGAATAAACCGCGCAGAGACAATGAAAAAAAATAGGCTCCGTTTTGGATATTAACCAGATTTTTAGCTGGCTGCTGGTGGCGGCAGGCCTGGTGTTTTTTTACTATCGGCTGCCACTGGCAGCTAAGGCGGCAGACATATACAGCAAGTTAGGTATGAATGTATCGGTTGAGCTTTATGCTAAACAATTTGCCTTTATTGGTATTATGATGGTAGCGGTTGGTTTTTTATCTATAACCGGCTTGATCCACTTCCTGTAAACCACAGAAAACCCTGCTAAAGTTGTAATTATAATATTTGCCCTTTAGCGTATATACGGCTGTTCTCTATAGTAATATCCTTTTTAGTCTACTAGTTATCTATATTTTACCTGTTACTATTTGACATTTATCAAAAACCTACTATTTTATATTTGACAACGCATGGAGATAGGTTAATCTTCTATAGGTATATTTTATCAATGCAAAAAGAAATTCAATGATAATAATTAATTTTTTCATACTGGCTTTTATTGAATCACCACGATCTCAATCAAACCTGCCCCTGCTCCAACCAATCAATCAATTAAAGAGGAAAACATCATGACAGATGAAGAGATGCGTTCGGCTGAAGAGTTACTCGGTGAAGCCGAACCCTGGGAATCATGGGAAACTCAGCTAGTTAGCTGGAGTATTGGTATTGCAATAGTGGGCCTGGTTGTTCTGGGCTGGCTGATTAACACCTTTATTCTTTCCTGACTGTTTAAGAATAAACAATATTTTTTAACTGGCTTGCACTAAATAAGATTATCTATGAAATCAGATCTGGAACTAAAACTTGTACATGATGGTAAAGACTGGGTCGTTAGCAACGACAGCATTACTGCCAAAGGCATGTCATTATCAGAGCTGGATGATGATGTAACGAGAGTTCTTCGTCAGAGTGGTGATTACCCTAAAGGAACACGAATAGTCGTGTTTATGGGGTTTGATTTTGACACCTTTCCCACATGGTTACGACAATACCATTCACATTATTTTAACCGCCTGGTCACACTTGATATGTGAGCCATATAAATTCTGAGTATAGTTGTGAGGAGCAATTATTATGAGTGAAATAAATAGAAAGTGGACCGATGGAATGCTTACCAATGAGGACTGGTGGGCTGTATGGCTAGGCTTGATACTTTTTGGTGCAGGCTTAATGAGTATATGGGATGTTGATCTTGTAGGATGGATGGCTAAAACAAAAACCTGGGAATGGACTACTTTTTGGAGTAGCCCGTCCTTTGATGGTTTACTTAAGGCTTCTCACGCTAAGGCAGGCAAAGCTTATGAAGGCATGGGAGGGCTGTCATCACTGATAGTGACCTTTATTGTTTTTGGCAGCTTAACTGCCATGGGTGCCTATTTCCAGAAACTGGATGTAAAAAAATTCGTTCTTGGCTTTGCCTGTATATTTTTTATTACCTGGGCATCATGGATGGCAGGTCACGAAGCGCATTTCAAGGCAGCGATGACAAGTCAGTCAATGACCCAGTCAGACATTTATGGAAATGATGTCTACTGTATGACCAAAGTTCACAAGTGCACCAGAAAAATCAATAAAGCACTTTTGAAACTGGGTGTTGATGTAGCGGCAGGGCAGGTGCCCACCAAAGAACAGGCTGCTCAGGCAGTAGACAATACCAAGAAAGCCATACGCCTGTCATGGGGTCTGCAACTGGGTGGCGGTTTCTCGTATATCCTGTCGTTATTAGTCGGGCTGTTTATTGGTAACTTCATGAAAGGCTTTGCAGGATTTCTCTCCGAAGCGGCCAAGCCAGAATGGTTTATCAAGACGGCGATCGTTTATCTGGGTGTTAAGCTGGGCCATATGAGCATTAAGTCAGCCGGTGATATTTCGGGTGGTGGAACGTTAATGCTGGATCTGGCACTGACCGGTGCGGCGGCAACTTTTGTAGCCTACCTGACTTTCTGGCCGATTGTTTACGCACTGGGGCGCAAGGTTTTCAAACTCAGGCGTGATGCCAGTGCCGTGCTAGCTTCCGGTATTTCTATCTGTGGTGTATCGGCCGCCATTGCCACCGCGGGTGCAATTAGAGCCAGACCGATTTTACCCATTGCCGTGTCTATGCTTATCGTCGTATTTGCGATGATAGAGTTAATTGCCTTACCTGCTTTTTATGCCGGTGTCGCGCCAGATCAACCACTGGTGAACGGGGCCGCTCTGGGTATGACCGTAAAAACCGATGGTGCTGATGCTGCGGCGGGTGCAATTCTAGATGAGTTGATGGTAGCCAACCACTATGCAGCCACGGGTGAGTTATGGGAAGAAGACTGGATTCTGGGTGCCGCCGTACTGACTAAAATCTGGATCGATGTTTTCATCGGAGTATGGGCCTTCGTTCTGGCGCTCATCTGGGTATATAAGGTAGAACGAAACCCGGGGCAATCGCATGTTGGCGTGTCGGAGATATGGTTCCGTTTCCCCAAATTTGTGCTCGGTTACTTTATTGCCTGGTTGACCTATGTCGCCATAGTTCTCTGGTTCCCGGATTCAGCAAAATCGGCGGATGCTGGAGCAAAGGTTGTTCAGAGCCCAATGCGGAAAATGATGTTTATGCTGACCTTTGTCGCCATCGGGGTAATTACCGATTTCAGTAAACTGAAAGGCATGGGTAAACTGACATTGCTTTATGCCGTAGCACTATTCGGAATTATTGCGCCAATAGCCTATGCGGTCGCTTATATTTTCCATAATGGTCTGGTGCCACCTGTGGTGGCTGTGGGATGAGCAAAGCCGATGCTGTAATGTAACAAGGATGACAGCATGAAAAATAAAAAAGCCCCGATTTATTCGGGGCTTTTTTTATACGCAGAAAATGATTTTACAATAAATCGAACAGTCATTTATGAATGCTCAGGGGGGCTTTTCAGCTCCCCCTTAACTTTGCTTATATAATAGTGTAATTTAAGGCGTAGGTTTTAAGCCTTACGGCGTGCCAGGCCAGCCAGACCTAATAAACCCGAACCAAATAGCCACACGGCAGCTGGTACAGGTACGGGTGCTGGTGTTAGCTCAAGGCGTAAATCCAGGCCAATATTGGGGTTAGGGAAATCTGCACCCCATAAAGAGATAAAGGTGCCATCAAATGAGTTTGGGGCCGGGCTGGAACCACTGCAGCACACAATGCTGTTATTAAATGTAATAGTCGTATCATATAGCGAAGCCGTAGGGCTACTGAATATCACATCCATATAGGCAACACTGCTTAACACGCCGGCAGTATCAAAAGAGAACCCCGTGCCGGCCAGTTCAACCGTACCCGCACCAGCGGATAATGTAAGCCACATATTTAGCTCACCGGTTAAATCATTGTAGGTGCCAGACAGAGGAGTTGCATCAATACCTGCCAGTGAAGTACCCGTCATGGCATTGCTGTCATAATCATATGCATTACTACTGCCTGCATTTTCGCCTGCAAAATGGAAACCTGAAAAGCCGAAACCGCCGTCGGTGCCATTTAATACGGTACTGATATTATATACCGCTGCATTTGCCGTACCTGACATACTCAGTGCCAGCGCAATAGCTGCAGCCAGCTTTGTTGTTTTTTTCATTTCACACATCCTGTTAAATTTAAAATTGATTCTGTATTTGAATGCTTTTTTTAGTTACGCACCTTTAACAGGGTTAATTTTTAAATATTTTAAGCACTTATTGTGCCTGTATTAAGAAAAATGATGCTTTGTATTTTAATAAGGCTTGAAAGCAGGGTATAGAGGCTTTTCAAAAAATAAAAAACACAGTTCTACGAGCACATAAAACCCTAAAAGGGGGCGTTTTGAGTGTTTTTATTTAAAAAATGTGCCTAAAAAACCGCTATGTCATACATTTCGACAGTTTTTCAAATTTATAAAGGGTATAAAGCCGGTTAATAAGAAAAATAAAGTGAGAAATCAATGAGATAAGGCTATTTGAAAACTGTAAACTTTTTCGACCCTGAATTTCAACAGCCTGTCAGCTTAAAGCATACCCCGCTTTAAGGTAAGATAGCGCTTTTGCTAATGCCTGAGAATACAGAATATATATGAGTTCATCCCCTGATCACACCCATGGGCAGGCCAGCTGGAGCTCACGGGAAAAACGAGCCGGTTTTTCCCTGGCATCTATCTATGCAGTGCGTATGCTTGGCCTGTTTATGATTTTGCCGGTTTTTACGCTCTATGCAGATCGGTATGAAGGCCATACCCCCGCTCTGGCAGGGCTGGCGCTGGGCATTTATGGCCTGACTCAGGGCTTACTGCAAATTCCTTATGGCATGTTGTCTGATCGTTTCGGGCGTAAGCCGATGATCACCATCGGCCTGCTTATTTTTGCTGCGGGCAGCCTGCTTGCTGCGGATGCAGATACTATTTATGAAGTTATCGCCGGGCGGGCGTTACAGGGTGGCGGCGCAATTGCTGCAGTGTTAATGGCGCTGGCGGCAGATTTATCCCGAGAAGAGCACCGCCTGAAAATGATGGGCTTTATTGGGGTGAGCATTGGCTTTGCCTTTGCTATTGCCATGGTGTCTGGCCCCATTTTAAATCAACTGGTGGGTTTGTCCGGGATATTCACTGTTACCGCAGTGCTGGCTATACTGGCACTGGTTATTTTATTTATCTGGGTGCCGAACCCTCAGCAGACGATGTTTCACCGAGACACCCAGGCCACGCCAACGCTGTTTGTTCATGTACTGAAGGACACGCAGTTATTGCGCCTGGATTTTGGTATTATGGTGCTGCATATGGTGCTAATGGCAACCTATGTAGCCTTTCCGCTGGTGCTGGTGAACCAGGCGGGGCTAATGCCTGAAGACCACTGGATGCTCTATCTACCGGTGTTTTTATTGAGCGTGGCCATAATGGTGCCATTTATTATATATGCTGAAAGCAGGCGTCGTATGAAGCCGGTATTTGTGGGCGCGATAGGTGTGCTGGCGGTGGCGGAGCTCAATTTATTCTTTGGTGGTGAGTCTGTCTGGCATCTGGCGCTGACCATGGTCGTGTTTTTTACCGCCTTTATTTTGCTCGAAGCCAGCCTGCCTTCATTGATTTCGAAAATGTCACCAGCAGATCGCAAAGGCACGGCGATGGGGATATATTCCTCCAGTCAGTTTATAGGCGCATTTATCGGTGGCTGGGCTGGCGGCGTAAGCTATGAAATTGCGGGCGCTCAGGGTGTTTATCTGATATCAAGCTTTGCCTTACTACTATGGTTGCTGTTAGCCTATACCATGAAAAATCCGAGATATGTTAGCACCTATCTGTTAAAAATCGGTAAACTGGAGCCATCGAAGGTAAACCAGATGGTATCTACCCTGGTATCAGTACAGGGGGTAGCAGAAGCCACGATTGAGCCGGAAGAGGGTATTGCCTATCTAAAGGTAGAGCTGCACGCATTAGATAAAGAAGCATTGCTTAAGTATTCAATTAACGAAAATTAACGTAAACTGTAACTGTTCAGGCTGTCCATGTATGGCTTCAGATTCAGGTGAAAAATGTAAGTTTACAGATGTAAATATTCATTTTTTAACCCGGGTATGAGGCATAAAGAGGCTCTGAATAGCTACCTATAAAACAGGAAAGACAAATGGCGCGAGGCATAAATAAAGTAATTCTGGTGGGCACCTGCGGTAAAGACCCTGAAACCCGTTATATGCCATCTGGCGGAGCGGTGACTTCAATTAGTGTTGCCACCAATGAAAGCTGGAAAGACAAGCAAACCGGTGAAAAGCAGGAGCGCACCGAATGGCACAATATCACTTTCTTTGGTCGCCTGGCTGAAATAGCCGGTGAGTATTTAAAGAAAGGGTCTCAGGTATATATAGAAGGTAAATTGCAAACAGATAAATGGCAGGATAAAAGCGGCAACGATCGTTATACCACAAAAATCATTGCCAATGAAATGCAAATGCTAGGAGGTCGTCCCGGTGGAAGCGGTGATTATTCTCAACAGCAGCAACAGCAATCACAGCCCCAGCCAGCTAATCAGCCAGCGCCTACGC
>QIDK01000019.1 GCA_003228405.1 Gammaproteobacteria bacterium | reverse complement strand
CCCCTGGCCTATTTGCGAGGTAAAACGTTTAATGATGCCTTTGTTGTTTTAGATGAAGCACAGAACTGTACCCGGGCACAGTTAAAAATGTTTTTAACCCGCATAGGTGAAAACTGCAGAGTGGTTGTTAATGGTGATATTCGCCAGTCTGATATTGGCGGTCAATCAGGTCTGCAGGATGCAATTAACCGCCTGGGGCATCTTAACTCGGTATATGTACATACTTTTGAACATGAAGATATTGTTCGAAGTGGCCTGGTGAAAGACATTATTGAGTGTTATGAGAAATAACTAAAACCAGATAACAATAATAATCTGTAATATAATTGCAGGGCGCTTTGTGCGCCCTTTTTTTTGCATACCACGGAGGGCAGGGAGGTCACAGAGGAGGTAAATAAAATTATTATCTCTGGTTTTATTCAGAATGACATGATTTCTATAAAAACCTCTGTGACCTCCGTGCTCTCTGTGGTAAAAAGTTTATTTAAAATAGCAAACAGAATGATTATGGGCAGATACAGACCCCCCGCCAGAAAAGGCTCACCCTATATTACCGCCGAAGGCATGGCCGCACTGGAAACAGAGCTGGATTACCTCTGGAATAAACGTCGCCCATTAGTCGTGAAGGCATTATCAACCGCGGCAGCTGAAGGTGACCGCTCTGAAAATGCGGAGTATATTTATCGAAAAAAAGAACTGGGTGAAATTGACCGGCGAGTTCGGTTTTTATCTAAACGGGTTGATGAAGTAAAAGTGGTAACCGAAATACCGAAAAAAACGGATCAGATTTTTTTTGGCGCCTGGATAGAGTTAGAAGATGATGAGGGTGAATTAATTCAATATCGCATTGTTGGCCCGGATGAGTTTGACTCAAACAGGGGCTTTATCAGCATGGATTCGCCGGTGGCACTGGCCCTGATGAAAAAGCGGGAAGGGGATGAGGTGACGATTCAAACCCCCGGTGGGGTGATTAATTACACTATTAGCCGGGTGCAGTATCAGGCGTTTGACGAATTGAAAAAATTGAAATAACTAAAATAACTAAAGTTTTAAGCCCACTGGTCGCTAAAAATAGATGTGATAACCACAGATGCGACCATGTTCAGACTATTCACAATCTTACTTTGCCTAAGCCTGTCTCCTGGCCTGCAAGCGGTGCAGCGCTATCAATCCAGTGTGGATGATTCTCAATGGCTGGTGCATAGCAGCCCTATTTACTGTGAAATGGTACATGCGATTAGCTATTATGGTAACGCACGTTTTGTCTATTCATCCGGCGGTGAGCTGGCCTTTCAGTTGCAGGTGCTACAGTCTGCGCCGCGGGAAAGTGTCGCCAGCCTTTACTCTATTGCACCTTTCTGGCGTAAAGCTGAAAAAAAAGAACTGGCTCAGTTAACTATTTCCAAAGGTCGGATTCCGATTTATGTGGAGGGAAAGCTGGCATTACGTATATTTTATGAATTACAGGCAGGGCGTCATCCCACCTTCCATTATAAAGACTGGGCGGTATTTGAAGATGATGTTTATGTCTCTATCTCTTCCGTTAATTTTTATCAGCAGCTGGATGATTTTCAGCGTTGCATGAGTCAGGCCCTGCCCTATGGTTCAGATCACGTTAAGGACACCACGGTTTATTTTGCAAATAACCGCTACAATCTGGCTCAGGAACAGCGTAAGCGGCTTAATGAAATAGTGCTGTTCGCCAAAATTGATAAGAGCATGAAAATACAACTTAATGGGCATGCGGATGGCCGTGGCCGCA
Source organism: Gammaproteobacteria bacterium (assembly GCA_003228405.1). GTDB lineage: Bacteria > Pseudomonadota > Gammaproteobacteria > SZUA-229 > SZUA-229 > SZUA-229. Next base: position 23,960 of record QIDK01000019.1, on the reverse strand, counting down.
GAACCTATAATAAAAAACTATCTGCTCGTCGCATCGGAGCGGTAGAAAAATATCTGATCTCACAGGGGGTTCCTGCGGCACAAATTAGACAGCTGGCACTAGGGGAAAGCCGGCCCCTGGCGAGTAACCGCAGCGAACGTGGGCGCAAAAACAATCGCCGGGTTGAAGTGCTCATTAAACACGAATAAGTCGTGTAAAACCATCTTCCATCACTTCTGTGTGATGCCGTATCCGGTGGTTCACCTGATTAGAGGTTCCCTGGGTACGGGCTGTGTAAAGCAGGTTTAGATTTTTAAAATATTGGGGTTCGTACCTTACTCCAACCTACGGTATAATGCCTGCCCTTTTTAAGTACGCGGAGCACACATGTCGAAGGTAAGTAAAGTCGTTTTAGCCTATTCTGGCGGTCTGGATACATCTATTATTCTTAAATGGCTGGAACATACCTACGGCTGTGAAGTGGTGACATTTACGGCAGATATTGGTCAGGGAGAAGAAGTTGAGCCGGCCCGTGCCAAGGCGAAAGCCATGGGTGTTAAAGAAATCTATATTGATGATCTGCGGGAAGAATTTGTACGTGATTATGTGTTTCCCATGTTTCGAGCCAATGCGATTTATGAAGGTGAATACCTGCTGGGCACGTCTATTGCCCGTCCGCTAATCGCCAAACGTCTGATTGAAATTGCCAATGAAACCGGTGCAGATGCTATTTCCCATGGTGCCACGGGTAAGGGCAATGATCAGGTGCGTTTCGAGCTGGGTGCCTATGCATTGAAACCCGGTGTGCAGGTGATTGCGCCCTGGCGTGAATGGGATTTAAATTCCCGTGAATCACTCATGGCCTATGCGGAGAAGCACGGCATTGAAGTGGATTTTGCCAAAAATAAGAAAAAATCGCCTTATTCCATGGATGCCAATCTGCTGCATATTTCCTATGAGGGCGATATTCTGGAAGACCCCTGGGCAGAAGCAGAAGAGGATATGTGGCGCTGGTCTGTCTCACCTGAGAATGCGCCTGATAAAGCAACGTATATTGAACTTGGTTATGAAAAGGGCGATATTGTGGCCATTGATGGCAAAACCATGAGCCCGGCAACAGTACTGGAAGCACTGAATAAACTCGGTGGTGATAATGGTATTGGGCGTTTAGATATAGTTGAAAATCGTTATGTAGGCATGAAATCACGTGGCTGTTATGAAACACCCGGCGGCACAATTATGATGAAAGCCCACCGCGCGATTGAATCCCTTACATTAGACCGCGAAGTGGCACACCTGAAAGACTCACTTATGCCTAAATATGCAGAGATGATTTATAATGGTTACTGGTGGAGCCCTGAACGTGAAATGATGCAGAAAATGATTGATGAGTCACAGCAGCATGTAAACGGTGTTGTGCGCCTGAAGCTGTATAAAGGTACAGTGAGTGTGGTCGGGCGTCGTTCAGAATCAGACTCTTTGTTTGATGAAAAAATGGCCACTTTTGAAGATGATGGTGGTGCCTATGATCAGAAAGATGCGGCGGGTTTTATCAAGTTAAATTCCTTGCGCTTGCGCATTGCGGCAAAACGCAAAAAATAGCAGTCTTCCGGCTACCCCATCGCGATGGGGGAGCCGGCTCTTAAGCTTATTAGTCTATACTCCAGTATGTTAGTCTATACTCCAATATGCAGTCTAAAGTGTATTCCAGGAGAACCAACATGCTTCCTAAATACCTTCGTTATCTAATATTATGCCTGTTGTTCCCAGTGGCATTTAATACACTGGCAAATGGAGGTATGCTGGTCGATGTGCCCTGGCTGGTTGAGCATCGTAAAGACAAAAAACTCATTATTGTCGATGTACGCTCTAAACAGGCCTATGCAAAAGGGCATATTCCGGGCGCAGTGAATATTCCGGTTGCCGATACTTTTAGCCCGAAATACAACACAGATCGAGTGGGTAATATTCAGTATATTCAGCAGCTGTTCAGTGAAGCAGGCATTCGCAATGATCATAAAGTGGTTGTTTATGATGACAGCAGCTATATAGATGCTGGGCGTGTCTTCTGGGTGTTTGAGGTTTACGGGCATAAACAGGTGAAATTACTGAATGGTGGTTATCCGGGGTGGCGCAAAAACGCCCCCACAGGCGTTAGTCAATCGCCCTCCCGCTTACAGAAATCCAGTTATTTACCGGCGATTGAGCCCAATCGCCTAATCACCAAACTCAGCATGCGGCTTGCGCTTGATGACAGTGATAAACTGATTGTTGATAGCCGCACAGCTAAAGAATATAACGGCGATGAATCGATATCGTCCCGTGTAGGGCATATTCCCAATGCCATTAATATTCCGCCGGAGCATAACTTTGTAAACGTTGATGGTGTCAATATGCTGAAGTCGACCAAAGAGCTTAAAGCGATGTATGCTGAATTATTGCCGGTTAATAAGAAGGTCTACACTTATTGTAACAAGGGTAAACATGCGTCCTTAACCTATACCATCCTGCGCCAACTGGGATATGACGCTGCCCATTATGATGGCTCCTGGTATGAATGGGGTAATGACTTTGCTTTACCCATAGAGCAGTCTCACTGATAATGGAAAGTAGTACATTATAAGGATACGCCAGTTTATTATGGCATTCACCGCAAACAATATATCGATTAAAATCAAATTGACGCTGGCCGTTTTTCTAACCCTGGCGGTAATTACCACTGCCGGGTTTAGCTTTGTTATGCAGCGGGGTATTGATCGCATACAAAATGAACTGCTCAATGAAAGCCGGGCCTATGGCCTTTTGCTCAACCAGGATTTCGTAGAACTGATTGTGCTGGGGGCGGTTGATATGGCAGCAGATGTTACTTCCCGATTACGCACACAGCCTAAAATTCAGGCGCTTACCCTGTATGATAAAAATCGTCTGGCGATATACAGTTATCAGCAGACGGGTATTGAAAATATTATCGCTTTGCCAGAAGGCTGGCAGCTGCAGCATAAATTTAACAATGGTGCGTTGACTCTGCTCGATACATTAAGATACAAACAACAGCAATATGGTTATATTTTTATTCAGGTTTCAAGCGAGGAAATTAACCAGTCTATTAACAGTTATTTTCAACAGGGTAGTGTGGTTATTATCGCCATGTTGCTGGCCTCACTGGCACTGGCCTTGCTGATTCAGCGATACTTTTCACAGCCGGTGAGGTTACTGGCATCTACGTTGCGGCAGATTGCTGAAAGCCATGATTTTTCTATCCGCCTGCCGGTGACACGACATGATGAAATTGGTGATCTGTTTCATGGCTTTAACCGTATGCAGGGTGAAATACAGCGGGCGACTAAAGCCTTGCGAGATAGACAGTTTGCCCTGGATCAGCATGCCATTGTTGCGGTGACGGATGTTAAAGGCAATATTATCTACGCCAATGATAAATTCTGTCAGATTAGTGGATATAGTCATGCTGAGCTGATCGGGAAGAATCACCGTATCATTAAATCTGCTAAGCACGATAACGCTTTTTTTAAAGATATGTACCATACAATTGCCAAGGGCAAAGTGTGGCAGGGTGATATCTGTAACCGAGCTAGAGATGGCTATAATTACTGGGTGGCTACCACCATAGTGCCGTTTATGGGGGAAGATGGAAAACCCCGCAGCTACATTGCTATATGTACGGATGTCACCGCGCGAAACCAGGTGAAAGCCAGCCTGGACAGAGCGCAGCAAATGACACACCTGGGTAGCTGGGAGTTAGATTTAGTGCATAACAGCCTGCACTGGTCAGCGGAAGTATTTCGTATTTTTGAAATCGACCCGGAAAAATTTGCAGCCTCCTATGATCTTTTTGCCGAGAGGGTTCACCCGGATGATCTTGATATGGCGAATGCAGCTTATACCCGGTCGCTGGAAAGTAGAGAAAACTATGAAATAGAACACCGTTTATTAATGCCGGATGGACGTATTAAAATTGTCAGGGAGCGTTGTGAATCTTATTTTGATACTGCTGGAAAAGCCATAAGATCCGTGGGTACGGTGCATGATATTACCGAAAGCAAGCACATTGAAGATGCACTGCGTCGCTCCCAGAAAATGGATGCTGTCGGTCAGCTCACCGGAGGCATTGCCCATGACTTCAATAATATTATCGGTATTATTCTGGGCAATGTGGAGCTGCTGGAATTGCAGAATATCACTGATGAAAAAATCCATAAACGGATCGTGCCTATAAAAAAATCTGCGCAGCGCGCGGCTAAGCTGACCAAACAGTTATTAAGTTTTTCACGTCATAAACCTTATCAGCAAACCCTGTGCAATATTAACCAGCAAATTACCGATATGCAGAGTCTGATTGCACACTCCGTTACACCGGAGGTGGAAGTGGAATATGAACTGGCAAAGGATCTCTGGCCTGTCAGTATCGACCCGGGGGATTTTCAGGACGCCATACTCAATTTAGTTATCAATGCCCGCGATGCGATGAATGGCAGAGGTCATCTGACACTGGAAAGCAGTAACTGTACTTTAGACGCCAGATACTGTGCGCATAACCCCGGGACTATTGCGGGAGACTATGTGCAACTGATTGTGAGCGACACCGGGCAGGGTATAGCCTCTGAGCAACAGGAACATATTTTTGAACCCTTCTTTACGACCAAACCGGAGGGCAAGGGCACCGGCCTTGGCCTGGCCATGGTATTCGGTTTTGTGAAGCGCTCCAGCGGGTTTATTAAGGTGTATTCAGAAGTGGGAACCGGTACTACTTTTCGGCTGTATTTACCCAGAAAAATTCTGGCTACAGAAGAGGCAGCGGCTAACAGGGATAAAAATCAACAGATAGAGGCTAATTTACCGCGCAATAATTTACCCGGAGGTAATGAAACCGTGCTGGTGGTTGATGATGAAAAAGGCCTGCGAGAACTGGCTGAAGATTCCCTGCAGGACCTGGGTTATAAGGTATTAGTTGCCTGTGATGGTAAACAGGCACTGGATATACTGGCACAGGAGCCCGATATAAGTTTACTGTTTACGGATGTGGTAATGCCCGGTGATGTGAATGGTTTTGAGCTGGCGGAACAGGCGGCGGAAAAATATCCACAATTGAAAATACTGCTCACCTCGGGCTATACCCAAAAGGCCGTAATCAAAAATGGCCAGGCAAAATTTGCAGACAATTTACTAAGCAAGCCCTACAGCAGAGAAGAACTGGCGAAGCGTTTGCGTGGGATGCTGGATTAATATGGCCTTACAGTCGACAGTTTATCTGATTGATGATGAAGCCGAGATGGTGGAACTGCTCACAGATGTGGTAGAAATGATCGGTCTTAAGGTGCATGGTTTTACCCGGGCAAGTCAGTTTTTTGAAGAAGTTAAAACCTTTGCCAGTGGTTCAATATTAATGCTCGATCTGAATATGCCGGAAATGGATGGCATAGAAGTCATGCGGCGGCTGGCAGGCATGGACAACCCACCCGCATTAATCCTGGTAAGCGGGCATGACGCGGGGGTTTTACATTCTGCAGAAAAATTATCTGAGGCTCACCGGTTAACGTTGATTGCCTCTTTGAGCAAACCTCTGTCAATGGATAAACTGCTTCAGCTATTAATTCAATACACCGAGAGTACCTCCAGCAACCAGCAACAGAAAGCAGCTTCGAGCGAGATTAACATTAGCCCGGCGGAGCTAAAACAGGCAATAGAAAATGATCAGCTGGTGATGCACTATCAGCCGCAGATTGCAGTGGCCACCGGGATGCTCTCAGGAGTAGAAGCGCTGGTTCGCTGGCAGCACCCGCAACACGGGCTGATTTATCCCAATTATTTTATAAAGGTAGCGGAAAAAAATCACTTAATCGGTGCGCTTACCCAAAGTGTTATCAGAGCCGTGGTGCAGCAGGAAAAAGAATGGCAGTCAAAAGGTCTGACCTTAACCGTGTCGGTTAATATATCGGCGGAGGATATCACCAGCCTGGCTCTGCCCGAGCAGCTGAGTCAGTTATTAAAAGATAATCAGCTCGACCCTACCCGGTTAATTTTAGAAGTAACTGAAAGTGCGCTGATGGGTGAGCTGGTAACCTCACTGGATATTCTCACCCGGCTCCGCTTAAAGGGGCTGTGTTTATCCATAGATGATTTTGGCACAGGTTTTTCCTCATTATCACAACTACACCGGGTGCCATTTACCGAGCTAAAAATAGACCAGAGTTTTGTTAGTAATTTATCAACCGATGATGAGGCCAGGGCCATTGTGAAAACCTGTATTATGCTGGGGCATGAACTTAATATGAAAGTCGTTGCCGAAGGAGTAGAAGATGGTGCCACACTAGAACAACTACGAAATATGGGTTGTGATTTGGCGCAGGGTTATTTTATTAGTCGACCAGTGAGCGCAGATAAACTGGTTGCCTGGTTGAAAGACAGATCATAAATTCGCAGCTGTAATAATGAACACACAGAGGTTTTGCAATAAAAATATGCCACTACTATCTGATAAAACTATACCTCTCTACTCAAGCCTGCTTGATAAAGAGCCTGAATTATTTGAACTAATCAAAAGGTATGTTAACAAATATCCTGAGATGATAAATGAGTTGAAAAAAACATTTGAAAAAAAAGACTGGGATACTTTTGATCAGGGCCTGCACGACATCAAATCCACCGGTGGAAATTATGGATATATGTGCATTACAGAGCTGGCGGTGATAATTAAAATACATTTAGATAGCAGTGACTATATTGCCATTGCGCCGCTACTCAATGAGCTGGAAAACCTGCATCAAAGAATGTTACTGGCCATTAGTGAACAGTAACATTCTGTATTTTTTTGTGAGCGCAGTTATATAAATGATAGAATTTCAGCCTCTATATGTTCTTTATCTATCACTGTTTTCTGTGAAATTTCTTTTTCAAATAAATCACTAATAACAGCGGGTATTTCGATATTGGCCTGTCGGGCAATAGATTTCAACGCACTTATATCATGAGTATCCATTTCACCAGTGATAGAACTGGCAATGACGGGTGAAAATTTGGTCCATTCTGCAGTTGAGTAAACTATGGTTTTTAAGGGTTTATCTCGGCAGGTATCATAAGCCTTAAAGCAGGTGGCGGTGTGTGGGTCCATTAAATAACCTTTGGCAAAAACATCTTTAATATATTTTTTGCCTTCATCATCATTACAGAAATCAGCGACAAAAATATTCTGTAGTTTATCTAACTCATCACGGGTTAACTTATAATGATTTTCTTTATCCAGTTGCAGCATTAGTTCTTTAGTGCGGGCCTCACCGAATAAATCAAATAAAATACGTTCGATATTGGATGACTTTAAAATATCCATCGCCGGAGACGTGGTGGCAATAACTGATTTGTCACGTAAATCATAAACGCCATTTTTTATTAGCTGAGTGAGAATATTATTGTTGTTGGAAGCAATTAGTATTTTTTCAACCGGTAGCCCCATTTTCAAAGCATAATAACCACCCAGAGCATTACCAAAATTTCCACTGGGGACATTGAGATAAACCCTGTCACCTAAATTTAAGGCCTTCTGTCGAACCAGCTCAAGATAAGAATGAATGTGGTAAATAATCTGAAAAATAATGCGCCCGAAATTTACTGAATTAGCGGCGGAAAGATGTATGTTTTTTTCCTGCAATTTCTGTTTAAAGGTGGCAGAACCCAGCAAGCGTTTGAGTGCACTTTGTGCATCATCAAAGTCGCCGTGAATACCAATTACTTTTAAATTAGCGGCATCTTCTGTCACCATTTGCAGGCGTTGTACATCAGAGGTTCCGCCAACCGGATACATGCAGGCGACCTGTACATTATCACGATTTTTAAAGGTTTCTAAAGCGGCCGGGCCTGTGTCACCAGAGGTGGCTGCCAGTATCAGGTAGTTTTCACTGCGTTTTTGTGCCAGCGCGGAGAGTATTACACCGAAGGGCTGTAATGCCATGTCTTTAAAGGCACGGGTGGGGCCGTGGTACAATTCGCTGACATACAGATCGTCATAAACTTTATTCACCGGCACCGGGTTGTTACTGTCATCAAATTCATCATACAGACTCAGCGCTTTTTCAATAACATCCGCATCGATATCAATTTCAAATACAGCTAACAGGTTACGAGCCAGAGTTTTGTAGTCGGCGTCAATGTGCTTCTGTAAAAAGTCATGGCCTAAATCGGGTAAAGATTCAGGCGAGTAAATGCCACCAAATGATGATATGGGGCTAAGAATAGCCTCGGAAAAATTAACATGGGTAGCATGCTGGCCATCATTGCCACGGGTTTCAATAAATTTCATACGACTTTCAGTGCTTTATACTAAGAATGCGTGAATTATAGCGAAAAGAGATTGAATTTCATATAGTTCCTGGACGCATTGATACAGAGGCATGGAGGCAATACCGATAAGTTAAGCTTTTTCTGTAGGTGCTCCTTTAGGTGCACAAATAAAGTTGCTATGAAATCAAATAGCTAATGTTATCAGGTTCCCACGGTCCCCCGTGGGAACCCATACCCTGGTTGTCCGATGCAGCAATATGCATTCCCACACAGGAGCGTGGGAACGAGCACTGCCTCAGCGTTAAAGCTTCTGGTATTTAAAGAAGAAACATAGTGGCCAGGCCAAGAAAAGCCAGCAGGCCAACAATATCGGTAATGGTGGTTAAAATAACATTGCCTGCAATTGCCGGGTCGATATGCAGTTTCTTCAGAATAATGGGAATGGCCACCCCGGAGGCTGCGGCAAATACCAGATTAATAATCAGTGCAGCCGCAATGACCAGCCCTATAGAATAGTCGTTAAACCAGATGCTGGCGATAAGCGCGACGACGACTGCCCAGATAATGCCGTTAAACAGGCCCACAATCACTTCTTTATTAAATACCCAGCGGCGGTTGCTGCGGCTCAGTTGTCCCAGTGCCATACTGCGAATAACCAGGGTAATTGTCTGGCTGCCGGCAATACCGCCCATGCTGGCAACCACATTCATTAAAATAGCAACCGTCACCACCTGCTCCAGAGTGCTTTCAAAGTTACTCACTACCCAGGAAGCCAGAAAAGCGGTGACCAGATTAATGCCTAACCAGATGGTACGGCGCTGAGAGCTGGGTAATACTGGAGCAAACAGATCTTCTTCATCATTTAAACCGGCCATACTTAATACGGAGTGATCGGCTTCTTCACGAATAACATCCACCACATCATCTACGGTGATGCGACCCAGTAGCATATTATTGCCATCAACCACCGGTGCGGAGATCAGGTCTAAATCCTCAAATACCATGGCTACATCGTTATCTTCCATATCCGATGGAATCGCTTCTACCTTATTATCCATCAGGCTTTCAACAATGTTGTTGGGTTCATTAATGAGCAACTGGGATAAAGGCAGGATGCCCAGATAACGATTTTCACGGTCTACCACAATCAGGTGGTCGGTTTGTTTCGGGATATCACCCAGCAGGCGTAAATAGCGCAACACCACATCCAGTGTGACTTCCGGGCGTATTGTAATGGTATCGGTGTTCATCATGCCGCCAGCACTGTCCTCCGGGAAGGACAGTACCGATTCGAGCATTTTGCGGTGCTGGCTATCGAGGGAATGCAACACCTGATCAATGACCGTATCTGGTAGAGATTGGACGAAGTCGGCGGAGTCATCGACTTCAAGATCTTCAGCTACTTCGACCAGTTGCTCCGGGGTCATGTCCTTGATTAAGGTCTGGCGAATTTCATCGCCCAGATTAATCAGTACCTCGGCCTGCAAATCTTTGCACACCAGTGCCCACACCACGATGCGTTCAGGTGCTGGCAGAGATTCAAGCAGGTGAGCCACTTCCGCCGGATGCAGAGCATTTATCATGCCTTCTGCATGGTGCAAAGGGCCAGACTCTATCGCTACAGACAGGGCCAGTAACTGCTGTTCTGTTTTTTCTGTAATATCTGTGCTTTCTACCATGTTAAGGCCTGGTGTTTATTCTGGTCTGGATTTTATAGAAGTATTGATGTTTTGTGTAGGTTAAAAACATAGTCGTAAGTCATAAGTCTTAAGTCGTAAGTCCAAAGCGGGCTCCCCTGTGGGGAGTAAATATGTGCTTTTGACTTAAGACTTACGACTATTTTTAAGAGAACCGCCGGTTCATTTCATCAACTGCCTGAATAATTTCCTGCGGGTCGGACAGGCTCATAATGATTTCGCTTTGTTTGCGTAGCTGGGCAATTTCGCTGCGGTTAATAATACGTTTAATTTCCAGCAAACTATTTGCCTGTACGCTGAAATACTGCAGGCCCATACCCAGTAATAAGCGTGTGTACTGTGTATCGGATGCCATCTCGCCACACATGGAAACCGGAATGCCCTGTGACTCGCCGGCATTGAGCGTCATTTGAATGAGTTTTAAAACGGCAGGGTTTAACGGGTTATAAAGGTAACTGACTTCATCATCAATACGGTCGAAGGCGAGGGTGTACTGAATTAAATCATTGGTGCCAATCGATAAAAAATCCAGTTTGCTAGCCAGGCTGTCGGCAGCGAGGGCAGCAGCGGGGACTTCTATCATGGCACCGATTTTTATATGCTGATCGAACCTTACCCGACGAGCCTTTAATTCCACTTTGGACTGCTCAATCAGTTCCAGTGTCTGATCTAATTCTGAAACACAGCTGATCATGGGAATCATCATGCAGGCAGGGCCATAACCAGCGGTGCGTAATATAGCTTTAATCTGCGGTAAAAAAATAGACGGATCTTTTAAACACCGTCTAATTGCACGCAGACCCAGGGCGGGGTTATGCACCAGTGGGCCATGCTGGGTTGTATTTACCAGTTCTTTGTCGGCACCTAAATCAGTCGTGCGAATGGTCAGCGGGTGGCCCTTAAGTGAGCGCAGAGCTCGACGATAAGTTTCAAACTGCTTCTCTTCACTGGGCAGGTCACTGGGTGAATCATTGTGATCGATAAACAGCATTTCAGTTCGATATAAACCAACACCTGTGTGGTCATACTGGCGTAATGTGCGAACATCTTCTGCCCGGTCAATATTGCCATATAAATTTATTTTTAAACCATCGGTTGTTTGCGCCGGTTTGTTTTTTAAATCAAATAAATTTTTACGCCGTTGGCGTTCGTCACGAATAAGGCTTTTAGAAAGACTTAACTCTTTTTTTGCCGGGTTGATGTGTATCTCGCCGGTATTGCCATCCAGAATAAGTAGTTCATTCGCCTGAATAAAACGTTTTGCATTATGTACTCCGACAATAGCCGGGATACCCAGATTACGTGCCAGTATGGCGGTGTGAGATAATGGGCCACCATACTCGGTAATAAAGCCGGCAATTTTCTGGTGCTGCATTAATAAAGTGTCAGCTGGCGTTAAGTCATCAGTAACAATTATGCGACCTTTTAAATGTGCTCCAAACTTACCTGATTCCAGTTTCTCATGTTCATGGTTAAGTTCCGGCTCATTCATCAGGCAACGCTGAATACGTTCGGTAACATGAATAATGTCATCTTTACGGGTTTTTAAGTAAGGGTCATCCATCTCATCAAATACGGATAAAATTCGATCAACCTGTGCCTGCAGCGCCCATTCTGCATTGCATAGTCGTGCGCGGATATGACTCACCGTATCTTCAAATAAAACAGGGTCATCCAGCATTAATAAATGGGTATCTATAAAAAGTGTGATGTCATGTGGCGTGTCACTGGAAATAATGTTTTTGACATTTTCCAGCTGTTGTTGTGCCCTGGCACGAGCATCTTCAAAACGTTTTACTTCTTTGTCTATATCATATTTTGAAATGGAATATTCCAGTACTTCAGGCAACTCACGGTAATACACATAAGCCTGGCCTATGCATATACCTTTGGAAACACCTATACCCTGAAGCGTGGAAGACATTAAATTATTCATCCTCATCAAAACGGTTATTAATTAATTCACTAAGTGACTGATTGCAGGTATCAGCATCCTCACCCTTAATATGCAATGTAATGATGCTGCCCTGTCCTGCTGCTAACATCATTACGCCCATAATGCTTTTGCCATTTACGCGATGTCCATTTTTTTCAATATCAACATGACTGGAAAAGCTGGAAGCAATACCGACAAATTTTGCCGCTGCCCTGGCATGCATGCCCAGTTTATTTATGATTTCTAGCTGATGACTTACTTCATTCATTTATTCTGTACACTCGCATAATATGATGCCATCATGGCCGCCGCTCACAGCTTTTAATGCCATACTTTCCAGGTTTAACTGGGGGTAGTTCAGGATGCGCACCAACATGGGTAAATTGATTCCTGCAACCAGTTTACAGTTGCTTTCCTCGCACAGTTGTTTGCCAATATTAGACGGCGTGGCGCCATAAATATCAGTCAGTATTAGCACGCCATTGCCGCTGTCGAGTAATCTGCAATATTCCGTTGCCTGAGATAAAATATCGGCTACCGGGTAATCAAGCGGCACTTCCAGCGCGCGAGTAGCCAGGGGGCAGGTGTCCAGCATAAGCCTGGCAGTTTCCAGCAGACTGGAGGCAATATTTTTATGCGTAATTAAAAGCAAACCCACACTCATTACTGCATCTCCCGATGGCGCAGAGACACGCCTGGAAATTTTTTGCGGAAGTAATCATTTAATAATTCAGTAATATAAACAGAGCGGTGTTGACCACCCGTGCAGCCGATAGAAATAGTTAAATAATAGCGATTTTGTTCAGCAAATTTGGGTATCCAGTATTCCAGCATATTTCGAATATGAGTATACATGTCAATCACATCATCCTGGTCTTTAAAAAATGCCTGCACTTCAGGGTCCTGTCCGGTTAATGGTCGTAATGCAGGCTCCCAGTGCGGGTTGGGAAGGCAGCGTACATCAAATACAAAATCAGAATCAGAAGGGATGCTGTGTTTGAAACCAAATGACTGAAGAAGAATTGACAGTTCCTGATTGGGCCTTGACACGATACGATCTTTTATTAAAGCGCGTAACTGGTGAACATTGGTATGTGTTGTGTCCAGACACAGGTCTGCATCACTGGCAATGGATGATAACAGGTTGCGTTCTATATCGATAGCTTCGGCCAGGGGGATGCCCTTGCTGGTTAATGGGTGACGTCGACGTGTATCACTAAAACGTTTAATAAGTTCATTTGTCTCTGCCTGAAAATAAATAACTTCAATTTCTATTTTATTTTCTTTTATGGTCTGGATAATCTGATTAAAACGTTTTAAATCGCCTGCGCCACTGCGTGCATCTATGCCGACGGCCATTTCATTGTAAATATGCAATTGCTGGTTTTTTATATGTTCTACAAAACTGGCGAGCAGGCCTAATGGGAAATTGTCGACACAATAAAATCCCTCATCCTCCAGAGTGTGCAGGGCAACAGTTTTTCCTGAGCCGGATAGTCCGCTTATAATTATTAGCTTCATGGTTTAATAAAATAGTTTTTTATGGTTGTTTTTTAGAGTCGTAAGTCGTAAGTCGTAAGTCAGAAGTCAATAGCACAAGCTGCTCCCCTCAGGGGAGGCCGCTTTAGACTTACGACTTATGACTTATGACTTTCTATCAAGCAATTCCTGTTGTCGTTGAATAAACTCATCACTTGCATTATGGCCATTTTCAATCAGTATATGATTACGCACGGCTGCTTCAACCATGACGGCCAGGTTACGTCCAGAGGCAACCGGTAATTTAATGACTGTAACCGGCACATCAAGAATGGTTTTTACAGAGCGTGAGCCGTAGAGCCTGTCCAGTTGTTGCTGATCTTCCAGTGTCATGCGTTCCATGTGAATGATCAGACGTAAGTATTTATTGGGTTTAATTGCATTTTCACCGTACATGGCTCGAATATCTAATACTCCCAGCCCCCTTACTTCCATAAAGTCTTTTAGCACTTCCGGGCAGGTTCCATCCAGTAAGTTGGGGCCAACACGGGTAAATACGGTGGCATCATCTGCAATTAATCTGTGCCCGCGGGTGATGAGCTCCAGTGCCAGTTCACTTTTACCAATGCTGCTTTCACCGGTAATAAGCACACCGCTACCCATAACTTCCATATATACCCCATGCAAAGTTATTCTTTCGGCGAGCAGGTCTGCGAGATAAAAACGAATTGCATCAATAAAGTCACCACTGTCCAGATCAGTTTGAAACAGTGGTGTGTGCTTTTCATCCGCCAGCTGAATAATTTCCTCCGGCACGTTTTGTCCATTAGTGAAAACAATACCTGCGGTGCGCCGTGAAAATATATCGCTTAATGAGCCATTAGATTGTTGTTTGAGTTTTCTCAGGTAATGCCATTCTTTTTTGCCAATCACCTGAATTCGGTTCGGGTGAATTAAATTTAAGTGTCCGACAAGTGTTGATTGTTGATTAAGGTGTAATGATTTTTTTATGGGTCGAGTTGCGTTGCTTTTTCCCGCAAGCCATTTGAGATCGATAGTTTTTTGCAGGTAATGAAATATATCCTGTGGTGTGAGGTGTTCAAGCATCTGAAATTAACCTGGATATATCGTAGAAATAAAGTCTCTGGTCCACAGTGTGTTTCTCTAATGCACGAAATTTTTGAAATAAAATCATAAGCATAAGTATGAGATTTTTATCCAGCTTAAGAGACAGCCTGATGTGCCTCAGCCCAACCGGTAAGTTGTGCAAAGAGCTCTTCGTCTGCCTGGCTGCTACGCAGTTTTTCACAAAATTCAGTGTCGCTGAACATGCCTGCCAGGGCGGCTAATACCTGCAGATGCTCATCTGTGCAGTTTTCTGGAACTAACAGGGCAAACAGTAAATCTGCAGGTTTTGCATCGAGGCTATCGAAATCAATGCCCTGATCTAATTTAATAAAACAGCCCAGTGTGATTGTCTGGCCCAGATCCATGCGTGCATGTGGCAGGGCAACTCCGTGACCCAGACCGGTGGAGCCCAGACGTTCACGCTCGATCAGTTGATGAAAAATATCGGCAGGGTCTATGCCGGGTGCACCTGAACCCAGTAATTGGCTGAGAGACTCAAGCGCACGTTTTTTGCTGCTTATGCCGCTCAGGCATATCACTCGGTCAGGTGTAATTAGCTGGTTGATATGCATCGGTTTTATTCTTCTATATCAACCGGAGGTATGCTGTCTTTCTGATGATGATTAGTTATTTTTTCCTTGTGCTTTTTGACCTGTCGGTCAAGCTTGTCTGTAAGGCTGTCAATTGCTGCATACATATTATCTTCAGTACTTTCAGCAAAGATATTATTGCCACGCATATTGATAGTGGCTTCCGCTTTATGACGGACATTCTCAACCGTCAGAATCACATGAGTGTTGTTGACCTTGTCGAAGTGTCGCTCAATACGTTCCATTTTTTCATTTACATAGTTACGAAGTGAATCGGTGATTTCTATGTGGTGTCCAGTTAGGTTAAGTTGCATAAGGACTCCTTAATGCTGCCGGCCTGCTAAGCCAGACGTTTACGTTCATTAGATGGTGGTATCATCATGGCTTCACGATATTTAGCCACGGTTCTACGCGCCACATTTATACCCTGGTCAACCAGTAAACTGGCAAGTTTATTGTCACTTAATGGTTTTCTGGGTTCTTCACTTTCTATCAGCTTTTTGATCATGGCTCGTATGGCCGTGGCTGAACATTCCCCTCCATCTGAAGTACCTACATGGCTGGAAAAGAAATATTTAAATTCGAATACACCTTTGGGTGTATGCATATATTTGCTGGTGGTGACTCTGGATATGGTCGATTCATGTAGTTCAAGCTCTTCTGCGACCTCCCGTAATACCAGTGGCTTCATGCCTTCTTCACCATAGTCGAGAAACGTACGCTGATGTTCAACAATTGAGGTTGCCACGCGCATCAAAGTTTCATTGCGACTTTGTAAACTTTTAATAAACCAGCGAGCTTCCTGCATATTATTTTTCAGAAAGGTATTGTCATCACTTTGTTTGCCTCGCTGTATATAGGCTGCATAGGTTGGGTTAATACGCAGCTTAGGCGCAGTGTCACCATTTAATCTGACGTTCCAGCGACCATCTATCTTGCTTACAAATACATCCGGTACCACATATTGTGTTGATGACTGGCTGATATTGCTACCGGGTTTAGGGTTCAGGGTCTGTATAAAATGAATAATTTCAGCTAATTCATTATCATTAATACGATTATACCGCTTGAGCTTGGCATAATCATGATTTCCCAGTAAATCTAAATGATCTTTAACAATTTGTCTGGCCTTTTTAAGTGCAGGCTGCCCTTCAATGCTGATCTGTTCCATTTGCAGTAACAGGCATTCTTTTAAATCGCGAGCGGCAACACCTAATGGGTCAAAATGCTGTATTAAATGTAAGACTGCTTCTACTTCATCCAGTTCAATTTCAAGCTCACCCACCAGGCCGGAATGTATGTTTTCGATAGACTCCTTAAGGTAACCATCCTCGTCTATACCATCGATAATGGCAAGCCCTATAGCCCTGTCTGTGTCGCTCATGGTGGTAACCAGTAGCTGGTCCAGCAGGTGGTCGATTAATGCTGAATCGGTGCTGCTCTGGTTTTCCAGAAATTCCCGGGCCCTGTCATCGTCTCCAGAGCTGGCGGGGCTGGTGCTCATGGAAGGCTCGTAGATATCATCCCACTGTGAATCGACAGGTAGCTCGTCTGGCATATCCTGTGAATTATTGAGGTCAACATCCTGTGCCGCTGAATCTGTCTGTAAATCACTGGCATCCAGGTTGTCGATAGTTTCCTGTTCGCTGGCTTCGCTATTATTGTCTTCAGTTTTTTTATTGTTGTTATCCAGAGGGTCTGATGTAGCGGCATCTTCCTCTACTTCCAGCATCGGGTTAGATTCCAGTACTTCCTGAATTTCGGTCTGTAATTCCAGTGTAGACAGTTGCAGCAGACGGATAGCCTGTTGCAGCTGAGGAGTCATGGTCAGGGACTGGCCGATGCGTAACTGTAAGGATTGCTTCATTCTTGGCTTAGAGCTTCTTTATAATGTTTTCTAACAGTCTACTTCAAAATGCGATGCTATGCAGAAGTTGTGCCATCATGTTTTTTGATATTGAGCTTCATAGATAGTATAGCAATATTTTAGCTATTGAGCACAAGTCTGTAACGGTTCGGTTTGCCCCGCTTTTTATCAATGCAGGGTGATGATCAGGGCGAAAATGTGAAGTTTACAGGTGCGCGACCCCTGTTCGAAGCACCCGGCTCGATTAACATGGCCAGGTGGATGTAAAGCTATACAGGGGTGAGTGGAATGCTTACTATTTACAGGCTAAAGTTTTGACCCAGATAAACATCTTTCACTTGCTGATCCTGTAAAACAACCTGTGGGCTACCCTCGGAAATGACCTCTCCCGAGCTCAAAATGTAGGCTCGTTCGCAGATTCCCAGTGTCTCCCGCACATTATGGTCGGTAATCAGCACGCCGATATTTTTTTCTGTGAGCTGTTTTATAATACGCTGAATTTCAAGTACCGAAAGAGGGTCGACCCCGGCAAAGGGTTCATCCAGTAAAATAAATTCAGGCTCTGTTGCCAGTGCTCTGGCAATTTCCACTCGACGACGCTCACCGCCAGACAGGCTGATACCCACATTGTCACGAATATGGTCAATCTGCAACTCATCCAGAAGTTTTTGCAGCAACTGATTGCGTTGTTTTTTACTTAATTCAGAGCGGATCTGCAGAATAGCCAGAATATTTTCAGCCACCGTGAGTTTACGAAAAACAGAGGCTTCCTGGGGCAGGTAACCTATGCCCATTTTAGCTCGAGTATGTATGGGCAGGTGAGTGATATCTTTTTGATTCAGCGAGATCTGCCCCTTATTAACGGGGATGAGCCCCACCATCATATAAAAACTGGTGGTCTTGCCCGCACCATTTGGGCCGAGCAGGCCGACTACTTCACCACTTTGTACATGTATTGAAACATCATTAACCACGGTGCGGTTACGAAAGCGTTTAACCATATGTTCGGCGCGAAGAATATTCATTGTTTTTTAGTATTGTTTTCCGGATGAATGGTGATTTTTACTCTGGGAGCCTGTGCAGGATTGGGTGAGTTATGGTTACCTGCTTTAATTATATCTTTAAGCGTATCGTAAATAATATGTTCCGAGCTAAATCGATTTTTGTTTTTCAGTAACAGTGCCTTTTCTTTTAGCTCCAGTAGTCCACTAGTCGCCTGATAATCCATAAAGTAACTTTCCGCACTTATGGCTTCATCCAGGTCATTTAACTGATAAAAAGTAGCGGGTTTGCCATCGACCTTTATTCGGTAAAGACGACCATCCCTGTTTTTAATAATAATTTTATCACCGGTAATTTTCATGCTGCCTTTGGTGATTTTTACATTGCCATTGTAAATGCTAATATTGTCACGCTCGCGCATTTCAAGCTGATCGGCTTCAATATGAACAGGCGCATCTTTGTCTGTTGTTTTTGCAAAGCTGTTTGCACTGAACAACATAGCAAAAAATAAAATCAGTTTAGTGAGTAACTTCATAAACACCTTTAACCTGGGATTTTAACTTAAGTGTACCCTGTATATTATCGAATATTAAGCCGATTGTGTTTAACTCGGCTTCAGGCGTTTTTACCCGTGCCGCCAGATCGGTTTCGGCGACCTGTGTTTGTGTGTCTATTTTAAGATAGTTGGTATAAATAGAAAGTTCACTCTGCGTTTTTGATGCGGCACGGCGTATAATAACATTATCATGCAGGTGAATGAGATTGTCTTTCTGCAGAAGCACAGCGCGGGATGCCCGCAAGGTAATATTACTATCAGCCTGGGTAAAGTTTAGAAAGGGCTGTTCCAGTTCGGCACTATCATCGTCAGAAAAATGCAGCATTTTTTTTGCTTTAAGAACGTATTCCGGCTGGCCCTGTTCATTCATATTGGTAATGGTAAAGTTTTCCATAAAATAATCGGGAAAATGTTGATCAGGCAGTTCTTTTGTATCCGGAGTTTTTTCTACATCCTGTTTAAGCCAGAAGCTGGCGATAGTAATTACAATGAATATGGCTAAGGTAATATAGGTGCGCATTTATTTTATTATTTAATATAAGACTGCAGCATATTCTGCAGTTTTCCCTGTGCTTCCAGTATCATTTCACAAACATCACGCCCGGCACCACAACCACCATTGGCAGGGGTAATCCAGTGCGAATGTTGCTTAACAAAGGCATGGCCATCCTGTACACAAATGGCCAGGCCGACTTTGCTCATCACCGGTAAATCAACCACATCATCTCCCACATAAGCTACTTCTTCGTGGCTCAAGCCGGTTTCTTTTAACAGTTCTTCATAGGCGGGTAGTTTTTCACGTTTGCCCTGATAGATGCGAGTAATACCCAGGTCTTTTGCACGGTGTGCAACCACATTGGATGAGCGCCCGGTAATGATAGCAACTTCGACGCCACCATCCTGTAACATGCGCAGGCCGTGGCCATCTTTTGAATTAAAGGCCTTGTATTCCTGCCCGTCATCACCGATAAATAGTGCGCCTGTAGTCAGTACACCATCAATATCAAAAATCACCAGCCTGATTTTTCTGGCTTTTTCTATAATATCCTGCATTGTTGTTTACCCTGTTAACCCCATCGCGAGCTAAAGCTGCGCTCCTACAGCAAAAATATAACCCTGTAGGAGTGATCTTTAGATCGCGATGGGGATGAAGCTAATTAATATTATTACACCACACCGGCACGCAATAAATCATGCATATTCAGCGCGCCAATTAATCTGTTATTATCATCCACTACCAGCATCGCATTAATTTTGTTCTGCTGCATTTTGGTGAGTGCCTCGGCCGCCAGCAGATGTTGTTGTATGGTTTTACAGTTTGCCGTCATTACATCTTTTATAGCAGCTGTATGCACGTCAATATTTTTATCCAGGGTGCGACGTAAATCACCATCGGTATAAATACCCAGAATTTTTTGCTGATCATTTACAATCGCCGTCATACCCAGGCCTTTTTCAGTCATTTCCAGCAGGGCATCACGTAATGTGCTGTTTTCATGTACCTGGGGAATATTATCGCCACTATGCATAATATCTTTTACGTGCAGTAACAAACGACGTCCCAGGCTGCCTCCAGGGTGAGAAAGCGCAAAATCTTCTTCGGTAAAACCACGTGCATCCAGCAGTGCGACCGCCAGTGCATCACCCAGCACCAGTGCCACCGTGGTGCTGGAGGTGGGTGCAAGCCCCAGTGGGCAGGCTTCTTTTTCAACACCCGCGTGTAAATTAATATCCGCTTCTGATGACAGGGTGGAATCTGGTTTACCAGTGATACTAATCATCGGCACGCATAAGCGTTTAAGAATAGGAATAATGGTGAGTATTTCACCGGTTTCACCGGAGTTAGATAAGGCAATCACCACATCTTTCGGCGTGATCATGCCCAGATCACCGTGGCTGGCCTCGCCGGGGTGAACAAAAAAAGCCGGTGTGCCGGTGCTGGCCAGAGTAGAGGCGATTTTATTGCCGATATGCCCTGACTTGCCCATGCCGGTTACTACCACACGGCCTTCACAGCCCAGCATTAACTCACAGGCTTTTACAAAACTGCCATTTATCTGAGTTTTAAGCGCTTCAATAGCCGATAGCTCTGTCTCGATAACCGCCAGACCCAGCTGCTTTATTTGTTTGGGATTAAATTTTTCCAGATTCACCAGACTTTCCTATGCTGTAGCACTAAAGTATAAAACAACTTCGTAAGTTATGAATATTAGCAGTAAAATAGAGCCCTCAATGCGGGTGATTTGCCCCGCACCACGACGCCCAAAAGCCATAATAAACATAATTACCGTCAGGGTCACCATTAATGGTAAGTCACGGCTCAAAACCCCCGCCGTGAGCTCGGCAGGTTTTATCAGCGCAGCGATGCCCAGTACACCCAGGGTATTAAATACATTGGAGCCAATGACATTACCAAGGGCAATATCATGCTCACCTTTTCGTGCACTCATAATAGATGCAGCCAGTTCCGGCAGGCTGGTGCCAATAGCCACAATTGTCAGCCCGATAATTAAATCACTCACTCCATAGGCTGTGGCCACATTAATTGCCCCCCAGACCAGCAGCTTGGAGCTTACCAGCAGCAAAATAATGCCGATAAACAACAGAGACAGCGCCTTTCTCATGGGCATATCAGCCGGTATTTCCTCCTCAAATTCACTTATCAGAGGGTCAGCTTCCATTGTGTCATTGCTACAGCCTCTTTGTTGGAGAGCCTGACGCACTATCCAGGCCATGAGCACGAATAGCAGCAACATCATTAATATGCCATCGATTATGCCGAGTGAGTTATCGACTGCCATTAATACAATTGCCAGCAAAGTAGCAATAATGAGCAGTGGGTATTCTCGCTTAAGTATACTGGAGTGAACCGTTAAGGGCACGATAACCGCAGTTGCACCCAGCACCAGAGCGATATTGGTAATATTTGAGCCAATCGCATTACCCACAGCCAGCCCGGGATTGCCCCCATAAGCGGCAATACTGGCAACCAGCATTTCAGGCGCTGAAGTGCCAAAGCCCACTATGGTAAGGCCGATAATTAAGGGCGATACGCCCAGATTACGCGCAGTTGCCGACGCCCCGGTAACAAAAAAGTCGGCGCTCCAGATAAGCAGAGCAAAACCTGCGACAATAGCCGTAAAGTTAAATAACATAGAATCCATAAAGATAGACACAAATTTTTCTAGCTAAATTTAAAGAGCGCAATGATACACGATAAAACCATCAGAGTGGGAGCCTGTGACTGGGATCATGCCCACTGGCAGGGTGATTTTTACCCGGATGATCTGCCACAGGACTGGCGACTGAGCTATTATGCCAATGAATTTTCAACGGTGCTGGTGCCCGAGGCCAGATGGCGGGCAGAGGGTGTAGATTTTGAGCAGTGGGCCGAGGATGTGCATGAGGGTTTTCGGTTTTACTTTTTAACAGCGGACAGGAGTGCCGATGAGACGCAGATTAAATCGTGTCTTGGCGCAGCCTTCGCCGGTTTTGTGCAGCCCGAAAATGATTCAGTCGCTTTAATTAATTTTGAAACAAAAAAATTGCGTGAATGGAAAGACTGGCTACTGCAAACAGATTGTGAAGCGGTGTTTTTGATGGATGAGAATTTAGCAGTAAAGCAGCTGGCTGAATTTCGCTCACTGATTGAGTTGATGGGCTTATGAATAGACTGTTTTATTTCAGACTCAGAAATAACGACAGTCGAAGCAGCAACTAAAAGATATTCACCACAGAGGGCACAGATGACGCAGAGGCTGAGATATTCCCCATAACATAGTCTTTAAATCCAAAAAATAACAGAAAAAGAAAACACGAAAAACGCAAATAGCCGCGAATGTACGCGAAAAAAGTAAATTATCGAGACACCCATACTAATAGCAACGCTATATAATGTTAGCTTATATAAAAGCTACTTATGAGGCGTGTGCCTCGTACAGGCATAATGACGCTTTTTTTATTATTCATCATATCCCCCAATTCGGTGATTCGCTACAGGTATATTTCATGTAAAATTACGCTAATAGCCTGCTGAGTATTAGCTGAGCTAACAACTGTTCTGTATTCAGTTAGCCTGATGACCGGCTGGAAATATCAGATGAATACTCCAGGGAATCTCTGATCAAGTAATGAGAGGTCACCTTATTGCCTATACTCCTTTAAGTACTGGAGTGGCTTTATTAATAGCAAATACTGAGGTTTACTTATGAAAGAAATAAGAAAAATATTTATAGCATCAGCTGTGTTTTCAGGTGCATTGTTTTTAGCGGCATGTGGTGGTAGCGATGGCGCTAACAGTAACGGCAGTCTTTCTACAACGATTACAATAGACGGTACAGCAACTACATTTTTCTGTAATCAAAACTCCAGTAGCGGGCAGTATGTATTTAAAGTTGATTGTTCTCAAGGTTCTCAACGTGTTGAAATAACACTAGGTTCACCTGGTTCAGTTGGTCCAGCAGTGTCAGTACGGCTGAATAAGTTGTTAGATTCTAATGGGGGTGGTGGTGTTATTTATGATTGTTATGCATCTACAACATCAGGAACTGACAGCAACTGTATTGGTACAAATGAGCCTGGATATAACATTCAGGCCAATTCATTTAGTGCGGCCAGTGTAACACTACCCTATGATCGTATTATATCGCCAGCTGTCCATGATCAAAATCATACACATACTATCAGCTTTTCTATAGATGTAGCGGCAGTACCTTTCTTCTAAAAAACTAAGAGCGAGGTATTTGCCCGCTTTTTAGAATAAGCTTCACAGGGATGTGAACATTATTTAGCATTAGTTGTCTATTTCACAAATTTATCGGAAAATTTATCGAGACACCCATACTAAGAAAGGCTCTTCTCCGCTTTAATGAGTGAAATTCAACCAGAATAGAGCATGCTATTATCGTTCAGGATGCAGACCTGTCATTCCTGCGCAGGCACACTGCTGTCTGAAATAAATATTGAAAAAGCACCTAAGTTTCTGATAAAAATGATAATTGTCATTTGAGCATGAACGTAGACTTAAAAAAAACAATTTAAACTGTTATTCCGGACAGTAGTGTGCGCAGGCAGAAATCCAGAGGCAATAGTTGCTACAGCAAGCCCCTGGCCTCACGGGACGTGAATTCTGTGGATTCGCCTGATGGCGACTCACTTTTTTGTCTGCAGCCCATAAATATAAACGCATGGAAAGTAAGCAAAAAAGTGCCGCCCCGACACTCAAGCTTTTATTTTAAAAAGCAAAATAAAAGTCCCTTCTTCACCCCCGATTTTTGTGGCTGCTGCGGAACTCACGAATTAAAAAGCGAATTCGCTCAAACATCCTCGCAGAAAACTCCACAAAAATCGTTCGCTCATCAGCTTGAGTGATGGGGATTAAAGTCAAAACCTGGTGCAGAAAAATGCGTTACGGTATTCGTCGATGTGCAGGTTTAAC
>QIDK01000256.1 GCA_003228405.1 Gammaproteobacteria bacterium | reverse complement strand
GGGTAAATACAGGCTATTTTAGTCAGGGGCCTGATCAGAGCCACTGCCCGCCTTTACCTTGCGCGTAGGTTGGCGGTGAGTTTGCGAACCCCAGCAATAACGACGCAATCTGTGAGAACTGTTGGGCTTCGTGCCTCACCGCTAACCTACGCAAAACCGGCTATTGTCGCTATTGATCTATGAGTAATCGATTCACTACCCGATTATTGACCAGGTGCTGTTCTATTATCTCATCTATATCTGCTTCATTCTGATAGTGATACCAGATCCCCTGCGGGTACACCACTACCACCGGACCCTGACCACAGCGATCCATACAGCCTGCAGTATTTATTCTAACCCGCCCTTTTCCCGCCATACCCAGTGATTTCATCTTTGCTTTGGCATAGGCTCTCAGTTCACTGGCACCCGCCTGTTCGCAGCATTTTTGCCCGCCTTCTCTTTGATTGGTGCAGAAAAATACATGGTATTTGTAATAAGACATCACTTCTGTCCTGGCATTAATTTAGGAAAGATCTACTTTAATATCATAATTATACAGTGATAAGATTGGCCGCGATGAAAACAAACTCTAGCCTTACCGATACCGACCTCTGCGTAATGTGTGGCATGTGCCTGCCTCAGTGCCCCACTTATCAGCTTTATCAATGCGAAACCGAATCACCACGGGGGCGCCTTGCCCTGATGCAGGCCATCAATCAGCAACGCATAGAAGCCAGTGCAGTAACCCTGTTACATATTGATCACTGCCTTGGCTGCCTTAACTGTGAGACGATTTGCCCCTCCAGGGTGCCCTATGGACAGCTGCTTGATGAATTTAGAGACCAGTTCAGCTCGTCTATAGATAAACCTCTCGTTAGTCGTCAGATTCTGGCACAGTCGATAAAACCCAATGGACTTGAGAAACTGGCTTCATTAGCTGATATGCCCGTTTTAAAGCAGTTAAATGCCTTCTTTAAAACTGTTCCACAAAGTCACGTTGAGCAACTATCCGCCAATGGCCCCAGCGAGCTAAAGAACTTTTACCCCAGCTCAACGCCCAGCCGTGGACAGGTTTCCCTGTTTACGGGCTGTAGCGGCAAAGCCACAGACCTCGCAACCATAAAAGATGCTTCTGTTTTGCTAAACAGGCTTGGCTTTGATGTGAGCATAGCCGAGCAGGAATATTGCTGTGGTGCCATGCACCAGCACAATGGGCAACAGGAAATGGCCCAATGGCTGCTTGAAAAAAATAAAGCGCAGTTTAATGAACTGGGCTCGGCCGCCATTTTATTTTTTAGCCCAGCCTGTGGTGCAAGCCTGGAACTGTTAACTGATATTCGCATACAGGATATTCGCTTATTTATACTTAATGAATTGCAGCAACACCCGCTGCCATTTTCAACCACTAACCAGCCGGTTGCCCTGCATGAAAGCTGTAGCCATCGCAATATGCTCAAGCTGAAGTCTTTAAATACAGACCTGCTAAAATACATACCTGGCATACAGATTTTAGAATCAGATCAGCCCTATCTCTGTTGTGGTGCCGGCGGTTTGCAATCTGTTAATTATCCGCTGCAGGCACATTCAATACTGCAGCAAAAACTCCGCAGCTTTGATTTATTAAACACAAGAGTTCTGCTGAGCGATAATATTGGTTGCAGTCTGCATATTAAATCAGCCATATCCGCGTATAATCCTGATATAGAGATACTTCATCCAGTAAGCTTCCTGGCGCGGCAGCTGGTTAAGCTGAATTAATAAGATACGACACCATGCGACATTTAACACCAATCGACCAGTTTATTGCACAATCTGACCATGCTCTGCGCACCCTTTTTGGTCAGCCTGTTACCACAGAACGGGAAAATCCATCGTCTGATACAGATGAAGCCCACCTCAGTGAAGTAGAAAGAAAACGTTCCGCAGGTTTAATGAGAGTGAATCACGCAGGAGAAGTGTCTGCACAGGCGCTGTATCAGGGGCAGGCTTTAACCGCTCGCCTCGATAAAGTCAGGCAAAGTATGGAGCGTGCTGCACTGGAAGAAAATGACCACCTGGCCTGGACTGAGCAACGTCTGCTGGAGTTATCCAGTCAGAAAAGCATTCTTAACCCTGTGTGGTATTGCGGCTCATTTGCAATAGGCGCAATTGCCGGCCTGCTTGGGGATAAATGGAGCCTGGGCTTTGTTGCAGAAACCGAACATCAGGTGATTCGCCACCTTGATGACCACCTGCAGAAATTACCTGAAAACGATGCCCGTAGTGAAGCTATATTAAAACAGATGAAAATTGATGAGGCACACCATGCAACGGTGGCACTGGAAGGTGGTGGAGCCGAGTTGCCACGGCCGGTTAAGAAGCTGATGGCGGCGATGTCCAGGGTAATGACAACTTCGGCTTATTATATGTGACAGATAATGGGTGATGGGTAATTTTTATTACCCTGTCGCTAAATTATTAAAAGCAAAAACGGTTTACCGCAAATGCTGTCCTGTTAGAGTGCACCTGCGGTGCACTCTAACGGATAATGTTTTTATTAGCGTGTTTTGCGTTTATTTGCGGAAAAAAGCTTTTGATTTTGAGCTTCCACTTCCAGCCACACGAACACACTTACCAGAGCAACTAAACCGCTTCACCCCAGGCTTGCTGATCGGCTTTTGATTTTGCGGGTACTCTGGTTTTTTCTACACCCACTTCCGCTGTCCAGTGGCTGATTTTTTGCAGCAGTGCGTCTCTGTCTACCGGCTTTCTAATATAATCTTTAGCACCCAGCTTTAATCCCCAGGCCTTGTCAGACTGCTGATCTGAGCCGCTGATAATAATAATGGGAATGTGCCCGGTGTCCTGCTGACGGCTTAGATAGCGGGTCGCCTGAAAACCATTAATTTCCGGCATGACTATATCCATCAGAATTAAATCTGGCTGAATGTGCCTTGCCAGTAAAATGCCCTGTTTACCATTTTCTGCAGTATAGGTTTTAACGCCTTCTGCTTTAAGCACTTTTTCGAGTGCAAATAACTGGGTACGGGAATCATCAACAATAAGAATATTCAGGCCATCACGCAACGTTTGCTGGGATGCCAATATCGGCCGGGTACGCCCTAGCCATCGATTAAGTAGATTATTTTTCATTTTAAGGGAAACTCAATTAACATTTTTTCTTTCCTTAGAGTGGTTATATTTTTTTTGTGTTGGGTTGCTTTAACAGGTACCTATGCCGGGAAACCAATGGTAATTACAGGCCGGTTATGCTCATCTTTATGGGCACTGAGATGCAAATTAACGGCCTCCGGCTGTCGCTGGCCATGCAATGCATTATTCGATACTCGATAAACCCGAAAGCCATATTCCAGATCTTCTGCACGACCATGCAATGCACTTGCTGCCATAAACAGTACATGTCTCAAGCGTTGTAGCACCGCCAGCTCATCATAAGGGCCACCGGTTTCAACCAGTAGCTCAACACAGTCTTCCCACACTCGAGATGTCATAAAAACAGGGCGTCGAAAGTTGAACAGACGAGCGGTGCTCGTGACATCCCGAAGATCAGGACTCAGGTCGTAACTCAGTTGTGTGCTATCGTTTGCAAACATAGATTTTTCGTCTTATTCGCCAGGATGTTTGATGGTCACCTGAGGCTGGTTTTGTTTACCTGTGCTGGTGACCAGTTTAAGTGTAGTTTGCTCTGGCCTGCGTGATGCTCCATCATTGGGAACACGATGAATGCTAAATTCGCACTCCAGATCTACTACACGACCATGTAATGCACTTGATGCCATAAACAGTACATGCCTGAGACGCTGCAACACAGCGAGCTCATCTGCAATTCTACCATTAGTGTCAGCCAGTTCTACGCAATCTTTCCAGACGCCTTCTGTCATATATACGGGACGATTAAAGCTGAACAGCCTGGCTGTGCTGCTTACATCTCGTTGAAATGAGGGTGTTTCCTGAAATTGTGCATTACTCTGCATATTAAATACCATTAAATACCTCTTTCTTAAGTAGTCTAGTAGCTAGAGAACATGCGCACTGTTAATCGGATCACAAATATAGCTTAAATATAATCACTTATAAACTATGTAGGTATTATTTTCCATAATATCAAGAATCCTACTGATTTTGCCATATTTTTTCTGATAAGTGGTTATATTTAGCCATTTTGTTACATATGTTTTGATGATTTAAAGCTGTGTTAGTTCATATCACCTATGGCCGATGGTCGTCTTTTACTGGATTCACTGTGCAGCGCCAGAATCGGCTTCTCACGGCGCTGACACGAACGCGGCTTAACTTAAGGCAGGCTAGCCGCAATGGCTAGTTTTCGTAGCTTGGTGGTGAGTTTACCAACCCCAACAATTACGGTGTGATCTGTCACAGCTGTTGGGCTTCGTGCCTCTGCGCCAACCTACCGTTTAGAAATAAGTGCAGCTACACACTCGAAATATCAATTTCCTCATGCACTTCCCTTCCCTGCAAAATGGCCTCAAGCACATTATCCAGATACGGCTGGTATTCTTCGCTTTCCAGCTGCTCTCTGTCGATATTCTCCAACCAGCCAAACAATGAAATCTTTAGCTGCTGTGTGCTATAAATATGCTGCTCAATATCATGTGCCAGTCGCTGATATTCTTCTAATGTGGGTGAAGTCTGCATTGTATTAAACAGGCTTTGCAGTGGTTTCAGCCAGCTAGCGTTTTGCTCTTCCAGCCCCAGGTCTGATGCAGTCACTTTTGCAATTGACTGATTAGTGCCATTTATCCACAGACGAAAGGAGGCGCTCCGTAAAGAGTGATATAGCGGCTCATCTGATATTAAAAATACCTTTAAATTCAATATATTGGCATTAAAGCGCACATCGCTGTAGCGCCACAGACCGCTCTGTAAAAATTCATATAAGCGAGTGTGATTTATAAACTGGGTTTTATGTAGCTGATCTAAAATTAGTATGGTCTGCTCAGCCTCACTCTGCGCGCAGGCCTCGGTTAGAATTCGGTCCAGTGCATCCACCGGCGGCTCTTCAATAATTTCTTCACCTTCCTGTATGCGAATAATCTGTGGCACTGGCTTATCCCTGCCAAATTCATAATACAGAACCTGCGTCGCCTGCAGCGCATTGGCCAGGGCACAGGCAAATGCAGTTCGCCGCCGGCCACAGTCTCCATCCACATGCATACAACGAATATGTTCTGCAGGGCTGTTTATAAAACACTGCACTGCATGGTCATAGTTCTCGCTGGAGGTGAAGCCATTCTGTGATAATCGGGATTTAAGTGAGTACATGATATGTTTCAGTTGAGGTATTAAAACAAGACTGCACCACTAGTCTGATAGTTTCAAGAAAAAGCGTTATTTGCAGACTAAAATCCGCATATACAAAGAAAAACAGGAATGGGCTTAGTATACGTCAGATAGTCGATGTCTAGAGCTGCTCCAGATTAAATAATCAGCGCTAAAAACTTCGCGAAACTGTAAAACGGCGGCGTATATCCCTGAGCACAATAAATAACCAGGGCCAGAGAATGGCGCCTGTCAGGGAAGGCAGGAAATACAGACCCAGGTCGGGGGCCTGCCCCACCATGCCGGTTACCCACAACACCTGCACCTGTTTCAAAATGAGTAGCACAAATATAACCAGTGCCTGCTGTACCAGGGAAAATACGCGTATTCTCTGATACTCAATATGGATTATATAAACGACAAGAACCAGACCCAGAGCATGCTGGCCTAAAATAGCGCCCTGGGTTACATCAATCAAAAGACCCACTATCCATGCGGTTGTCACACCTACGTGTTCTGGCATAGCCAGAGCCCAGTAAATCATGACCAGTACCATCCACTCTGGCCGTGCATACTCCAGCCATTCTGGCAGAGGCCACATATGTAACATCAATGCCACGATCAGAGTTGGAACAACCACTCTATAACAGTTATTAGTGGGCATTATTTTTTCTTACCACTGGCAACATCAGCATCCTTAGAATTTTTTGCCTTTTTTACGGATAGCTTGCGCCACACCAGTAAAACCTCACGGCTTCTGTCAAGATGCGCCACTGGCTCAGCCAGTATGGTTGCAAAAGATTCACCCGCAGGCCGTTCAATTGAGATAATTCTACCTACCGGGTAATTAGGCGGAAATCGCCCCCCCAGTCCGGAGGTGTTTATTTCATCGCCTACTTCAATATCTGCATTATGAGGTATGTAGCGCAGCTCCAGTAATTGTGAATTACCCGTGCCAAATGCAGTGCTTCGCAAACCACTTCGACTCACCTGCACCGGTATTGCATGACTCGGATCAGAAATAAGCAGTGCCGTTGAGGAGTAAGCCCCAAGGTGTACCACCTGCCCCATAATACCCCAGGCATCAATAATTGGCTGACCGATATAAACATCGCTGCTATCGCCTTTATTTAAAATCACCTGCTGTTTGTAAGGGTCCATATCAATAGAGAGAATTTCCGCTACCAGCACCAGCTCACCTACTTTGGGTTGTGCACTGAGCATTTTTCGCAGACGATCATTTTCTTTTTCCAGCACACTGAGCTTTTGCAGGCTTACCTGCGCACGTAACTGCTGCTGCTGTAATTTACGCCTGTCATCTAACAACTGCTGATGGGAACTTAAGGATTCATCACCCCAGTCAATAAGGCGCGAGGGTATATTAATGGTGTAACGAAGCGGGTAGACAACATAACTTTCGATGGCACTACGCACTGTTTCCAGTGCCTGCCATCGATGATCTGCCACCATCACGATAATAGAAATAGTCACCAGCAGGATGACGCGAAGGGTAACGGATGGACCTTGTAAAAATAGTGGCTGCATAAAAAACGCTTAACTTACTGACTGTAACTCGAGCTATACCCCTGATTGTGGGTTCAGTTTATGTATATGGCTCGCTCCTATAGCCACACCCGAAAAAACAATTTTGCAACTATTCAGGCTGCCCAAAAGGTGGCCTGAACATTACTCTATGGCGAAGAAATCACCGCCATGCTCATCGATTAATTCCAGTACTCTACCGCCACCACGGGCCACACAGGTCAGAGGCTCTTCCGCCATAATCACCGGCAACCCGGTTTCTTCCATTAACAGGCGATCCAGATCACGCAGCAATGAACCACCACCGGTGAGCACAATACCGCGCTCAGCCACATCGGCTCCCAGCTCAGGCGGGGTTTGCTCCAGTGCGGTTTTAACCGCACTGACAATGCCATGCAAAGGCTCCTGCAGGGCTTCAAGAATTTCATTACTGTTTAAGGTAAAGCTACGCGGAATACCTTCCGACAGGTTACGACCCTTAACTTCAGTTTCCAGTAAGTCCTTGCCAGGGTATGCAGAACCAATCTGGTGCTTGATGCGCTCTGCCGTAGCCTCACCAATTAATGTGCCATAATTTCGGCGTATATAAGAGATAATACCTTCGTCAAATGTGTCTCCACCAATACGTACCGATGCACTATAGACAATGCCATTTAAGGAGATAACCGCAACTTCTGAGGTGCCCCCACCAATATCCAGCACCATTGAACCTCGCGGTTCGTCTACCGGCATACCCGCACCAATGGCCGCCGCCATTGGCTCTTCTATTAAATATACCTTACGTGCACCGGCACCTGCAGCCGACTCTTTTATGGCACGGCGCTCTACCTGGGTCGCTCCACAGGGCACACAGATCAGCACTCTGGGGCTGGGGCGCAGTAATGCACTTTCATGCACTTTACGTATAAAGTGCTGTAGCATTTTTTCAGTAACATGAAAATCGGCTATAACACCATCACGCATCGGGCGTATGGCGGTAATATTCTGTGGAGTACGGCCCAGCATGCGCTTGGCTTCATGACCATAGGCTTCTATGGCCTTGGCTCCGCTGCCACCACGATCCTGTCGAATAGCGACGACTGAGGGTTCATCAAGGACAATACCATTTCCTCGGGCATAGATCAGCGTATTTGCTGTTCCAAGATCAATTGAAAGGTCATTTGAAAACATGCCGCGAAAGCGTTTAAGAAACATTCGTATATTTGCTCGTAATATTTTGTAATTTGATGTTTTATAGCCTGAAACAATATTGTTTCAGGGTCGGTTATGGAAATTAGCAGTACTCTATCAATGCGCAGGGCTTTGGGCAAGTATACAGGTGGCTTAAGCAGCTATAATATGCTAATTTTGCGCGGTTTTTTAATATAAATGGTAGATTTGTGAATAATCCCCATTCAAAGCCGGCACTCGGCAAAATTACTCGCGGAGAAATCTATGTCACTGGCAGCCGATGATGTGAAGAACATTGCGCACCTGGCGCGACTCGAAATTGATGAAAAAAATATCGAAGGCTATGCAAAAAGCCTGTCCAGCATTCTGGATCTGGTGGAACAGATGAATGCAGTGGATACCACCGATGTAAAGCCCATGGCTCACCCCATGGATGTATGTCAACGTCTGCGGACAGATGAAGTACTGGAAGAAAACCAACGTGAAACCTTTCAGAAGATTGCACCTAAAACCGAAGATGGCCTTTATTTAGTGCCTCAGGTTATTGAATAGCATAGTGCATTAGTCATCCCGTACTGAGTCAGACTTTACTAAATAAGCAGAGAAAATTATGTACCACACAAAAACACTGAGCGAGTTATCTGCCCTGCTTGAAGCCGGCGATGTGACCTCGGTGCAACTCACTGAACATTTTTTACAGCGCATTAAAGTTCACGATGCAAAGCTGAACAGTTTCATTACGGTCACTGAAGAACAGGCCTTAAAAACCGCAGCTGAAGCCGATAAAAAACGACAGGCTGGAAATGCAGGGCCATTGACTGGCATCCCCATTGCCCACAAGGATATTTTCTGCACCCGAGGTGTAAAAACCACCTGCGGCTCTAAAATGCTGGATAATTTTGAATCACCCTACAATGCGACAGTGGTAGAAAAAATGCAGCAGGCGGGTGTGGTGATGCTGGGTAAAACCAATATGGATGAATTCGCCATGGGTTCATCTAATGAAACCAGTTTTTATGGCGCGGTTAAAAACCCATGGAACACCCGTGCCGTTCCCGGTGGTTCATCCGGTGGTTCTGCATCTTCTGTTGCCGCCAGATTAAGCCCCGCTGCAACCGGCACAGACACAGGTGGCTCGATTCGACAGCCCGCATCTTTATGCGGTATTACCGGCTTAAAGCCTACCTATGGTCGTATCTCCCGTTATGGCATGATTGCCTTTGCCTCGAGTTTAGATCAGGCCGGCCCTATGGCTCAAAGCGCAGAAGACTGTGCATTGCTATTAAATGCCATGTCGGGTTTTGACCCTAAAGATTCCACTTCGCTAGAAAAAGAGGTGCCCGACTATACCGCCGATTTAAATAAACCTCTGGATGGTTTAAAAATTGGCCTGCCAAAGGAATACTTTGGTGAAGGCCTGGACGAAGATGTTAATAAGGTAGTACAAAAAGCCATTGCAGAATATAAAGCTATGGGCGCTGAAATTATCGATATCAATTTACCCAATACCCATTTAGCCGTGCCGGTATATTATGTTGTCGCCCCAGCAGAGTGCTCTTCGAACTTATCTCGTTTTGACGGTGTGCGTTTTGGTCACCGCTGTAAAGACCCAAAAGATTTAGAAGACCTTTATAAACGCTCCCGTGGCGAAGGCTTTGGTGAAGAAGTAAAACGCCGTATTCTGGTTGGCACCTATGCTTTATCAGCAGGTTACTACGATGCCTACTATATAAAAGCGCAACAGCTGCGACGTATGATTTCTGATGACTTTAGCGAAGCTTTTAAAAAAGTCGATGTCATTATGGGCCCGACGTCACCTGAAACTGCATTTAATATCGGTGAAAAATCTGATGACCCGATTTCCATGTATTTATCAGACATCTATACCATTGCCGTTAACCTGGCAGGTTTGCCAGGCATGAGTATACCCGCAGGTTTCAGTACTAAAAGCTCAGTGAGTATGCCGGTAGGTTTACAAATTATCGCCGGTCATTTTGATGAAAGCCGTTTATTAAATGTGGCGCATCAGTATCAGCTAAAAACAGACTGGCACAAACAGATACCCGAAGCATTTAAATAATTTATTCACCACAGACTCTCTATTTCCTCCGTGACTCTGTGGCAAATCTTTTCAAACGAGGCATTCTAATATGGAATGGGAAACCGTAATCGGTTTAGAAATACATGCGCAATTGCGCACCAAAAGTAAAATATTTTCATCTGCATCCACCGCATTTGGTGCCGAGCCAAACACTCAGGCCTGTGCGGTTGATTTAGGCCTGCCCGGTGTTTTACCTGTGGTCAACGGCGAAGCGATTCGCATGGCCACTAAATTTGGCCTGGCCACCAACTCTAAAATTGGTAAGCGCTCCGTGTTTGCGCGTAAAAATTATTTTTACCCTGACCTGCCAAAAGGCTACCAGATTTCACAGATGGAATTACCCATTGTCGGCGAAGGCGCTATTGATATTGAGCTGGAAGATGGCACCAGGAAAACCATCGGCATTACCCGTGCCCACCTGGAAGAAGATGCGGGAAAATCGTTGCATGAAGATTATCATGGCATGACCGGCATTGATTTAAATCGTGCTGGCACACCTTTATTAGAGATTGTTTCTGAGCCGGATATGCGTTCTGCAAAAGAGGCGATTGCCTATATGAAAAAAATTCATTCGCTGGTGCAATATCTGGAAATTTGTGATGGCAATATGGCAGAAGGCTCTTTCCGCTGTGATGCCAATGTTTCTGTACGCCCCAAAGGCCAGAAAGAATACGGCACCCGTGCAGAATTAAAAAATATAAACTCATTCCGATTTGTAGAACGCGCGATTAACCTCGAAGTTGAACGCCAGATTGATATTATTGAAGATGGTGGTGTAATCGCTCAGGAAACTCGTCTGTATGATGCGGATAAACATGAAACCCGCTCTATGCGCTCTAAAGAAGAAGCCAATGATTATCGCTATTTCCCTGACCCGGATTTATTGCCGGTAATTATTGATGATGCCTATCTTGAAGAAGTGCGCAGCACACTACCGGAGCTGCCCGCTAAAAAAGCGGCACGTTTTGTTAGTGATTTGAAATTAAGTGATTATGATGCGGGAATTTTAACCGCATCCCGTGAACTGGCTAATTTCTTTGAAACGGTTATAAATGAATCAGTAGACGCCAAACTTGCGGCCAACTGGATGATTGGCGATGTCTCCGCCCGCTTAAATAAGGAAGATTTAAGTATTAATCAATGCCCGGTTTCTGCCTCACGTTTAGCCGGCATGTTAAAACGCATAGAAGACAATACCATCTCAGGAAAAATTGCCAAAGATGTCTTTAATGCCATGTGGGATGGTGATGATGATGCGGATACATTGATTGAAAAGAAAGGCCTTAAACAGATTACAGACGACTCTGCCATTGAAGCAATGATTGATGAAGTGATTGCCAATAGCCCGAATCAGCTGGAACAATATCGCTCAGGTAAAGACAAGCTATTTGGTTATTTTGTTGGCCAGGTAATGAAGGCCTCACAGGGCAAAGCTAACCCGGCGCAGGTTAATAAAATACTTAAAGACAAACTTGATAATTAATATTGATAACAGATAAAAGATAAAAGATAAAAGATAAAAGATAAAAGATAAAAGATAAAAGATAAAAGATAAAAGCTTACCGCAAATGAACGCAAATAACGCAAATGTTTTTTTGTGTGCCTGCGGCGCACAAAACAATAAAAAGCTTTTCTTTTATTTGCGTTCATTTGCGGTAATCTTTTGCTTTTTTAATTTTTTAACCCAGTAACAACCATGGCAGACAACGACCAGCTCCACCGATTCATTATAGAAAACACTCGCGTTCGTGGCGAACTGGTGCACCTTAACGCCTGCTGGAAAGCGGTGCTTGAGCGCTATGATTACCCTGCAAACGTACAAACTGTTTTAGGCGAGGCTTTTGCTGCCTGCGCATTGCTATCCGCCACGATTAAATATGAAGGCTCGTTGATATTACAAATTCGGGGTGATGGTCCATTGCATCTATTAGTTGTACAGGCCACATCGGCAGGCACCCTGCGCGGTCTTGCGCGTTGGAGCGATGATGTTCCTGAGCATGATCTGAATAATATTTTTGGCAATGGGCAAATGGTCATCACCGTAAAACCGCCTTCTGGTGAACCTTATCAGGGCATTATTGCTTTACAGGGTGAGCATATTCAGGATGCCATTGAAAATTACTTTAAACAGTCTGAGCAGTTAAATACGCGACTCTGGCTGGCCGCAAATAACGATAGCTGCACTGGTTTTTTATTGCAGGAGCTACCTGAAACGAGTAAAGACAAAACTGATCACTTAGGTGAAGACCATCACGACTGGCAACATGCTGAAGCTCTCGGCAACACGCTAAGCAATGAAGAACTGTTAGCTTTATCCAGCAGAGAAATTCTCCACCGCTTATTTCATCAGGATGATATTCGTTTATTTGAACCCGCTCCGCTTAGTTTTCGCTGCAGCTGCTCAAGAGAACGTATTGCAAAAATGATTATTTCATTGGGCATTGATGAAGCTCACAGCATTATTTCAGAACAGGCTAAAATTCAGGTTGATTGTGAGTTTTGTAACGCTCAGTATAGTTATGATAGTGTTGATGTAGAAAATCTGTTTGCATCGAGCACTATAACGGATAATTCCACCACACATCATTAACAGGTGTTGAAACTTTTATACTGTTAACGCAACAATTAGATCTTAAAGACAGAAAAAATGGCTAATCAGACACAACAGGATAATATTTTTTTACAGCAGGCCATTGAGCTTGCCATTCAGTCAGCAAAACAGCAGGGCGGCCCATTTGGCGCGATTATCGTCAAAGATAATAAAATTATTGGTAAGGGCCGCAATCAGGTAACTGAAAATAATGACCCATCGGCTCATGCAGAAATTATGGCGATTCGTGATGCCTGTAAAACACTCGATGATTTTCAGTTAACTGACTGCATACTTTATTCCAGCTGCGAGCCCTGCCCCATGTGCACCTCCGCCATTTACTGGGCACGTATTCCCCGACTTATTTTTGCCGCCACTGCATCTGATGCTGCAAATGCTGGGTTTGATGATCAGTTTATTGTTAATGAGCTTGCTAAACCCTATGCACAACGAAGTATTTCTATAGAGCATTGCACACATAAGGATGCAACTAAAAGTTTTGAAACATGGCGGGCTAATAATTCCAGAAAAGAATACTAGGGAACCTGGCGTCTATAGCGGTTTCAGAGCCACTAGATTCCTGCCTGCGCAGGAATGACGATGTTTTTTAAGTTAACGATACAGCAGAGATACTGTATATAAAAAGCTGGCCTAATTGTGCTCATTTTTTATATAGGCCAGCACTGCCGATAACAACTGTGCCGCATGGGCGCGATCACTAAATAAATGATCTGCCTCATCAATTTGCAACTGTGTACCTGCTGCCTTTGTAAACTGCATTATCAGTTCTGCTGCATCTGGCCCTGTCAACGCATCATTACCGGCACAGACTGCCATAATCGGGATGCCACAGTTTTGCATCTGTTTTTCCATATCATAGGACTGTACGTCTTCTACAAAACCCGGCTTCACCGGGTAGGCCTGTCCCGCCACCCTGATTTGAGTGCTCTCTCCGCGCTGTAGTTTATGCATGGCCGCGCCGAAGTGATGCAATACATGGGCGGGATAAGCAGGCGATGCCAGGGTGATCATTTTTTGCACTCGGGATAAGGCAGCGCATCGACCTTGCGATGCCGCCAGGCTGGCTGTGCCGCCCATGCTGTGCCCAATAAGAATACTCGCCGCGTCATAATGCGCAGCTAGCCAGTCGGCCGCACATTCTATGTCTTTCACCATGCTGCGAAAATGTGTCTTTGCAAAATCGCCTTCACTGTCACCCAGGCCGGTAAAATCAAATCGCAGTACAGCCAGACCCGCCTGCGCCAGACCCCTGCTTAAACGAGCAGTTGTCAGTGTCTGTTTGCTGCAGGTAAAGCAGTGGCTTACGATGACATAGTGACTGGGCGAAATGTCTAATGGAAAATCCAGGATAGCGGCTAACTGGCTACCATCAAATCCCTCAAACTGCACTTTGCGAGACTGTATCTTAACCTTGTTGTTCATTTATTCTGCTTTGATATTATTGTGACTGGAGAACCCGGCTGGTGACACAGATTAGCGCAGCTCATTCTCAACACGAAGCCTGGCCTGAATAAAATCTTTGTGAGACACATGAATCAAATCACTGATTCTACGCACCATATGCTCTTCATATTTATCCAGCACCAAATCTGCAAATGCCACCCGCCAGAGTGATTCTATCAATTGTATTTTCTGTGGTTGCGTATAATGCTTTGCTATTAATCGGGTGAACTGATGATAATCTGTGGCCTCATGTTTTTCTGCTTCTGCCAGCTCATAAAGACTTTCTGCTTCTGCTGCAGATATATCAAATTGGGTCGTCAGTAATTTTTTTACTGCCGCCACTTCAATCGCATCGATATGATCATCCTGCAATACCATTTCAATCAGCAAAGCTGCTGCTGCCAGATTCAGCTGACGGTCGATGGAAGTCGCGACCGTGTTATCTGCGATGAAATTTTTTTCAAAAAAAGACTGTATTTTATTAAGCATAAACTAATTCTCTATCACCTTAAAACTGCCGATTAAACACGGCACTATTTTTATATCATCTCGTCAGTATATTTATTGTGCACGTGCTGATAAGCCAGTGTTTCCTTAACAGCTAAATACCTTTTTATGCACCCTACTCCATGCCTGTTCACCAAACTCATATTTTATAATCAGAGGCAATGCACATGAACCCACTGATAATAGTCGATTATGAAATGTCTTCAGGTTAAAATCGTCCTGCTTTGATTCTTCATCTCTTAGTGCCTTTATTAACGCCCATCCCGTTGCATAGCTCATGGGTACGGTGGGCGATTGAGAATACCAGCATAAATCTGCTTTTGCCTGATCAATACTAAAACCCAGTACATCACACATACGCTGAGCGGCATCATCTATGGTTAAACCACGGGTATGCAATTCCACATCCAGCATAACGCGAAGTGCGCGCCATAAGCGGTCACGTAACATCATAAAATGGTGCTCTGGTTTATGCAGAAAGCCCTGTTCCTGCATCAGGTCTTCACAATATAGAGCCCAGCCTTCATAAAAAGTTGCTGATGCATTTAATATTCTGGGCAAACTGTTTTCTGGATTCTGATTGGCTGTTACAAATTGCAGATGATGCCCGGGAAATGCCTCATGCACACAGGTAAGATCAATTGAAGTCCAGTTGTGTTCAAGCAAATGCCCGTCTGAGCTAACCGGGGTAACGTAATAACAGCCTTTCTGCTGCGGATCTTTATAGGGTGGCTCTTCATAAGCCGCAAAGGGAATTTCATGGCGTAAAAAAACCGGTGTCTCCACTACTTTTAATGCCTGAATTGCAGGCACTGTCACCAGCCCCTGTTGCTGCACAAAATCATAGGCCGCCTTCATTCTACTCCGATAGGCATTCATTAAATGCTCATCTTTAGCCTGGGGATGATGCTTGCGAATATTTGCCAGCTGCTCTTCTATATCATCAGAACCGGGTAACTGTTTGCACAGATCCTGTAACTCCTGCTGTGTCTGTTTAAATAATCTCTCACCAAATTCATATAATTGCTGAGTATTAATATCCAGACAGTGCCAGTCATTCAGAAGTGCTCTGAAATGTGTCTCACCACAGGCAAATGTGCCTTTGGCAACCGGCAGAATATCCTTGCGCAGAAACTTTTCAAAGTCTTCCATCGCCTGTGCCGCCTTATCAAACACAGGTTGCAGGCGTGCCGGGTTTTCAAATTTTTGCACCACTTCCGGATTACTCGCCAGCTCACGAAAATACCTGGCTCCCGTGGTCGCCCCTGAAATAGCATCATTTACCCAGTCGGCGGGTATTTTATCAGGCTGTTGCTGCAGGAATTTTTTGGCCGAACGCAAATATTCAGGCGTACTCTGCAAGCGATGCTTAAAAGCCTGATGAAGATGTTCCACGGGGCGGCTAATTAACTGGTGTATGGCTTCCAGAGGCAAATATTTTTGTGGCATCAGGTAACGCCAGTCACGCTCTAACAGTTGATGCAGCTCAATGCTGGCAGCATTGTATAAAATACTGCAATCCAGTTGTTGCGCCAGGGTGAGCTCTGAAAAACTTAGCTCATCCAGCGAGCTAACCAGCTTTTGATTTAGAGAGATTAATGCACCTGTTTCTTCATCACTAAACGGGGTTAAACGATCTTCATAACCATTTACCCCCACATGTACTGCCCTCTCAGGATGAAAACGGAACCAGGCTCTGTAATATTGTTCTATCAGGGCGTTAAAAGTTTTCTGCGTTGTATTGTCTGACATTTATATTTTTCTTTATAATTATAGATTTAACTGTATCTACTACTCAGTTCAGGCCTGTAACTGTTCAGGTTGGTCAAAAAACAGCCATTAATCGTCGATAATCTCGAAATCATGGCTGACTTCTGCAATAGCCGCCAGCATAATTGACACAGAGCAATATTTCTCAGCGGTCAGATTAATCGCCTTTTCTACCTGTTTTTCACTTAAACCCCTGCCCTTCACAATATAATGCACATGAATTTTAGTAAATACCTTAGGTATTTCCTCTGATCGCTCCGCAGATAGCTCTACAATGCAGTCGGCAATGGGCTGGCGGGCCTTCTTTAATATCATTACCACATCAAATGCAGTACAGCCTCCCATGCCCATCAACACCATTTCCATGGGTCTGGCAGCCAGGTTTCGCCCCCCCGAATCTGGTGCTCCATCCATCACAATTGAGTGCCCACTACCGGATTCGCCCACAAAAGACATATTATCTAGCCATTTAACTCTCGCTTTCATACATTTCACCTAACAATATCTTGCTCTATAATTTATAATTTGCGTTAATAAGCGGAACAATTTTGAGCTATGTTTCATAGCACCACTAAATTATGATACGGAAACTATGAGCCTGTTACCCAAAGTCGACAATTCTAACCCTTCGCTAGAGCTACTTCTGAATCATTGCCACCGTAAGACTTACCCGGCAAAGAAAAACATCATTCACGAAGGTGATGAACCCCATAGCCTGTACTATATCATCAAGGGCTCAGTTAGCGTACTGGCTGAGAATGATGATGGTGCAGAAATTATACTGGCCTATTTGAACAGTGGTGATTTCTTCGGTGAAGCCGGACTATTTAAAGACGATCTTGACCGCAGTGCGATGATTGTTGCTAAAACAGCCTGTGAGATTGCCGAAATCTCCTATGTCCAGTTTCGCAAGCTGGTAAAAGAAGACCCTGAGATTTTATTTCTTCTATCCGGGCAGATATTTGACCGGCTGATTAAAACCAGCCAGAAAGTCCGTGACCTGATTTTCCTTGATGTATCCGGCCGTATCGCCCGAACCCTGCTTGAGCTAAGTGAACAACCGGATGCCATGACTCACCCTGAAGGCATGCAGATTAAAATCACTCGCCAGGATATTGCCAAAATAGTCGGCTGCTCACGTGAAATGGCCGGTCGTGTATTAAAAGAGCTGGAAGAAGACAAACTGATTTCGGCACATGGCAAAACCATTGTAGTGCACGATGAAGAGCATATTGCAAAATACAAGGCGGAGAAAATCGAGAAAAAAATTAATGACTAATGTGTCGAGGTGGCCACGCAAACCGGCATTCTCACAGCTGGACATATTACTGAGTCAGAAATAAAGGAGTCTACAGTAGGCGTTAGCTTTAGCTGGCTCCTACAGAAGAAACCATTTTTTGCTAAGCTTCTGTTATATATGACAGACATTCTTTTATCAGATTCATTAGTAAATAATAGACACTCGAGCCTGTTAAGATATGCGTTACAATGTAGCTGAATTTGTAAGTGAGTCTTGCACGGCTACTTTGCAGGGAAAATACGAAAAGATTTAGCCAAAATGATTACCTCACTTTTTCAACCTTCCGGGTTTGCATACTTGCTTTTATTGCTGGCACTGTCACTTGCCTTTTTTAAATCCCTGCGCCGTTATTCATTTTTTATTTTCACTTTTTCAGCGGTGATATTTTTAATTTTTTCTACAGGAACCATGGCAAGTTTATTGCTCAGCCCTCTTGAATACCGGTACCCCATATTAGATGACACCAGGCTTTATCCAGATATAAACAGGATAGTGGTATTAACCGGTGGTGCGGAAGATGACCACAATATGCCCTTAAGCAGTCGAGTAAATACAGCATCTGCCTACCGGTTACTGGAAACTCAGAATATATACAGGCAATGTAACTGCACTATTTACTTATCCGGGGGTGAAATAGCGGTTAAAGTTATGGCAGAAATTTTACTCACTATGGGTATAGCTGAAGATAAACTTATTCAGGATTCAAAAGCGCTGCATACCTACCATAGTGCTGAAAATTTATCTGAAGTGCTGAAAACTGAGTCTTTTTACCTTATCACTTCCGCAGGACACATGCCGAGGGCTATGGGGGTTTTTCAAAAACAGGGCTTAAATCCTGTTGCTGTGCCGACTGAATTTCAAATGCCAGAGGATTTTTCCAGGGCATCTCTACAGTTAAGCCCACTACATCTTTACTGGTCGGATTTGGCAGTGCATGAATATGCAGGTATAGTCTGGTATAAATTAACCAATAGAATATAAGGCCCCATATTCAGGCCTGTTGCCCTATATGAAAGTATCTGTTGTCATTCCCACGCATAATCGGTGCACACTAGTCCAGAAGACCATTGACTCTGTTTTAAAACAAACTTTTTCCGACTATGAAATTATTGTCGTAGATGATGGTTCTATCGATGAAACAGAACAGGCCCTGAAAAAATACGCAGACAGAATCAGCTATATAAAACAGGAAAAATCCGGCGTAAACAGAGCTCGAAACAGAGCCTTGTCCATTGCTACAGGAGAATATATAGCCCTGCTTGATGACGATGACATATGGCTACCCTGGACCCTGGCACTCTATGTAAAGGCTCTTGACGAACACCCCGCAGCCGCAGTTGCCTTCTCCGATTTTTTTGTACTAAAGAACGACAGCCAGAAATCCCCCCATGGCTTATGGAACTGGTTTTCTGCAACCCCAAACTGGAATGAAATTTATGATTCTGTAATAGATGTTTCTTTTGCAGAATACAGTGGTGAAAAACACCCGCATATAAACAACATAAAAATCTATTCAGGTGATATTTATTTATCCTCTCTTTTTGGGCCCAGGGTATTGCCCAGTGCTTCGCTGTATCGTAATTCTATGGCCCGGGCGGCAGCAATTTCACTAAATGAGAATGATTCGCTATGTGGAGACTGGGAATTTTTCGCGCGCCTGTCTCATGCCTATGAAGTCGTTTTTATTGATTTAGAAGCTGCATGCAATCGAAGCCATGAAGATGCGGTTAGACTCACCCGAACAGATCATAAAATACAGCTTACCAACAGATTAGAAATGATCGACCGGGTCTGGAAACAGGACGCAGAATTTCTGGCCGAACATTCAGCCGCAACAAGCGAAGAGGAGTGCCAGCTTTCTTATCAACTATTAAAAATGTATCTGTTTCAGCTGGATAAAAAAACGGCCCGACTTGTCCTGGCTCGCATGGAGAAGCTCGGAGATCTCGCAGATCATGATAAACTCTTTTTAGCTCGGCTTTTAATCAGAACCCCGGGAAGCTGTTATTTACTAATATTTATTAGATACGTGCTCTGCATCATTAAAAGCGGTAAACTTTAGATATGTGTATAGTTTGTAGAGTTAATTAAGTACATGCTAATTTTTCGAAATTTTGCGGATGGTGTCATCTGGCGATACCGTAAACTAAAAGAATGGATATTTGATTATATACACGGAATTAATACTGCCACTGGTAATGAAGATTATTTTTCTGGCACAGACAAAGACAGTGCAAAATTTGCGGTCGCATATGAGCCTGTCCACCAGCACATATTGCAGGAGATGTTGCACCATTTACCTGCAGATGTATCACAATTTACTTTTATCGATTTAGGCTCGGGCAAAGGCAGAGCCTTGTTTATGGCATCAGCCCTCAAATTCAGACAAATCATTGGTGTTGAGTTTTCACCCGAGCTACACCAGACAGCCCAGCAAAACCTGCAAAGTTTTCTGCGAAAAACAGGCCGCCAGAACATATTTAAATTACTTGCCTTAGATGTAACTGATTTCGATTTACCCAAATCGGATCTGGTTCTATTTCTGTATAATCCATTCTTTGGTGACGTTATGCAAAATGTCGTCAAAAAAATAGAACTCTTTATCAGCAATGAACCCTACAGGGTTTATATATTATATCGCAACCCTCAATGCGCCGAG
This sequence comes from Gammaproteobacteria bacterium, assembly GCA_003228405.1. GTDB lineage: Bacteria > Pseudomonadota > Gammaproteobacteria > SZUA-229 > SZUA-229 > SZUA-229. The sequence continues at coordinate 5,393 of QIDK01000256.1, read as the reverse complement.
TTATTCCAGAACAGCAAATCTCTTGATTTAAAAGTTAACAAATCTTCCTATCATATTTATCAGAGCAAGCAGACGCTTTAAGTATTTTATATTTATGATTCAAATAATTGAAGATAGATCATCCATGCTAAGCCTGCAAAAGGACTGGGATCAACTGGCGAAAAACATGGGCAGCCCACTGTTAAGTTACGCCTGGTTTTATTCAACGGCCTGCACAATACACAAACAAGACACCCTGAAAATTTTTATTGTCAGGGAAAACAGTCAGATAACAGCTATAGCCCCTTTGTATATATCTGATTCAGGTGCTTTTAAAAATTTGTCACTGCTTGGTGCCTCCAGTCTGTATGAGCCCGCCAATTTATTATTTAGAGATCAGCAAAGTCTGGCCCAGTTGTTAGATGGTATTTTGAGTTATGGTTTACCGCTTTCTTTATTAAGAATGCCTGACAACTCATTACTTACAGAAACAATGAAAAAAATAAATGGAAGGCGAGGCCTGTTTATCAACAGGCCCTCGATAGCCGCTAATTATATTCCACTGAAGGTGTTAAACCACTTTAATAAAAATGATGCCTGTGTTGAAAGCGCATTATTAGAGAAGCTGACATCCAGCCGAAGGTATGAATTGCGCCGCAAACGAAATCGCCTCGAAAAATCAGGAAAGGTAACGATAGAATGGCGAAAACCTGATATAAATGAGTTGCACGATTTATTCCAGGACGTATTACGCATAGAAGATGCCGGCTGGAAAGGACAGGCCAGCTCATCCCTTATGAAAAACACTATATTAAAAGATTTCTTTTATCAGTATGCGCAATCAGCATGTAAAGACAATATACTCAGAATCTGTTTTATATATGTGGATGGAAAAGCGATTTCTATGCATTTAGGCATTCAGGCTCATCAGGCATTCTGGGTTTTAAAATTAGGCCATATCGACGAATATAATAAATGCTCTCCGGGCATGCTTACGGTCAGGGAAACCATTCTCTATAGCATGAGAACAAAGCTGCATCGCTATGAGTTCCTCGGTTATGAAGAAAAATGGCAGGATATGTGGCCTGTTGAAAAAAGGCGCTGCAGTACCCTTTTGTTTTTTCCCTATAGTCTGAGCGGGGTCGAAGGCCTGCTTAAGCTACTAATTCAACAAATAAAAGAGCGTATTTATAAGTGTGCGCCGTCATCTAAATAATATCGACAGAAATTCTCTCATTATTTCTGGCCTGCCAGAGACAGTATATATACAAAATTTAGCTTAAGTAATTCTATAGTTTAGTAAAACAGTTCCGCAAGCTTTTCGCCAGGTTCTTCAGCCCTCATAAAAGCCTCCCCTACCAGAAAACTGTTTACATTATTTTCTCGCATTAGCTTCACATCCTGTGCCATATGAATGCCACTTTCCGTAACCAGAATTCGATCTTGCGGCAACATATCAAGCATACCCAGCGTTGTTTGCAGGCTCACTTCGAAGGTGCGTAAATTGCGATTATTAACACCAATTAATTTTGCACCACTTTGTATAGCGCGTGCCATCTCTTCACGATCATGCACTTCCATTAACACATCCATCTGTAGATGATGCGCCAGAGCTAAAAGCTCATTTAACATGGCATCACCCAGGGCAGAAACAATAAGCAAAATACAGTCAGAATTTATCGCCCGCGCCTCATACACCTGATAGGGATCAATAATAAAATCTTTACGAATAACCGGTAAGCTGGTGGCAGCTCTGGCCTGCATCAGGAAATCGTTGCAACCCTGAAAATAATCTTTATCTGTTAATACAGATAAACAGGCAGCCCCCCCTTTCTCATAACTTTTTGCGATTTCTGCAGGTATAAAATTTTCACGCATAATGCCTTTACTGGGAGAAGCTTTTTTTATTTCCGCAATCACAGCCGCCTTATCTGCTGCAATTTTATTTTCTATTGCGCGGATAAACCCTCGCACCGGCAACGCATTTCCAGCGCGTCTGCTTAAATCTATTAGCGACTCTTTTGCCGCAGCTTCAGTTATTTCTTCAGCTTTCCGCTTAATAATTTTTTTTAATATGTCTGGCGTTTTATTCATAAATTTATTTCAACAAAATACTCACAGGGCAGGCGAAGCGGGCCCAGCCCATAAAAACACAATATATTTAAAATTTATTGCTGTACTTTACCAATGCTTCAAATTTTTCTTTAGCTGCACCACTTGCAATAAGCTGCGTGGCTTTTTCGATGCCTGCAGCCAGAGTATCAGCAAGCCCACATACATAAATGGCTGCACCCGCATTTAAACTAACAATATCTTTAGCCGCCCCGGCCTGATTATCAAATACGGATTTAATGATTTTCAAACTGTGCACAGAATCTGTCGCTTTTATTTCGGCAACATCTGCTTTTTTCATTGCAAAATCTTCCGGCTGAATGCTGTATGTTTTTATTTCACCCTCTTTTAATTCTGCCACTGAGGTTGCGCTGGCAATACTAATTTCATCCATACCATCATCCGCATGCACAATCATTACATGGCGGCTACCCAATTGCTTTAGCACCTGCGCTAATGGCACTAACCAGTCTTTACTAAACACCCCAATCACCTGATTAGGTGCAGAGGCCGGGTTAGTTAGTGGGCCCAGTACATTAAATATGGTACGCACCGCCATTTCCTTTCTGGGGCCAATGGCATGTTTCATTGCTCCATGATGTTTAATAGCAAATAAAAAGCCCGCGCCCACATTTTTTATACAGTCGGCTACCTGTTCTGGCGTTATATCCAGATTGACGCCGGCGGTTTCCAGCACATCGGCACTGCCGGATTTACTCGACACAGAACGGTTTCCATGCTTTGCCACATGAGCACCTGCTGCAGCGGCAACAAATACGCAGGCGGTAGAAATATTAAAACTACCGGATGAATCTCCGCCAGTACCACAGGTGTCTACCAGATTCTCACTCGGCGCTGCAACTTTAGTCGACAACTTACGCATTACCGATGCAGCTGCAGTAACCTCATCTACGGTTTCACCTTTCATGCGCAGGCCTATTAAGAAACCACCAATCTGTGAATCTGTAGCCTGACCGGTCATAATTAAATTCATGACTTCGGTCATTTGTTCACGGTTTAAATTTTGTTTTTCAGTAACCGCTTTTATTGCGGATTGCATGTCCATAGTTTTTACCTTTAATATTTACCGCAGAGGACGCAGAGGTACGCAGAGAAAGGCTCAACATAAAAACTCTGCGTGCCTCTGCGTCATTTGCGGTGCAATTTTTTTAAGTATCTAAAAAATTTTTCAACAAATCATGCCCATGCTCAGTCAATATAGACTCGGGATGAAACTGTACACCTTCAATAGCAAACTCTTTATGTCGCACACCCATAATTTCTTCGATGCTGCCATCTTTATTTTCAGTCCAGGCGGTAATTTCCAGACACTCTGGCAGGCTTTCTTTTTCAATAACTAATGAGTGGTAGCGAGTTGCCACATAGGGATTGTTAAGCCCGGAAAATACGCCCTTGCTGTTATGGTAAATCATTGAGGTTTTACCATGCATAATTTGCTTTGCATGAATAATTTTACCTCCAAATACCTGGCCTATACTTTGATGCCCAAGACAGACACCCAGTATGGGTAACTTGCCCGCAAACTGTTTTATGGTTTGCATAGATATACCCGCCTGATTGGGCGTGCAGGGGCCGGGTGAAATCATAATACGCTGTGGATTTAGTTTTTTTATTTCTTCTACACTGATTTGATCATTTCTATACACCACCACATCAGCTCCCAGCTCTCCCAGATATTGCACAAGGTTATAGGTAAATGAATCATAATTATCAATCATTAACATCATATTGATTACCTGTGAGCCCCATCCAGACCCGCTTCTGCCATAGCGACTGCACGAAATATCGCACGGCCTTTATTCATGGTTTCATCCCATTCATTTTGAGGTACTGAGTCATAAACTATACCTGCACCCGCCTGAATATTTAAGGTTTTATCTTTAATAACTGCGGTGCGAATGGCAATAGCGGTATCCATATTCCCATTCCAGGAAAGGTAACCCACTGCACCTGAATATATACCCCGTTTGACTGGCTCCAGCTCATCGATAATCTCCATGGCTCGTATCTTGGGTGCACCACTGACGGTACCTGCCGGAAAAGTTGCGCGCAGCACATCCATTGCCGTCATATTTTCTTTTAGCTCACCGGTCACATTTGATACGATATGCATAACATGTGAGTAGCGCTCAACTATCATTTTATCCGTTAATTCAACACTGCCCGTTTTACTCACCCGTCCCGCATCATTTCGCCCAAGATCAATCAGCATTAAATGCTCTGCTAATTCTTTCGGATCTGCCAGCAGTTCTTTTTCCAGTGCAATGTCATCTGCTTCATTTTTACCCCTGGGTCGCGTACCTGCAATTGGCCGTACCGTCACTTCATTATCTTCAAGGCGCACCAGAATTTCTGGCGATGATCCCACCACATGATGATCGTCAAGATTTAAAAAATACATATAGGGTGACGGATTTAAACTTCGTAGTGAGCGGTATAAATCTAATGGTTCGGCATTAAATGGAATGGTCATGCGTTGTGATAGCACAACCTGCATAACATCGCCATCAACGATATACTGTTTAGCTCTGGCGACTGCTTTTTTATAACCTTCTTCGGTTAGGCCGGAAACAAAATCCTCTTCTTTTACCTGTATGCTTTTCGCTGATGGCTGATAAGTCGGCACCGACTGGTGTAGCTGCTGCTCTAATTGCTTTAGTCTTTTTTGCCCATTCTCATATGCATCCTGCTGCTCCGGGTTAGCCATTATTATAAAATAAAGCCTGCCACTTAAATTATCAAACACCACCACTTCTTCGGATAGCATTAATAAAATATCTGGAGTTTGCAGTGCATCGGGCTTTTCTACTGCCGCTAATTTGGGCTCTATATAGCGAATTATCTCATAACCAAAATAGCCAACCAGACCACCTGAGAATTTTGGAATACCCTCTATTTCAGCCACATTGAATGTTTTCTGGTAATCTTCAATCCAGGCTAATGGATCTTCTACTTCAAAAGTGTCAGCATTTTCATAGCCATTTTCAATAATTATTTTCTTACCGAAAACTTTAATGCGTTTTACACAGGGCAGGCCAATAATTGAATAACGCCCCCATTTTTCACCGCCATGAACTGACTCGAATAAATAGCTGTAAGGCGCATTGGCCAGTTTAAGATAGGCACTTAAGGGTGTATCAAGATCTGCCAGTACTTCTCGCACCAGCGGAATATGGGTGTAGTTCTGTTGTTTAAGTTTGGCGAATTCTTCAGCTGTCATTATTATTTCCCAGACGGTTTATACATGGGTTTACTACCGGTGATGTTTACCATCGCCAGTT
>QIDK01000191.1 GCA_003228405.1 Gammaproteobacteria bacterium | reverse complement strand
GATATTGGCAGCCTGTTAAGCCATGCAGATGCGGCATTGCATCGTGCCAAGGGACAGGGTGGAAATGTTTATGAATTTTATTCACCTGATCTGGGCAAGCAGGCAAACCGCCGCTTAAAACTTGAAAATGAGCTGCGCTATGCCATAGAAAATGATCAGCTGCTTATGTACTACCAGCCTAAAATAGACTTAACTACCGGCATTGCCAGCGGTATTGAAGCACTGGTTCGCTGGAACCACCCTGAACATGGCATTGTACCCCCGGATGAATTTATTCCGATTGCAGAAGAAACTGGCTTAATCATTCCTCTAGGACAACAGGTTATTGAAAAGTCCTGCACCCAGTTCAAACTGTGGCAGGATGCTAATATCCCGATAAATAATATTTCAATAAATGTCTCAGCTCGACAGTTTAAAGAACAGGATCTGGTTTCGTTATTAAATAAAATTTTAAACCAGCACCAGCTAGATGCTTCACATATAGAACTTGAACTGACCGAAAGCACTCTGTTACAAAATGAAACCCAGGTTGAATCAAAACTAAACCAGCTGCACAACATGGGCATAGTCATTTCTATTGATGATTTTGGAACCGGTTATGCTTCACTCTCCTATCTAAAACGTCTACCGATTGATATTTTAAAAATAGATAAATCGTTCACCGATGGCATATTGCACGACCCGGATGATATCGCCATAATCAATGCTATTTATGGCCTGGCTAAAGGCCTGGGACTTAAACTGGTAGCAGAAGGCATTGAAACCGGAGAACAGTTAAGCAGAATCAAAGAGCTGGGTGTAGATTTCGGGCAGGGTTATTTCTGGAGCCCACCCCGACCGGCAGATCAGTATTTAGAACTACTTGAAAGTTTAAATAATTTAAAGAGTGGTTATTAGCCTGAAGCAGGCATTCGTTCGGCTGATTTATTTGGTCTGATGGTGGAGTGTTCCACGAAATGCTGTTTAAAAAATAAAAAACCACGTTCTATGAACGTGGTTTTGATTTCACCCTGGAAGGGTGTATATGGGCCTTCTGAGAAAGCTAATCCATTTTCAGGCTACAACATTAAACGTAGCCTGGATGGAATGAAATGGAATCCTGGGATCGGAAAAAATCCAAAACATCGTTCAGAAAACCCCGGATTCCGTTACACTTCATCCGGGCTACACGGGTACAATTCCACAGCCATCTAACCTATACCATGTCCGAAGGACGGGGTTTTGATTTTTAATATATAGATAAAGGCATTTATCCGCAGATATTTTTCACTTATAGAAAATATTTGTGAGAATATCTCAGGAATCGGACCCGATAGTAAAATCAAAGCAGGTTCTGTTTCTACTAGTCATCAATATTCACAAGCTCACGCATTAACATGGTCGCAAATGCTCCCGCGGGTAAATCAAAGCTTATTTGCAGAGTGTCATCTTTTATTTCCCAGCTTAGATTTTCTGCAACCAGTCGCACTGCTCGCCTTTCCTGTTTCAGTCTCGCTGACTCCAGACCTTTTGAAAACACATCATATTCTGCTGCTACAGACTGCTCAAGTTCCAGCACCGGGCCTGTTGCCATGCTTTCACCTTCACCCCAGAGACAGGCCGTTAAATTTATTTCTTTATGCAGTAAGCGCTGCTCTATTTCGTTACTAGTCTCATCTATAAAACAGGCAGATTTACCATTCAACATAAACACTTCTCCCGGCAGGGGCGTTAACCAGTTATCCTGCTGAAGGCGTGTCGATACTATCTGGTTAAAAATCCACGATCTGGCTGCAGATAAATATAAACCCCGCTGCTGTTTTTTTACTTTTTTTAACTCTCGATTAAATAATTTTTCAGCCTGTGTCAGATTTCCCATGCCCCGGCCAAAACGCTGCTCACCAAAATAATTTGGCACACCTTTGTGTTTTATTGTCTGCAGCTTTTCATCAAGTAAATCTATATCACCCTTTAACTCAGTCACGCGTATCTGAAAATGATTGCCCGATAAAGCCCCCCGTTTCAGTTTCCGATCATGGCGCGACTGTTGCAAAATTTTAAACTCATCGGTTTGCAAATCAGAAAAATCCGGATCATCCATTCCCGGCAAATGAAGACTAAACCACTGAGTGGTCAGCGCATGGCGGTCTTTCATACCAGCATAGCTAACCGCCATTGGCTTAAGCCCGGCATGCTTTGCCAGTTGTTGGGCGACCCAGTCGGTATTCGCACCATCTTTGGCAATGAGCAGCCACAGATGCTCCCCTTCACCAGAAGCTACAATCGGCATGATTTCATCCACGCGAAAGTCCGAGTTCTGTGCTTTTAAACGCCCCTTTAGGGCCGGCTTGCCGTAGGCATAAGTCAGACTCTGGAAATCATATTTCATAATTTTCCTTTTAAAACAACGATGTAGAGATTCTAGCATAGATTCTAGTACGCGGTTTTAAGCAAAAAATAGTAATATACCCGTCCTACTAATAAACTTGTTGACATTTTTTGACGTATCGTCATATTATTAGCCGATGACAAATCCAGACTTATCATGCAGCCCGACACAACTAACCCGCAAGCAACGCGAGTTATATGAACGTGAGCAGCTTATTCTTGATACAGCACAGATAATTTTGCAACAGGAAGGCCTGCATAGTCTGACCATGGAGCGCGTCGCTGCAGAAATTGAGTACTCCAAAGGCACGGTTTACAACCACTTTACCAGCAAGGAAGAAATCATTTCTGCCATTAGCTGCCGTTGCGTCACTAATTTAATTGAAATGTTTAGCCGGGCTAAAAATTACTCGGCTAGCCACCGCGAACGCATTGCGGCGATTGGCATTGCCCATAGTTTATATGCACTGCTCCACCCGGCTGAACTGCAGAATATGCAAATCATAAAATCCGCGGCGGTCAGAGAGAAAATCCCGGAAGAAAAGCAGCTTGAATTACTCCAGTTAGAACAGCAAATCACCGGTATTGTTTTAGAAATTATAAATGATGCAATAAGAGATGGTGATATTCCAGCAGGTCAGCCCTTTGTGCCAGATAGCATTTTACTGGGTTTATGGTCCATGGGTTATGGCTCAAACCTTTTGCATCTTTCAGGTATCCCCTTTGACAGGCTGGGCATGCAACAACCACTGGAAATGACCTGGGTGAACAGCCATAAATTATTAGATAGCTATCAATGGCAGCCCCTGAGTAGTGAATTTGATATTTATGAATTGCGCGAAAAACTCTGCAGTGAATTATATGCAGAAGAAATAAAACAACTTGAAAATAACTCTGTAGATCCTGCTCCAGGAGCACCTACAAATACAATGAAATAAAATGAAATAAAGTTAAAAGGAGATACCCGATGCTCGTCAGATACACCGAATGGATATTAAAATGGCGCTACCTGGTCATTGCACTGTCACTTGTAGTCGTAGTCGTAATAGGCAGGGGCGCACCCAACTTAATGCCTTTCTCTAATGATTATCGAGTTTTTTTCAGCAAAGATAATCCGCAATTAAATGCTTTTGAGCATTTACAGAATACCTATACCAAAGATGACAATGTGTTATTTGTCATCTCTCCGAAAAATGGAGATGTTTTCACCCCCCAGACCCTTTCTGCCGTACAGGCGATAACTGAAGAAGCCTGGCAAATCCCCCACTCTATTCGGGTTGATTCTGTTACCAATTTCCAGCACACCTACGCCAGAGAAGATGACCTTATAGTTAATGATCTGGTAACAGAGCCACTATCAATGGGCACTGATGAGCTTAGCTATGCAAAAAAGGTTGCTCTTAAAGAACCGATGCTGGCAAAACGACTGATCTCGGCCGATGCCGCCCATACGGGCGTTAATATCACCATACAGTTACCGGGCATTGATCAGATGAAAGAAAACCCGGAAACGGTTGCCTATGCACGAAAAATGCTGGCGGATGCAAAAGTAAAATATCCGGACATTGAATTCCGTCTTGCGGGTATGAGCATGATGAATAATGCATTTCCCGAAGCCAGTATGGCCGATGGAAAAACTTTAATTCCAATAGCTTTTGGCGTGATCACGGTGGTACTTCTATTATTACTCAAAGGCTTTAGCGGAACAGCAGCAACCCTTATTCTGGTGATCTTTGCAATTGTTATCGGCATGGGAGCCGGCGGCTACACGGGTATAAAACTTACACCACCTTCTGCATCTGCACCGATTATTATTTTAACTATCGCCATAGCCGGTGCCGTTCATCTGCTGGTCACCATGCTCCAGGAAATTCATAAAGGCATGAGTAAACACGATGCTATTGTAGAAAGCATGCGCGTTAACTTTATGCCTATATTTCTCACCAGCATTACAACAGCATTAGGTTTTTTAAGCCTGAATTCAAGTGATGCACCGCCGTTTGCTGACCTGGGAAATATATCTACCTTTGGTGTTGTTGGCGCATTTATTCTAACCGTTAGTTTTTTGCCCGCAATTATGTATATTCTACCGATTAATGCCAGACACTTTGTGTCTGGAACCGGGGTAATGGATAAATTAGGCGATTTTGTGGTTAAGAAGCGCAACACCCTGCTCATCTCGCTAAGTGTTGCAGTGTTAGTTCTTATAGCCATGATTCCACTCAATGATCTAAATGACGTGTTTGTTAATTACTTCGATGAATCAATTGAATTCAGACGTGACACTGATTTTACAACTAACAATCTCACCGGCACCTACACCATTGCCTACTCCTTAGACAGTGGTGAAAAAGAAGGTGTAAGCCGGCCTGATTTTCTGGCTCAGGTTGAAAAATTTTCACGCTGGTATGAACAACAGGACGAAGCCATACATATCAGCACCATTACTGACACATTCAAACGCCTCAATAAAAATATGCACGGGGATGATGAGTCATATTATAAATTACCAGAAAGCAGAGAACTGGGTGCGCAATATTTACTGCTCTATGAAATGTCACTGCCCTATGGGCTGGATTTAAATAATCAGATCGATGTCGCCAAGCAGTCAACCAAAGTAAATGTAGTGCTAAAAACTATTTCATCGAATGAAATACTGGCGCTGGAACAACGCGCTAATAACTGGATGAAACTAAATACACCAGACCTCGTAACCGATGGTGCCAGCCCATCAATTATGTTTGCACATATTGGCAAACGTAATATTATTAGTATGTTAAGCGGAACCACAGCTGCACTGATTCTAATCTCACTGATACTGGTTATTGCACTTAAGTCGGTTAAATATGGTTTAATAAGCCTGGTACCCAATCTGTTTCCCGCCGGAGTTGCATTTGGTATCTGGGGCTTAATTGTGGGTGAGGTAGGGCTGGCACTCTCCGTGGTAACCGCAATGACATTAGGTATTGTGGTGGATGATACAATTCACTTTATCAGTAAATATATTCGTGCCAGAGAGGAACAGGGGCTGGATAGTCAGCAGGCAGTGCGTTATGCCTATAAAAATGTGGGCGTAGCATTGTGGGTTACCTCAGCTGTTCTCATTGCAGGCTTTATGATACTGGCCCAGTCTTCATTTGAACTCAATGCAGGCATGGGTTTAATGACCAGTATCATTATCGCTATAGCACTGCTGCTGGATTTTTTATTATTACCACCCATTTTAATGGCCATTGATTCTGATAAAAAAATAAAAGCTTAAGGACTATACAAATGAAAATTAAAAAAACGATTTATAGCTTAACAGTTTCACTTATTCTTTTAAGCTGTTTCACAACAGTATATGCAGATGCTGTGGCTCGAGGCCTTGAAATAGCCATTGAAGCAGACAAACGTGACACCGGGTTTATTGACTCAACTGCCAATATGTTAATGGAACTGAAAAACAAACAGGGTCAGACCAATACCCGCGAAGTTAGAATAAAAACCCTGGAAGTAACGGGTGATGGCGATAAAAGCCTGTCAATTTTTGATACCCCCAGGGATATAAAAGGCACTGCAGCCCTCACCTATTCACATGCACTTGATCCCGATGACCAGTGGCTGTATTTACCCGCATTGAAACGAGTTAAACGCATTAGCTCTAAAAATAAATCCGGCCCATTTATGGGCAGTGAATTTGCTTATGAAGATATTTCCTCCCAGGAGGTAGATAAATACAGCTACAAATACATTAAAGATGAAGTTTATAATGGCATTGATAGTTTTGTAGTAGAACGCTACCCGGCCTATAAATACTCAGGCTACACACGGCAGATTACATGGATAAACAAACAGGAATATAGACCTGAGAAAATAGAGTTTTATGATCGTAAAAATACATTATTAAAAACGCTTACTTTTAGTAATTACCAGCAATATCTGAATAAATTCTGGCGCGCTGACATAATGTATATGGTTAACCACCAGACCGGAAAATCGACCATACTTAACTTTGAAAATTATAAGTTCAAAACCGGTTTAACCGATAAAGACTTCAACCGTAACAGTCTAAAACGCGCTAAATAATTAATAATATAATTTTACAATTTGAGCAGCTGTAATGAATTACAATGCCACTGCCCTATATTTTTTTATACTATTAATATTTACATCACATGCCCGGGCTGAGTGGTCTGGCAATATTGCTGTGCAGAATCGATATTTTCTGTATCAACCATTGCCTGTAAATCCTCAACAGTATAATAACTATGTATCACTCTCTGCCGAACCAGAATATTACACATCATGGAGTGACAATGAGAAAAGCATTACCTTCACTCCCTTTATTCGCATAGACCAGTATGATAAAGAACGTACCCACGGTGATATTCGAGAACTACATTATGAACAGGTTTTTGATAGCTGGGAATTACGCCTGGGTATTAGCAAAGTTTACTGGGGGGTCACTGAATCGCAACATCTGGTTGATGTTATTAATCAAACTGATAATGTTGAAAATATTGATTTTGAAGACAAATTAGGTCAGCCCATGCTTAAGGCCAGCTTTGAAAAAGACTGGGGTACGGTTGATCTATTTATACTACCCTATTTCAGAGAACGCACATTTCAGGGCATTAATGGCAGGCCCCGTGCCATTCCTGTAGTTGACACAAACCAGGTAAGTTATGAATCACCCGATAAACAGAAAAATATAGATTATGCCCTGCGCTGGTTTCAGTATTTCGGTGAGCTTGAACTTGGCCTCGGCTATTTTAATGGCACCAGCCGTGAACCATTATTTATACCCGGTATAAATAATGGCAGGCAGGTTTTAAGCCTGCATTATCCACAGATGCAACAGGCCAGTATTGATGCTCAACTGACTACGGAAGCCTGGCTATGGAAACTGGAAGTCATCGCCCGTGACTGGCAGAATATTGATTACACTACCATTCAATTTATTGATGAATCTTTTATCGCCCTGACTGGAGGTTTTGAATACACCTTTGTTGGTATTGCCGAATCAGATGCCGATTTAGGGCTGGTAATGGAATATCTTTATGATGATCGTGGCGAACTGTCAACTTCATTTTTTCAAAACGATATTATGCTGGGCATGCGCCTGGCAATGAACGATGCTGATTCAAGCGAAGCATTACTGGGTATTATTTATGATTTAGACCGTCAGGAAAGATTAATAAGTTTAGAAGCCAGTAAACGTTTTGCCGATAGCTGGACTGCAACACTGGAAGTGCGCATGTTCAATAATATTTTCAATCTTAGCCGGTTCAAGGGTATTGAGCAGGACGATTTTATTCAGCTAGATATTGCATATTATTTTTAAAACAGCCCTGCCTGAATCAGATTAAATTTTTATTTTTTTAAATCTGCAGCCTGCATTTCCTCATACTTTTTATCCAGGCTATCCCGATACGCATTCATTTTATCTCTGACCGATGCCTTTGCATTCATATAATCACCGAGAATTCCGGCTTCTTCCCAGCGATCATATCGATGCAGTGTAGCATCACATTCCTGTATCAAAGAAGACAGGGCAATAATCTGTAGATGCGAATTATTAGAACGAATCATGTTTTCAAGATTCACCTGATTTGCCTTAACGTCCGCAATTAACATATATATTACAAATACAATTCCCGCCAGAGCGAGGCCGGAATATAATGAATTAATACCATCAAATAAATCATTAGCTGATGAAATATCAGTGGGCACACCAAACTTATCAACCATATAAGATATTGATAAATACCATAAGGCAATAACAGAGATTAAGAGAAGTATAAACAGAAGTATATACAGAATTGTTTTTTTCATATCTTCAAACCCACCTTTTCACAAAAAAAGCCAGGCTAAAGAAAATTATGGCTTTTGATAATATTGATTTATTTAAGCTAAAAAATACAATGCATTTATACAATTGTGTGATAAGCCTCACACAAGTTAAGGCACCCGGCCTTACTTTCTAACGAGTCTGATGAAAAATACTACTCGAAGCCTGTAAGAATTAGCTTTAGCTGACGATGCCCCAGGCGATGCGAAGCGAGCCGATAAGCTATAATATGGTTTTAACGGCTCGCTCCGCATCGCAACAATTATCGTCAGCTAAAGCTACCTCCTACAGAGGCTATTTTTTAAAGTTTATTAGCAGTATCCTTTATTTAGGTTCAGTAATAAATATCTATTTCTTTTTCGGCATATAAATATCAGTACAGACACCCTCTGCCACTTCAGTAGCAAAGTTTAGCGTTTCAGAGAGGGTTGGGTGTGGATGAATGGTCATGGCAATATCATCCATCTCTGCTCCCATCTCAATAGCTAAAGCAGCTTCGGCTATTAACTCACCCGCATTTTTACCTAAAATGCCTGCCCCTAACATACGCCTGGTACTTTTATCGTAAAGCACCTTTGTTACACCATTGGTAGCCCCTACCGATAATGCACGGCCACTGGCCGCCCAGGGGAAAGCACCTTTTATGTATTCAATACCTTCAGCTTTAAGCTCATCTTCTGTCTGTCCGCACCATGCGACTTCTGGCGAGGTGTAGGCGACTGATGGAATGGTACGCACATCAAAGAAACGCTTCTGTCCATCAATAACTTCTGCTGCAATTTTAGCTTCGTGTGTTGCTTTATGAGCCAGCATTGGCTGCCCCACTACATCACCAATGGCGAAAATATTATTTACATTGGTGCGCATCTGATTATCAACGTTCACAAAACCCTGCTCATTTATAATTACACCGGCCTTATCTGCATCAATTAATTTACCGTTTGGTGAGCGACCAATAGCGACCAGCACATTGTCAAATGTATCTTCTGCGGGAGCTTTTGCACCCTCAAATTTGCAGGTAATACCTTTGTTACCCGGTATTAACTCGGTTACTTTAGTGCTGGTATATATATTTTCATATTTCTTTTTCAGGGCTTTTTCAAATGGACGAATCAAATCACGATCAGCACCGGGGATTAAGCCGGGACTTAATTCAACTACTGTTACCTTTGCACCTAAAGCTGAATAAACCGTGGCCATTTCCAGGCCGATAATACCGCCACCCACAACCAGTAACCGGTTAGGAATAGTGTGTAATTCCAGTGCATCGGTTGAATCCCATATACGTTCATCCTGCCATGGAATAAAGGCCAGTTTCGTTACAGAAGAACCCGCAGCGATAATACAGTTTTCAAAACCGACAGTTTGTTTAGTGCCATCTGCTGCTTCAACTTCAATGGTGTTTGCTGAAGTGAATTTACCATAACCCTGCACGGTGCTTACTTTGCGTTGTTTGGCCATGGATTTTAAGCCACCGGTTAATTTACTGATGACGCCATCCTTATAGGCACGCAACTTAATATTGTCTATTTTAGGTTTAGCAAACTTTATGCCTAAATCTTCTTCTGTGAATTCAGCCGCTTCACTGACGACTTCTGCTACATGAAGCAGTGCTTTAGATGGAATACAACCTACATTTAGACAAACACCACCGAGCACTGGCTCTTTTTCAATCAGTATAACTTTTTTACCTAAATCAGCTGCACGAAATGCAGCGGTATAACCTCCCGGGCCAGAACCTAAAACAACCACTTCTGCCTGCACATCAGCAATACCTGAAAAACTTTTCGCGGCAGGCGCTTCTGCTGGTACTTCTTCTTTTACAGGAGTTTCCTGATCGGGCTCTACATCGGTTTGAGCACTGGTTTCCATTAAAAGGATTAAGCTGCCCTGAGCAATTTCATCACCAACAGATACTTTAAGTGATGTCACTATACCGCTGGCTGGTGATGGAATTTCCATTGAGGCCTTGTCAGATTCGACCGTGATAAGTGAATCTTCTGCGGCAATCTGATCGCCGACTGCAACCAGAACCTCTATGATTTCTACTGAATCGAAATCACCGATATCAGGAACTTTTACTTCTATAGTGCTCATAATTAAGCCTTTTGAAAATATTTTATTTTAGCCATGGAACCTCTGATCGTCAGCTAAAGCTAACTCCTACAGATAATGACTAAATTGTAGGAGCGTAGCTTTAGCTGACGATGAGCAAACATTTCTACAACAACAAACGCCTTGCATCAGCAAGTAAATGACTCACATAGGTTATAAATCTGGCACCATCTGCTCCATCTATAACGCGATGATCGTAAGAAAGACATAACGGGCACATTAGCTTAGGCTCAAATTCAGAACCATTCCACACAGGTTTCATTTCTGCTTTTGATACACCTAAAATAGCAACTTCAGGCGCATTAACTATCGGCGTAAATTTAGTACCACCGATGCCACCTAAACTTGATATGGACATACAGCCACCCTGCATATCGGCTGGCTTTAATTTCTTATCACGTGCCTTGCCTGAAATTTCGCGTAGTTCTTTAGAAATA
The DNA here is from genome assembly GCA_003228405.1 of Gammaproteobacteria bacterium. Lineage (GTDB taxonomy): Bacteria > Pseudomonadota > Gammaproteobacteria > SZUA-229 > SZUA-229 > SZUA-229. The sequence continues at coordinate 21,556 of QIDK01000191.1, read as the reverse complement.
TCTACCAGCGTTTTTTTATCGACATCACGAACAACGGGCACCACTAATCCATCAGGCGTATCTACCGCTACGCCTATATTGAAATAATTTTTTAGAATTAAATTTTTACCACTGGGATCTAATGAAGAATTAAACCGTGGATATTTTTTAAGGCCCGCAGCGACTGCCTTCATAATAAAAGACAACATGGTAAATTTAACGCCCTGATCTGCGTACTCTGCATTGGATTGTTTTCTGAATGCTTCAAGAGATGTGATATCGGCTTCATCAAATTGTGTAACATGCGGAATACTCACCCAGTTACGATGCAGGAATTTTCCGGTGAGTTTATTAATTTTACTGAGTGCCTGAACTTCAATTTCACCGAATTTGCTGAAATCAATATCGGGCATTGGTTCTACACCGAGAGCCGCACCATTAGCTGAACCACCAGCAGTGGTCATAAGTTGCTTTACAAAAGCCTGCACATCTTCTTTTACAATACGCGAGTTTCTGCCTGTGCCAGAAACTTTGCCTAAATCGACACCTAACTCACGCGCAAACTTTCGTACCGAGGGTGATGCATGTGCATTTTTAAAACTAACGGAATTAATGTTTGCTGTGGGTGAAGGTCTTGCTGCAGGGGCAGGTGCGGGTGCAGGTTTGCGCTCTTCTGCCGCTTTATTGTCTTCAGCTTTTTCTGCTGCTACTTTTACTGCTGGTTCTTCTACAGGTGCAGCAACGGATTCAGCAGATGTTTCAATCACAACAACGATGCCACCTTCTGCAATAGAATCACCCACCGCCACTTTAATTTCTTTAACTGTTCCCGCATGACTACTGGGAATTTCCATTGAAGCCTTATCTGACTCAACCGTAATTAATGAATCTTCTTCGGCGATCTGGTCACCAATGGAAACTAAAACTTCAATGATTTCAACTTCATCGAAATCACCGATATCAGGAACTTTTACTTCGACCATTTCACTCATGGTTTACTCCAGTTGTTTAACTGTTTTATTCTTATTCATCTCCGAATAAACTAATGAATCAGATAAAAAGAATATCTGTTTTTATATCACAGGACATAACAAAAATATTTTTTCCTGTAGGAGTCAGCTTTAGCTAACTCCTACAGGTACTTTTATTCTATGGTTTATTATCAGTATCCTTTATTTCTGATTCAATAATATGTGTCAAATACCCAGCGACATTACACACTCAAAGTCACTGGATTCCCGACACAGGCATTCGGGAATGACGAAGCTATTTAACCTTTTAATAAACCCGCTTTTATTTGCGCGTATTAGCGTTCATTTGCGGAAAAATAGCTTTTGCTTTTTCTTCTATGCTTTAAACTTTAAGCAGTAGCAGGGTTAGGCTTCTCAGGATTAATCTCATACTTCTCAATCGCTTCCTGAACTTTTCCCGCCGGGAACTGACCATCATCTGCCAGCGCCATTAATGCCGCCACGGTTACGTATTTTGCGTTCACTTCAAAATGCTTACGTAACTGTGCACGAGTATCGGAGCGACCAAAACCATCGGTACCTAACACATCATACTGTGCCGGAATCCACTTGCGAATTTGTTCCGCATAGCTGCGCACATAATCGGTTGCCGCAACTACCGGGCCACGTTTATCTTTCATGCATTTTTCAACATAGCTGACACGTTTGTCTTCTAGCGGGTGCAGCATGTTCCAGCGATCAACCGCTTCGCCTTCACGCTTTAATTCATTAAAGCTGGTGACACTCCATATATCTGCATCTATTGACCAGTCTTTATCGAGTAGTTCAGCTGCAGCAATCACTTCACGTAAAATAGTGCCCGAGCCCATAAGCTGTACTTTTTTGCGACGTTTACCACCGCCTTTTAATAAGTACATGCCCTTGATAATACCGTCTTCAACACCTTTAGGCATGGCTGGCTGTATATAGTTTTCATTCATTACTGCGATGTAATAAAAAACATTTTCCTGGTTCTGATACATGCGGCGCATTCCATCCTGAATAATAACCGCAAGTTCATAGGCAAAAGTCGGATCATAAGATACACAGTTTGGAATGGTGCCAGATACCAGAAAACTGTGACCATCCTGATGCTGTAAACCTTCACCGGCGAGTGTGGTTCTACCCGCCGTACCGCCGAGTAAAAATCCGCGTGCCTGCATATCACCCGCCATCCAGGCCAGATCACCAATACGCTGGAAACCGAACATCGAATAATAAATATAGAATGGCACCATATTGACATGGTGTGTGCTGTAGGATGTTGCTGCGGCAATCCATGACGACATGGCACCCGCTTCGTTGATGCCTTCTTCTAAAATCTGACCCGATTTATCTTCCTTGTAGAACATCACCTGCTCTTTATCCTGTGGGGTATATAACTGGCCCACGGAAGAATATATACCTAACTGACGGAACATGCCTTCCATACCAAAGGTACGGGCTTCATCCGGCACGATAGGCACTACATACTTGCCCATTTTTTTGTCACGGGTGATTAATGTCAGTAATCGAACGAAAGCCATGGTGGTTGACATTTCACGATCGCCTGAACCTTTGGTAATGGGTTCAAAAACAGAAAGTGCCGGCACTTCTAACGGTGCCGCTAAACGCTGGCGTGCAGGCATGGGGCCACCCAGCTTTTCACGCTGGGCTTTCATGTATTTAATTTCTGCTGAGTTTTCATCCGGGCGATAGTATTCTGCCTTCGCCGCCTGCTCATCGGAAATAGGAATATTGAAACGATCTTTATAGGCAATCATTTCTTCTTCATCTAACTTCTTCTGCGAGTGAGTGCGCATCTGGCCTTCACCCGCCGAGCCCATACCATAACCCTTAACCGAGTGCGCCAGAATAACCGTAGGCTGACCATCACGTTTCGCCGCTTCTGCATAGGCTGCAAACACTTTATGCGGGTCATGTCCGCCACGGTTCAAACGCCAGATATCATCATCTGACATATCCGCCACCATGGCTTTTAACTCAGGATATTTACCAAAGAAATGTTCACGCACATAAGCACCGTCTTTGGATTTGTAATTCATAAAATCGCCATCAACGGCCTCTAACATGCGCTTTTGCAGCAGGCCATCGTGATCTTTTGCAAGCAATGGATCCCAGTAACCACCCCATAGTACTTTTATGACTTTCCAGCCAGCGCCACGGAACACCGCTTCCAGTTCCTGAATGATTTTTCCATTGCCACGCACCGGGCCATCCAGGCGCTGCAGATTACAGTTGATAACAAAGGTCAGGTTATCCAGCTTTTCGCGGGAGGCTAAGGAGATTGCACCTAATGACTCAGGCTCATCGGTTTCACCATCACCTATAAAGCACCAGACATCACGATTATGGGTATCCGCCAGACTACGATCCTGCAGATATTTCATAAAGCGCGCCTGATATATCGCGCTGATGGGGCCTAAACCCATGGAGACGGTCGGGAACTGCCAGAAGTCAGGCATTAACCAGGGATGGGGATAGGATGACAGACCATTGCCATCGACTTCCTGACGAAAGTTATTCAGCTGATTGTCATCTAAACGGCCTTCAAGATAAGCACGAGCATACATACCCGGTGCAGAGTGCCCCTGGAAGAAAACCAGATCACCACCATGCTCATGGCTGGGGGCCCGCCAGAAATGATTAAAACCAATATCATACAGGGTGGCTGCAGATGCGAAGCTGGCGATATGCCCACCCAGCTCAGATGATTTTCTATTTGCCTTAACCACCATTGCCGCAGCATTCCAGCGAATAAGAGCACGAATTCGGCGTTCCAGGCTGATATCACCCGGCAGATTAGGCTGCAGGTGAGTAGGTATGGTGTTTACATAGGCTGTAGTCGCTTTATGTGGAAGGTTTGCACCACTGCGACGCAGCTTGTCTATCATCTGTTCCAGTAAAAAATGTGCTCGATCGGCACCATCCGTCTGCAAAACCCCTTCAATGGCCTCTAGCCATTCATGGGTTTCCTGGTGATCCATATCCGCATCACCGGGCTGCTCATTATTCTGTGTAGTCATACATACTCTCCAGTTTTTCGCTGGGTGGCTAATATTCTGTATGACACTTTAGTAAGTTACCGCTTAAAAGCAAGCTATTTTTACATGGTGATTTTTATAAGTATAGATTTCAATGAGTTACAGTGATGAAATAAATTTATGAGGGATTTTCGTCGTGAATCTTTTTACCCCAGTCATAATAAGCCATAACCGAATTCCCCTTACCCAGCACTTTCAGCTCTGTGCAAAGCGAAGACGCCAGCTTCAGACCCCGGCCAGAGAACTGATTTTTGCTGGTCTGCGGGTTCCTGAAATTATAGCCTTCTCCACTATCTATAATATGCAGGCTCAAACGACCGCCGTCATTGCCATTTAGCTCATGACGTAGAGAAATTTGAATATGTCCCTGTTCCATTTCATCAAGACGTTTTTGTTTTTCCTTATAAAACGCCATATAACCCTGCGGAGTGTTTTTCATTGAAGAATCCAGCTTTAATACGCCATGATCCAGTGCATTAACATACATTTCAGTTAACACCGTATGCAAACTGGTTCTGCCACTTTGCAGTGGTTGCAGTTGATTAACCGCCTGCATAATGTAGGGCAGCACATCAAATTGGCGCAGGCTTTTAATATCCAGACTAAATTCCATAGACCAGTCAGATGCCTGCCGATGTTCTTTTACAAAAGCCGCATCAGATGTATATTCAACTTTTTCAAGGTGGCATATTTCAAGCAATGTTATATCATCTGTCTGTTCTGCACCTTCACAAAACTGCTCGCAATCTGCCAGTATTGATTCAAACAACTTTTCACTTTTTGTATTATTGTTAAATATTTTTAACAGGCGATGCAGACCAAGCCTTTCACCCTGTGGATTGCTGGCCTCCATAATACCATCGGTTGCAGCAATCAGACGGTCGCCATATTCTAATGGTTCCATTTCAACATCAAACTGAGATGAATTAGTCTGGCTAATACCTAAAGGTAAGTTCCTGGATTTAAAAGTACGTATAATCTCCCCATTCCGATAAAGATAAATATCCGGCAGGCCGGCATTTAAAACACTGAGCACATTATTGCTTCTATCAATACTGATTAAGCCCGCAGCCATAAACATATGGGTTGGTAGCAAATCAACCAGCTTTGTATTAGCCTCCGCCAGTACATCTGTAAATGCAAAACACTTCCGGGTCATAGTGTGAAAAACATCAGAAACAGGCAATGCACCAATAGCCGCTGAAAGCCCGTGCCCGGTAAAGTCTGCTATTAGCACATCCAGCCCTGAAGTCTGATTTTTTTCTGTTAAAATCAAATCCCCATTAAACATACTCATAGGTGACATAGAATAACGCAAGCCTGTATTTACACCGCGCAAGTCATTACGTGTGATTTTTTTAAATAGTTTTTTAGTAACAACCATTTCCTGCTGAACCTGCATATTTATTTCATGAATTTCATTATTTTTATCTTCAATTTTTTTATACAGGCTGGCAATACGCAGCATGGAATTTATTTTTGAAATCAACAACACATGGCTATAAGGTTTAGTCAGAAAATCATCACCGCCGGAATCTATGCACTTAACTAATGAGTCTTCATCGGTCAACGATGTGAGAAAGATTATTGGTATAAAATAATTCTGCCGGGCCTTGATGGTCTTTGCTGCCTCATAACCATCCATTACCGGCATTAGGACGTCGAGTATAATAATATCTATATGATTATCTTCAACCGCCTGAACTGCCTGTTTTCCATTTTCCGCTTCTATCACATGATAACTGGACTCTTTCAGCAGGGCGCAAAGAATGGTACGATTGCTTATATCATCGTCAACGACAAGAATATTTTTTACATAATCTGACAAGAAAAAAACTCAGGCCAGTGTAAATAATTTTTCAAAACTGGCAATAGCCAGTATTTCTTTTATTTCATCACTAAAGCCGGATAATTTCACCGTGCAACTCTGAGAATCCGCATGTTCTTTTAGAAGTAATAGCATGCCCAGAGCCGAACTATCCATATATTCAGTCGTTGATAAATCAATATTATATTCTCCTGCTGATAGATTCACATCTTTATATGATTTTCTAAAATCATTATGCAAACTAAAATCAAACCGACCATTTATTTTTATGGTTGCAGATTTATTATCACTAGATACATCAGTTGCAATACTCATATCTATTTCCTGTTTTATTAATATAGCTCATTCAATATTATTTGATTAAAAAGAAGACTGATAACTCAAGTATAGAAGGCTTTCAAAAAAAACCGGCTGATTTGTTAAAATCGGTTACGAGGATACAGTTGTTGGGCTTCGTACCTCAGCCCAACCTACAGGGAATGCTGATTAAAACGAAAGATTGAACCGCAGAGGGCGCAGAGGTACGCTGAGAAAAGCTTATTAATTATTAGTTTGTGCGCAGCACAAACAATAAAAACCTCTGCGTCCTCTGCGGTGAAAAGTTTTTGACTTTGAGCTTGCACTTATAAACCAATATCCGCCCTTTAAGCAAATATATTAACACCTGAACTAACATCCATTTTCACAACAACTTCCTGTTCTGCAGTCATGGCCTCGGTCTGTTCTGCTGTTTGTTCCGCATGCAATTCGGAGCTGGTCTGTTGCTGCTCTGCCTGTTGTTGCTCAGACTGAGTAGATACATCCACATCGGCCAGATTTAAACCCTGTTGTTCAAGCATTTCTCTTAATCTGGGTAAAGCGGCATCCAGTGCTTCTCGTACCGGTGCATGCTGGGCGACAAAACTAATGCTGGCCTGGTCGTCATTTACCGTCAGTTTTATTTCCATTGGCCCCAGGTGCGCCGGGTTTAATTTAATTTCTGCCTGCTGAAAACCGCCTTTAAGCATATACGAAACCTGTTGCGTCATTTGCTGTGACCAGTTAGGGCTTTGTATATTGGCGCTGATTGCAGAGTTTAAGCTATTACTCAATGGGTTTGAGGTATTTAAAGAAGAAGCCGATTCATTAATCAGGCCTGTTGCGGGTGCAGTTACATTTTGAGCCAATGCAGAACCGGCGGATAATGCGGTGGTAACTGGAACCTGTTGCAGACGTGTCGTTTGTGCAATGACTTCTGTTGTTGGCATTTCACTGAGAATTTTCGAATAGCGTGCATCCTGGGTAATGGCTTTCTCAGACAAACTGGTGCTTAAACTGGCCGCTACGGCCAGGGTCTCAGATTTTGCTGCCCGAACATTCGTGGTAGCAACGTCAGTTTTCTGCAGCTGTACTTTATTTATTAGTTCTTTCTGTTGCAGCATTACAACCTCAGTCAATGGCTGTTGTGGCTTTACAGCCTCAGTCACTGACTGTTGTGGTTTTACAGCTTCAGCCGTTACTCCCGTTAAACTAACTGCCTGAGATGCAATCAGGGTTTGCTGTAGATTTTCTGAATTCACCGCCGTTGAAATAAGCTCTGATGGCAGCGGCAAACTGCTGCCTGTTTGCGGCAACCGAGTGGCAGCTAAAGGCTGGTTTAAATCAATTTCGATATCAGTTAATGGCGCTGACAGGGCCGCAAACTGAGCCGCTACCACTGTGTCAATTTCAGTTGTTTCCGGCAGCCCACCCGATGTCACTTCTGCAGTATCACGCAGTTCTTCAGCAACCACACCCTCTTTCCCCTGAAAACCGTTATCTTGTTGATTATTATCGGTTTTCTTCTGGCTAACGTTGGCCTTTGACTGATCGATCTGTTGATTCAGCTGATCTTTAAATACATTATTTTGCTGCCTGTCATCCCCATCAGCCCCGCTTGAGCCTGGCTGATTTTCCACTGACTTTTGCCCGGCGCCAGCTGCTTTTACATCAATTTTTTGCAGTAATTCCATAGAACACCTGTCTCAGTATTGATTGTGTTACTAAGACAGTTGCAAATGACGGGCCAGGTTTTAAAAGATAGTCTTACGTCGATATGTTGAAATCCGGCTGGCAAACTCATCCTGTTCTTTCTGCTCAATCCTTGCCTCAATCTGTGCTTCCTGCAATCGATATTTTTCAACCACCGCATCCAGTGCCTTGCTGCGTGAACGGGTTTTAAGCCAGTTGATTTTTTGCTGTTCACATTGCAGTTTCTTTTGCTGTATATTCAACCGGGCCTGTTCAATACTCTGATTGAGTTTATTCAGAAACAGTTGATAGTCTCTTAACTGGGTGGCATTTAAACCCCCACTTACCCGGCCGGAACTGTATTCCCCCCGATATTCAATCAGCTGCTCTAACTGTAGCTGTGCATCAACGACTGTCTGTTGAGCGGCCACATAAACCTGCACCGCCTGCTGTTGCAGCTGGTCTGCATGTTTTGCGATGGGTTTAATTCGTTTTGATCTCATGGGAAAAATAGTCGTAAGTCGTAAGTCGTAAGTCGTAAGTCTTAAGACTTACGACTATCTTTATTCCTCAGTCTGAGCCTGAGCCTGAGCAAGCAACTGATCAAGCATCTGCTGGCTCTGCTGAAACGAAACCGCTTCATTCATTCCCTGCCGCATAAACTCCTGTATGTGTGGCTGCATGGCTATCGCCTGATCAATCGAGGCATTACTCCCCTGCTGATAAGCACCCACATTAATCAGGTCACGGTTCTGTTCATATAATGAGTATAGTTGCTTTATCTGCTGGCTTTGCTGTAACTGATTATCGGTAATAACCATTGGCATCACCCGGCTCACGGACGATTCTAGATCGATTGCCGGGTACTGGCCCATATCGGCCAGCTGTCGGGATAACACGATATGCCCATCTAAAATACCCCGTGCCGCATCGGCAATCGGGTCATTATTATCATCGCCTTCCGTTAGTACGGTATAAAATGCGGTAATGGACCCCTGCCCTGCAGCACCATTACCCGCTCGCTCAACTAACTGGGGAATGCGTGCAAACACCGAGGGTGGATAACCCCGCGTGGCCGGGGGTTCAGAAATAGATAAACCAATTTCACGTTGTGCCTGGGCAAAACGTGATAATGAATCCATAAGCAATAAAACTTTTTTTCCCTGATCACGAAAGTATTCTGCAACACTGGTGGCTAACATAGCGCCATGAATTCTAACCAGGGGGGATGAATCTGCGGGAGCAGCAACCACACAGGCTCGTTTAATACCTTTCGGGCCGAGGATATCCTGCACAAATTCTTTTACTTCACGACCCCGTTCGCCAATTAGCCCCACCACAATTACATCGGCTTCCGTGTATTTGGTCATCATGCCTAATAAAATACTTTTGCCGACACCGGTGCCGGCAAACAGACCCATGCGTTGCCCTCGACCAACTGTGAGCAAAGAATTAATTGCCCGCACCCCCACATCTAATGGTTGTTTTATGGGGTCTCGCATCAGCGGATTGATGGCTTTTCCTGCCAGCGGCATATCCGAGGCCAGTTCATGGTTCATCTGAATCGGCCCCTTGCCATCCAGTGGCCGTCCCCGGCCATCAATCACTCGCCCCAGAAAATCTTCGGAAATTTTAATAAAACTGGAATGCCCCACCGGTATCACTTTCGCATTAGGCACCAGACCACGGCTTTCACCCATGGCCATTAAATAGGTTTTATCCCCGGAAAAACCAACCACTTCTGCTTCAATACAGTGATTGCCCGGTGCCACAATATTACAGCTGGTGCCCACCGCCGCTTCACAGCCAATGGCTTCTAATGTTAAACCCACCATGCGGGTTAAACAGCCTTCAACTACCGGCTCCGGTGAGTTTATATGTGCCTGTTTTTTAGCAAGGCTTTTAACCCAACGCTGATAATGTTCACTCTGTTGCATCATCATTCCCACCCGGCTGATGCAAACTGAGCTGGTCTACCAGTTGCTGTACCCGGGTTTCAAACGTAGCATCAATATGCGAAGTGTCAGATTCGATTACACAACCACCGGCGGTTATCGTATTATCAGAAATACAGGTCCAGCTTTGTTCATGAGTATTTATATCCGCCTGCTTTAATAAATCAATATCACTCGAATTTAAATGCACGCGAATATCACGAGCCTTAACGGGCAAATATTCCAGTGACTCTTTTACCAGATTATGAATATGCTGTGCATCAAGACTGTATTCTTTTTTACATAAAAGCTTCGCCAGAACAACGGCTAAATCTGCCAGTTGATGCTCTACTTCCTTGTCTGCTTCTTCTAAGGGGTGCTGTAAAAAATTAAACATGGAAACCAGGTGATTAGCCTTGAGTTTCATTTCATCAAGACCTTTTTTTAAACCTTCCTGCCTGGCTTCTTCATAGGCCTGTTTCTGTATAGCTTCTATGTCTTCTACCGTTTGCGGGCGCAATGATTCATCCTGTGCGCCTACGATATTACCGGTTAGTTCCGGTAGTACGTAATGCTGAATTTTACTTTCAGAAACTTTGAATTTTTTTGGCATAATTTCACATCATTCATCACAAGTCCTACGTTATTCACAGGACTCACTGTATATAATATTTCCAGCATTCAATGTGCATCGAAAGATGCACCTGCTATTTTGAAACCTCTGATCAGCTCATGACAGAAAGCTTACAGATTTCAAAATTTCCCGGCTTAGACATACTCTTCAGCTCCACTTCCGCCGAGCATAATCTCACCATCATCTGCAAGACGACGTGCGGTAGTGATAATTTCTTTTTGTGCGGCTTCCACCTCACTTAAACGAACCGGACCACGGGCTTCCATATCTTCGCGTAACATTTCGGCTGCACGTTTAGACATATTCTTGAGTATTTTTTCTTTAAGACCTTCTTCGGCACCTTTCAATGCAAGGGTTAGGGTATCGGTCGAAATTTCCCTGAGTAATGACTGAATACCACGATCATCCACATCATTTAAATTATCAAATACAAACATCAGTTCTGAAATGCCATTCTGCATATCCTGATCATATTCACTCACAGAATCCATTATTGCGGTTTCTATGGATGAATCCATAAAGTTCAGAATGTTGGCAGCGGTTTTTAACCCTCCCATGGTATTCTGACTGACACTCTGACTTCCTGAAAACTGTTTTTCCATTATTTTGTCCAGTTCCTGCAATGCTTTAGGTGGAATACCTTCTAATGAGGCAACTCGCATTAAAATATCAGGACGTGCACGTTCTGGTAATATTTTTAGTACTTCGGCAGACTGATCAGGTTCCAGATAAGATAAAACGATGGCTATAATCTGCGGGTGTTCCAGACGAATAACTTCAGCCACGGAACGGGCATCCATCCACTTTAAAGACTCAAGCCCCTTATTCCCACTGCCCAGCAAGATTCGGTCAATCATATTATTGGCTTTATCTTCACCTAATGCATTAACCATCATGTCACGAATATAATCTTCCTGGCCAATGCCCACAGAAGTTTGATCACTGACGGCAGAAATAAAGCTATCCATTACACCTGCCATGGTTTTCTTATTCACATTTTCCAGGTTCGCCATGGCAGCACCTAAACTTTGCACCTCTTTAGGGTTTAAGTGTTTTAAAACCTCGGCGGCATTTTCTGAGCCCATTGCCATTAACAGCACAGCTGCCCGTTGCACGCCGGATAATGCCAGGTTTTTTTCTTCAACCATTATTTTTCACATACATTATAATTCTTTACCCACCCATTCTTTTACAACATTAGCCACTTTTTTCGGATCCTGCTGAACCATTGACTTTGCAAAGTCTATTTTCTCATCTTCATTCGATGGCAGTGGAATGCTGCCTGCCTGATGCTCAAGTTGTGCAACACCTGCTTCACCTGTTTTTCCGGCTTCACCTGCTGCTGCCCCGCCTTCCGGTGAAGCTAATACAGGTGTCGGTGGTGTATAGCTGGTCAAGCCTTTAATAGATGGTTTCAATATTGTAAATATAACCACCATTATCAGTATAAATGGCCAGATCCATTTCAGTGCAAATGGTATCCACTTATTATCCATAATAGTGGGTTCTGGCATGTCTTCAACTGGTTCTATCGGTGCAAAAGATGCATTGATCACATTTACCATATCACCTCGCTGCTGGTTAAAACCGATGGTCTGCTGAACCAGGGTGGTTAAACGAGCGATCTCTTCCTTAGTAAGTGGAGTAAGTGTAGCGTCTCCATCTTCAATTACCATTCTATCATCAACCAGCACCGCCACCGTAAGGCGTTTGACAATACCACTGCCCTGACGCGAATGCCGAATGGTGCGATCTACTTCGTAATTTTTAACTGAATTTTGACTGGAATTTAATGGCTTCTGGGTAGTACTCATCTGACCTACCTCACCCGCACCTTTCACTAGCCGTCCACTTTCAGGTGGCTGGTTAGCCAGCGCACCGGGAACTCCACCGCGACTTGCCGCAAATTTCTCTGACTGAGAAGCCTGCTCACTGCGCAGGGTCTGGTTAGTATTATTGAATAACTCTTCGGTGGTTTCCTGCTGACTAAAATCTATTTCTGCATTAACCGTAGCGCGTACTTTTCCCGCCCCCATAATCGGCTCTAGTAAACGTTCAATACGTCGCGCATAATCCTTTTCAACCTTGCGCGAATAATCATATTGTTTAGCCGTCATGGCTACATTTCCAGACTGGTCACCAGAAGATAAAAGGCGACCGCTCTGATCAACCACGGTAACATTTTCAGCGGTTAAATTTGATATGCTAGATGCCACCATATGTACAATTGCATTCACCTGCCCCTGCTCAATGGCACGCCCACCGTAAAGATTTAAAGCAACCGATGCGCTGGGTTTATCCTGTTTACGCACAAATACCGAATGTTTGGGAATGGCTAAATGCACCCTCACAGATTTCACATTTCGCATGGTGCTAATGGTGCGTGCCAGCTCAGTTTCCATCGCATGATGATAACGTGCGCTTTCAACAAATTGTGAGGTTCCAAAACTTTGTTCCTGCTGCAGCATTTCAATGCCAATGGCTGTGCCCCTGGGTAGCCCCTGTGCAGCCAGATTTAAACGCGCCTCATGCACTCGACCCGATTCAACCATTATCGAGCCAGAAGCTGCATTTAATTCATAAGGTATGGCCGCCGACTGTAATGCTGTCACAACTTCAGCCGCATCGCCCGGCTCAAGCCCTGTGTATAAAGATGAAAAATTCGGTGTTGTGCCCCAGGTATAAATCCCGATGCTCACCAGAACGGTTACGACTATACCGAGTATTGCGCCGATAAATCTTGGCACAGGTATCATCATTGTGGTTGGAGCTGCTACTTGTTCTGCCATTTTTTAACCTATATTGATACTACTGATCATCAGTTTTTTATGCTCTCCGGCTAAACCGGCATATTCATTATTTCCTGATATGCGGTTAATAATTTATTGCGCACACTGGTCATAGCCTGAAATGAGACACTGGCTTTTTCCATATTAATAACTAACTCAGCCATGGTTATATTTGAATTGCCCTGTTCAAATGCTTTTGCCATCTTTCCCGCCGTCATCAGGTTTTCATTAACTGAATTTACCGAGTTAGCTAACACTTCTGAAAAATCTGTTTTCTGTGTACCCTGCAATTCGTTTATAGAAAGCGACTCTGGGCCTATCTGAGATTTAGCCTGGGCTTCGAGCACGCGCATTTGAGCTAATAATTGTTGCACATTGATGTTGTTCATAATATTTCTCTAAAAATAAGGCCAATCAGACACAGCGACTACACTCTGCAGTTTATATAGTAATACCAGATTCTCTCATTCTGGCTAATTTATAACGTAATGTTCTTGGGCTTATACCCAGCCTTTCCGCCACATATTTCCGGCTGCCATTACCCGCTTTTAAGGCTTCTAAAATTATTTGTTGCTCCCGGTTTTTAAGGCCGTTCACCAATTCAGAAGCCTGAGCAGAATCGGTCTGCCGAGCATCTACTACTTCAAATTCATCGATTTCAAGATGAATATCTGCAGCCGTAACATCATTTTTTTCTTTAAAAATCAATGCTCGCTGCATAACATTATCGAGCTCGCGCACATTGCCCCGCCATGAATAATTTAATAATTTTTGCTGTGCGTCTGCAGTCAGTAATATTTCCTGTGCTGGATTACCTGCCTGCTTATTCAGCAATTTTCTGGCGATGGGAATAATGTCCGCAACCCGATCACGCAAGGGGGGTATCTGCACCGGGAACACGCTCAGTCGATAAAATAAATCTTCGCGAAAACGGCCCGTTTCAACTTCATCTTTTAAATTTCTATTGGTGGTTGCCAGTACTCGCACATTAAGTTTAATTAATTTCCTCGCGCCTAAACGTTCTACTTCTTTTTCCTGCAACACTCTTAATAGTTTAGCCTGTAGTGCTGCGTCCATTTCAGAAATTTCATCTAATAATAATGTTCCATTTTGTGCCTGTTCAAATTTACCCGGCGTCGCCTGAACCGCACCGGTAAATGCCCCTTTCTCATAACCAAATAAAACGGCTTCCAGCATATTTTCGGGAATAGCCGCACAGTTAATGGCAACAAATGGCTGATTAGCACGTTTTGACTGGTTATGAATAAACTGTGCGAACACCTCTTTGCCGACACCACTTTCACCACACAACAGTACCGTTGCATCGCTTTGCGCAACCTTGCTGGCGAGTAATTTCAGTGATTTCATTTTCGGGTCTTCGGCCAGCAATTCGGTTTCATGCTTAATTTGAATTTCATCCATTATATATGCCTGTATTAGCTGTTGCAGGGCTTCAGCTTCAAACGGTTTCACCAGATAATTTTCTGCACCCAGGCGCATAAAATCTACTGCCTTTTCTATGCTGGCATAGGCGGTCATAATAATGACCGGGAGTTCAGGATATTTCAGTTTAATCTGCTGTAAAAGCTCAACGCCATCCATGGGCTGCATCTGCACATCACTTAATACCAGTTTGAACCGATATTCATTTAATCTGGCCAGAGCGGCCTGACCATGTTCTGCACAAATCACCGAGTATCCTGATAATTCACAGGTATCACAAATGGCTTCGCGCAATTGCTCATCATCTTCAACAATTAAAATATCGATACATTGTTGTTTATTTTGACTCATTCATATTCTCCACATTCATTTTCGCCATATTTAATTTCGTCATATTTAGCTTCTCTGGCTGCACTGTTTTACCACTGGCTAAAAACTGCTCACCACGGTTTAACGGCAGACAAACATAGAAGCTGGAACCCTTACCCAACTGCGATTGCAGCAGCAGGTCACCATGGTGTGCCTGTACTATAGACTGTGCAACCGCCAGGCCCAGGCCTGTTCCGCCTTCACGTTGAGTAAAGAAAGGCTGAAAAATTTTTGCCTGTTGCTCAACGCTTAAACCCGGGCCATTATCACGCATTGCGATAATCAAATAATCTGCCTGCTCATACACTTCGAGATCAATATTGCAATTTTCATCACAGGCTTCCATTGCATTCTCTGCCAGATTAATGAGCACACTGACCAGTGCATCCATACTTCCAATTAACTGAATTTCATTTAACTGACTAATAATTCTTAGCTGAGTACCACTTTCCCTTAGTCTATTTTCAATACGTGTATTAAAGGTAACCAGCAGCTCATCCAGTACAAATTTTTGCTCTGAAAATTCACCACCCTTTGCATACATCAACATGTCATTGATCAGTTTTTCCAGATAGCGCATACAGGTACGTACCTTTTCAACTGCTTTATTCTGTTTGGGGTCGTTTTCTGTAAACTGATTAAGTTGCGATGCATATAAAACGGCAGAGGCTAGTGGTGTGCGTAACTGATGCGCCAGACCGGCCGCCATCTGACCCATTGCGGCCAGTCTGTTTTCCCTGTCTGCCAGGCTTTCTAACATACGCTGCTCGGAGATATCATCCAGCAGAATAATTTCACCCTGGTCACTCTCCAGTGACTGTGTTTTTAAACTGAGAATACGCCCCGAATTTAAATATAAATCCTGGCCTGTGTGGCGCGATACACGGTGCGCATAAACACGCCGCCATTGTTTACCTATAAGACTCTGTTCGAGAAATAATTCTGCTGCCGGATTCGCTGTAGTGATCCTGCCGTTTGCATCCACCAGCAATACACCCGCGGGCAATGCATTTAACAGAGTTTCCAGACGATGGGCTAACTGTTCTTTTGCTGCAAGCTGTATTAAACGTTCGTTTTGTGCCGATGCAAGCTGTTCAGTTAATTCAGCCGCCCGCTGATCGAGCTCCTGATAGGACTGTTGCAACTGTTCTGATAAGCGCCCGAACTGCTCAAACGCCGCCACCAGTTGTGCCGGGTTTTGTAATGCGGCCGGATCTACAGGTATTGCCTGACTATGTGCTGATGATTGCATGTCGTGTTTATGTCACTTTTATTTAACTTAGCAGTAATGCAGCATTTACTGTGCCAAATTTATTTTTTCTTATTTTTCATATGGTTAAATAAGTGATGGCAATACAGAGTCAATTATCCGGCAAGGGAGGCAAGGATTTGCCATAAAGAAATAACAACAAGCACAATCAGTCCCTATGAAAAGGCTTTTGATTTTGAGCTGTTGTTTATGAGCTTTTGCTTTTGCTCTTCCGACTTCTGACTTCTGACTTCTGACTTCTGACTTCTGACTTCTGACTTCTGACTTAAGACTTTTTTTACCCCTTAATATCATACTTCTTCAACTTCTCAACCAACGTCGTTCTACGCATTTTAAGCAACTTAGCCGCATGGGCCACTACACCCTGGGTTTTATCCAGCGCCTGTTTTATCAGCTTCACTTCTAAACCTGCCAGATGTTCCTTTAAATCCAGGCCATTATCATCCATTTCATTTTGTGTCGTTACAACGGGGGCTTCTGTATATCCCTGTGAAATTTTCCTGGGTAAATCGTCAGGGAGTTTTTTCAGCAGGCATCTTTCTATTTCATCATCATCATCTAAATCTGCAAACATAAACGCCGGATTAAAAGAGGGATTAGATTCAAATGCGTTTTCTACTGGCTTAAAGGTTGATGCTGGCTGATATTTCGGCGGCAGGTGCTGCCCGTCTACAATACTGTCCGGGTATAAAATAGACAGGCGCTCAATCAGATTTGACAGTTCCCGCACATTACCCGGCCATGAATACTGACCAAGCATTTCAGTGGCCTCGGCGGTTAAACGCACCGTTCCACGATTTTCTGTTTCTAACTTATCGATTTGATCATTCAGTAAAAATGGCACATCTTCCAGACGCTCTCTTAATGAGGGTAGCTCAATGGGGAACACATTAAGGCGGTAAAACAGATCTTCCCGAAATTTTCCATCTTTAATATTCAGTTCCAGATTACGGTGCGTTGCCGCCAGAATGCGCACATTAGAATGAATACTTTTATTGCTACCGACCCGCTCAAACGTGCGCTCCTGTAACACTCGCAATAGTTTCACCTGCATTGGCAAACTCATATCGCCAATTTCATCGAGAAACAGGGTGCCTTTTTCTGCCAGTTCAAAGCGCCCCTGACGCGAGCTGATAGCCCCGGTAAAGGCGCCTTTTTCATGACCAAATAATTCACTTTCTAATAGATCAGCGGGAATTGCACCACAGTTCACCGGCACAAAACCGGCTTTACAGCGATTGGATAAGGCATGAATATTTCTCGCAACGACTTCTTTGCCGGTGCCCGACTCGCCCAGAATCAACACGCTGGCATCCGTTTTTGCCACCTGTTCGATCATAGTGCGCACATATTGAATAGCGGCACTGCTGCCCCCCAGTTTGGGAATTTGACTGACCCGTTTTCTAACCGACTCGCTGCTTTCAGCGTCGGCAAGGGCACTGGCCTTTTCCAGTGCTTCCACCACAGGCTCATATTTCAGTGGCATATGTAGATAGGCAATAACCTTATTAAACTGGCTCTGGTATTTTTCTAAATTGATTCTGTCCTGGTTAAACAGTATTACGGGTAATTCAGCTGCTTCAATCATTTGCAGCGCTTCTGCACGGGATCTTTCCCCCTGAAACTCGCCCAGCAATACAGCTGTATACCCACTACCTTTTAAGGCACCGGTCAGCGCATCCAGATCATTCACATAAAAGGTATCAAACCCCATAAAATTCATCAGGGTTTTGGTTTCATTAAAAATCTGGGCATTATCTTCAACCAGAAGAATTCTGGATTGAACTGAGCTATCTGGCATTTGTGGCCTGCGTTAATATCATTACTAATATTGAGTAAAGCAGAGATTATTTAAATGTCAAAAAATTGTCGTTATAATTTCTCCTAAATTCAAAAGCTTAGGAAAACTCTAAAAAAACACTAAAAAGAGCTTATTTTTGAAAATGGCGGTAGGCTTTGACTGCTTTTTTGCTGACACACAGTTTTTGAACTGCGCAGGTGGCTTCTTTTTGTTGCTTACGGCCTGCTTGCACAAGCCGCTGATCACTTTCCAGTATTTGCTGAATACCCATGGCGACTGCTGCTGCTTCGGTTTCTGAAACCGGAGTGGCAAAGAAGCTGTCCAGCTTTTGTTTTCGACAGCTTTCCAGCTTAATCATTGCCGACCAGTTTTCACTGGCAGATAACTGTTGCAACTGTTCTGTCATCTGTAAAATATTCTGCCATTGATGCTGTCGTTCAGACTGCATATTTACTCCGCTTTTTTAGCCTTGCGAATATCCTGTGGGATGCTTGTCCAGCCTGAGCGAATTTCATTCATTAATGCAAGTACCTCATCTATGTTTTCGACTTTATTTTCCATATTAGCCGCCAGTAACTGACGCTGCATATAGTCGTAGAGTGATTGCAGGTTTTCAGCAATTTCTCCCCCCTTCTCCATGTCCAGTGATGTGCGTAAACCATCAATAATAGAAACGGCCTTGCCCAGACTCTCTCCCTTGAGTTGCATATTATTTTGCGCCATATGCATTTTCACCATATTCAGACGCTCAATAGCTCCATTCATCAGCATCTGGATTAATGTATGCGGGTCTGCATTGCCCACGGCTGCCTGTACACCCACCTGCTTATATTGATTCATTGCGGCTGAATTTTGCATATGCTTTTTCCTGTCTGTTGGTCTGTTTTTATCCATCTACTGTTTATAGCAGAGTGCATGGCAGACTGCTCACAACAAATGGTCTGATTTACTTCTTATTAAAAACAACGCCCGGTAAAGATTCGAGCTGTTGCTGTAAAAACGAACTGGTTGTATTCATCTGGCTAATTAAAACATCGAGAGCGGTAAACTGTTTTCTATAACGTGCTTCAAGTTCATTCACCCGCTCGGTAAGATCTATACGCTGCTGGGCAATATTACTAATCTGGCTTTCCAGGGTCGATGTTTTATTGTCTAACTGACCTTTCGAATCCAGAAACTGGGACAGCAGGCGATCTAGCCGTCCGGCAATACCGGTTGAATAAATAACGCTGCCGATATTGCCGGTGTTTACTCCGCTAATCTGCAGAGCCAGCCCGGTGGCATCGCCATTGCCTGTGAGCGTCTGGCCAGAACCCGTGGCCGCCGCATCACCAATATTTCCGCTAACATCACTGGCCGTGATTTCAGTCGCATTAGCGGTTAATCCCAGTACTGTATTTTGCAGAAATACACTCACACTGGAAGCACCACCATAGGTTGCAGAACTGATCTGAAACTGGCCTGAGGCATAGGCGACACTGACACCCAGGCTGGCCGTTTGCAATGCACTGTCCGCATTAATCCGGTTCTGCATTTCCTGGGCAAGTAGTGCCATATCACTGTACACTGCCTGGCTTATATTCAGGGTACTGGTAGATATGCCATCAACCACTAAACTAAACGAGTCATTAGTGCCATCAATGGTAATCGGGCCACTGACTGCTTCGGCATTTAACTGAGCCTGGGTTGCCAGGGTATTAATCAGAACCCTGTAGTTTCCATCCTGTGTTTTCGAACTGGCATTTAAATAGCTAATGCTGGAGTTAGCGGTACTACCGTTTGCATAAAACAGTTGAGCAACCGAATCAAAATCATCATTTAAAGCGCTATTCAATGTGCTTGCATTGAGTGACAGGCTGCCATTGCGATTAGTGGTAATGCCGATTGAACCTAAACCGTTAAATAAGCCACCGTTATTTATAACACCACCCAGTTCACGCTGAATCTGGCGCATTATATTTCGTGTGGTTGAATCGCCCAGTAAAATGCCTGCCTTATCGCTTTCGGCATTGTATTCTGTAAAGCCACTCATAATTTGCGATAGTTCATTATAGGAATTTACAAAAGCAGTGATATTAGTTTGCGCTTCTGAAATATTATTATTAATCACCTGCACCTGCAGCGGATTGCCAACATCGGTCTTTAGCAGGTTTAAGGTTACGCCCTGAACTGCACCCACTATGCTATTGCTCTCACGCGTTATCGACAGGCCATTAACGGTTAGCTGGGCATCCTGAGCGGCCTGGGTCTGTTCTATATTGGTGGCCGAACTGTTAAAGGCCAATATTGATAAACCACTGGTATCGATATTGGCAGATGCGGCACCGCCTTCATCAATGCTAATTTGCAGGCTGTTATCCAGCCCCTGCTGGGCTGTGAATAACAGGCGAAAACCGGAGCCATCATCCACTATACTGGCATTAACCCCTATTTTTGCTGCATTCACCGCATCACGAATACCCGACAGGGTGTTATTGCTGCTATCGATCGTAACAGACTGGGAAGAAAGATCAGGGTTCTGCGTAAAACTGGTGTAGGTATCATCTCCGGCTATAAAGCTAGTTCCCGGGTCATAAACGGTGGTGCCAAAACTAAAACTTAAGGTACCACTGCCAACCACATCATCAATTGCAGTATAGGATACGGAGGCTAGCGTCTGCGCCTGCGCCAGAGAAGTGACTTCAACCGTGTAGGTGCCTGGCTGCGCAATGCTGGTTGTGGATGCAAGCAGTACATCGGTATTGCTGACGGATACATTGCTACTATTGAAAAAAGTCGGCGATTTAAGTTTGGAGAGAGATGACTGAAAGGAGCTGATCGCCCCCTTTAACGAACCAAAGGCAGACAGTTCTGCCTGTAATTTAGCTTCTTTTAAATTAAGACGGTTTTCGGTTGGCCCCCGCTCAGCCGCTACTATCTGTTCCAGTATGCCATTTGCATCCAGTCCAGAACCAATACCTGTAGCGGTGATATGCGTCATACCTGCCTCGTCTTAAATTATCTTAGTCTGCTAAGACATACTGCAAAAAAAAGGCCAACTACGCGGAGGTCTCAAATAACAGACCGGTAACACTCGCCAGCTGTTCCTCTATATTCTGAGATATACGTAATACCTCTTCTGAGGGAATCTGCCGAACCAGCTCTTCTGTTTTAGAATTCACCACACGCACCACCGAACGACCACTGTCTTCATCAATACTGAATTGCAAATCACGTTGTATCTGCTGAAAACTTTCATTCAACTGAGCGACCACTTTCTGTAACTGTTTCGAATCGACTGCATCTGCAGCTGGCTCAGGCGGTAATGCATTGCCACCTTCTGCTGCCGGCATCTGCCGATCACCTGCCGGCTTAGCACTGACCGATGATGCCACCGATGCACTTTTAACATCGGCGCTAACCTGGTTGCTAATCATATCAGTAGACATATTCACACCTTTAAATAGTTAAATATGCGCTGCGATAA